>NZ_CP070982.1:3895000-4239331 GCF_018417595.1 Pseudomonas entomophila
CAGTCGGTGCAACCCTTTCCATGAAACGGGAGGTAACGCCCCCAGTGGCCGTCGACTGAATTGAGAAATATTTTCATTTGCACCATCTTCAGCCTTGTACACCCCTCCTAGGCTGATTAAGCTGTCACAAAATCATCATCTCAACGCTATCTACTGGCAGCAAAAGGACGCGGGAAACACGCAAGGAAGCCTCGAAGCGCTGATGAAAGGCCCGTTCAAGCAGTCGGGTCAGCATAAGGACAGGAATGAAACGTATTTTGCTCATCCTGGCCATCTTGGCCATTGCTGGATGCGCCGCTACAGCCAAGACCGAGGTGAAGCGGGGGAAAAAGGGTCTGCATATCAATTGCTCAGGCCTCTCCTCATCGTGGGAGAAGTGTTACAGCAAGGCTGCCGCATCGTGTGGCAGCAAAGGCTACAAGGTCATTGCTCGCTCTGGTGACAGTGACGAAGAGCCAGGGGATTATGTCTTCGGCATCAACCCCGCCGGCTATACCAGCCGCAGCATGATCGTGATCTGCAAGTAAACAGAAGGGCAGCCAATGGCTGCCCTTTTTCCTGATCGGTCACAGTGGCGCGGTACGTCGCTTCAACCAATCCAGCGCATCGCCCTGAAGCAATGGCGAGATACGCTCGCGGACCGTTTGGTGATAAGCGTTGAGCCAGGCGATGTCGTCCACCCCAAGCTGCTCCGGCAAGAGGCAACGGGTATCGATCGGACACAAGGTCAGCGTCTCGAACGCCAGGAAGTCACCGAACACACTGCTCCCCACCTCACGATTGACCACCAGGTTCTCGATACGCACGCCCCACTCGCCGGGGCGGTAGGTACCCGGTTCGATCGAACTGATCATCCCCGCCTGCATCGCCGTCTGTGGCGCGGTGGCCGCCTGGTAGGCGATGACTTGAGGACCTTCATGCACATTCATGAAGTAGCCCACCCCATGCCCGGTGCCATGACCGTAGTCGACCTGGTCCGCCCAGATCGGTGCCCGGGCAATGGCATCGAGCAGCGGGGAAAGAATGCCGCGCGGAAACTTCGCCCGTGACAGTGCGATCATGCCCTTGAGTACCCGCGTGCAATCCGCCTTCTGCTCCTGGCTGGGTTCACCGATGGGCACCATCCGGGTGATGTCGGTAGTGCCGCCCAAGTACTGTCCCCCCGAGTCGATCAGCAGTAATCCATTACCTTCGATCACCGCGTGAGACTCTTCGGTGGCCCGGTAGTGGGGCATCGCGCCGTTGGCGTTGTAGGCGGCGATGGTAGAGAAACTCAACGAGACAAAGCCTGGGCGTCGGGCACGAGCGGCACTCAGTTGCTCATCAATGGTCAGCTCGGTGATTCGCTCCTGGCCGAGGTGCTGTTCAAACCAGGTGAAGAACTCACACAGCGCCGCGCCGTCCTGCTCCATGGCCTGACGAATATGCTTGAGGTCGCCCTCTTCCTTGCGTGACTTGCTCAACGTGGTCGGGTTGATGCCCTCGACCAGACGCACCTGCTTGTTCAGATGCTCGAGCAGGCCACATGTGACCCGCGCCGGGTCCACCTGAAGGCTGCTGCCCGGAGAGATCGCCGCAAGGGCCGCGCTCACCTCGTCATAGTCACGGACTTCAATGCCATCGGCCGCGAGCACCTTGCGCAGGTGTTCATCGACTTTATCCTTGCCGACGAACAGGTAGGCCTTGTCCTGACTGATCAAGGCGAACGAGACGAACACCGGGTTGTAGGAGACGTCACTGCCACGAAGATTGAACAGCCAGGCGATATCGTCGAGGGTTGCGATGAAATGCCAGTCGGCACCTTTATCCTTCAATGACTGACGCAAGCCCTCGAGCTTGTGCGAGCGACTGACCGTGGCGTGGGGCGGCAGATGCTGGTACACCGGATTGCTTGGCAGCTCAGGACGATCCGCCCAGACCTCCTTGAGCAGGTCGCATTGGGTCTGCAAGCGGACACCACGGGCCTCCAGGCGCTCGCCCAGTTGCCTCGCCGAGGCCAACGCCATGACCGCTCCGTCGACGGCTACAGCGTCCTTGGCATGTTCGCCAAGCCACTCCAGCGCACCCGATTGCCCAGGCCGCAGTTTCATCAACTCGATGCCGCTGCCAGCCAGCTCCTTCTCGGCCTGCTCCCAATAACGGCTATCGACCCACACGCCGGCAAAATCTGCCGTCACCACCAGCGTGCCCACCGAACCGTGGAATCCGGACAACCATTGCCGCCCCTGCCAATACCCCGGCAGGTACTCGGACAGGTGCGGGTCGGCCGACGGTACCAGCAGGGCGCCCACACCCTCCCTGGCCATGGCCTCTCGCACACGTGCCAGACGCGCCGGCACGGTTTCCGGAAGGGGGGACTGACTGTTCATGCGCACTCCTGCGAATTTATCTCGACTGATCCAGGCCAAGGATAATGGTACAGCCCGCAGGCGCCCGCAATCTTCCCGGCGCATACAAGGCACGCTTTGCCCCATGTACCCTGTGACCGCATAGTCGAGCTTATCGCGCTACGGTCCCCACTTGGCAGTGCAGGCCGCCATCAACACCGCGCACCAGGCTGCGCAGGGTCTGGTAGGCGGCGAAGTTGACGCCACGTGCCTGGTGCTGGCTCAACAGCTCCAGAAAAGGCTCCTCGACAAAGCAATCCGCAGCGGCGGTCCACGCCTGGCGCGATTGCCACTGCAAGTACTGCAACACGCGGCAACCATCGTCACTGGCCTGGATGCTCACGCCCTGCAGCCCTTCGCAATGCTGCACCAGATGCTCGCTACGAACGACCAAGGCATGAGCCAACGCTTCCTGCCGCCCAGGCGGCACGTCATATTCGATCATTTGGGTGAACCACAGGGAAGGGGTATGAACCGCCATGGACTGTCTCCTTGATTCCGGCACTTGCAGCCAGTTGCCGCGGAGGGTAAAACCTCCAGTTAACTCAAGGTCAAGGATTTTCTGCATGAAGACGCCCCCTTCCCCGGAGCGACTGCTCAGCGTCGGTCAGCTGGCTGCGCGCAGTGGCGTGGCAGTGACCGCGCTGCACTTCTACGAAACCAAGGGCCTGATCCACAGTACCCGCAATGCCGGCAACCAGCGCCGTTACCCACGCGCCGTACTGCGCCGGGTGGCGGTGATCAAGATGGCGCAGCGCCTGGGCATCCCCCTGGTGGATATCGCCGAGGCATTGGCCACCCTGCCCCGCGACCATACGCCGACGGCTGCGGACTGGCAGCGCCTTTCCGCGCAATGGCGCTCCGATCTCGATCGGCGCATCGACCAGATGATACTGCTGCGCGACCAACTCGATGGCTGCATCGGCTGTGGCTGCATGTCATTGAAAGAGTGTCCGCTGCGCAATCATCACGATCATCTGGCGGAGGATGGACCTGGTCCGCACCCCTCGGCAGCGTGACAGGCTTGTCAGATCACCACATTGCGCACAAAGCGCACTGCCACGTCCCCATCGTTGCGATAGGCATAACGGCAATCGCTGGGGAACACGAAGAATTCACCCGTGTGCAGGCGCTGCTCATACCCCTCGATCACCAGGGTCAAACAACCTTCGGCGACGTAGATCTGCTCGCGCCAGCCCGCAGCATCCGCTTCACTGGCGTAACGCTCGCCGGGCGCCAGGGTCCACTCCCATAGTTCCACCTCGCGCCGCGCGGGACTGCTGCCAAGTAACACCGCCCTGCTGCCAGGGTGCTCACCGGCCCACGCCAACTCGTCGATACGACTGGGGTCGCGCTGGTCGGGCGCCTGGATCAGGGTGCTGAATGCCACGCCAAGGGCCTCGGCGATCAGGTCCAGAGTCGTCAGGCTGACATTCTTCTCGCCCGCCTCGATGGCCACCAGCATCCGCCGACTCACCCCGGAACGCTCCGAGAGGGCGGCCTGGCTCAAGCCTGCATCACTTCGCAAGCGGCGGACATTCTGGCTGACATGCTGCAACACCGACGCGCGGTGTTCGGAATCTTTGTGCACTATATTGCTCACTGATAGAGGTTGCGCAGTATACTGCCCACTTTGCGGCGGATTGTGCGCCGCCCCTTTCGAGCGCGCAAGACCATGAGCCAACCCCCCAGCCACAAACCTGCCGCCACCTTCCGCCTGAGCAAGGCCGAACTGGTGCTGGTGTTCATCACCATGCTTTGGGGTGGCACCTTCCTGATCGTGCACAACGTCATGACCGTCAGCGGCCCGATGTTCTTCGTCGGCCTGCGTTTCGCCGCCGCCGCGCTGTTCGTCGGGCTGGTCTCGGCACGCTCACTGCCGGGGTTGACCTTCACCGAATTGAAGGCCGGCGTGCTCATCGGCGTGTCGATCATGCTGGGTTACGGTCTGCAGACCATGGGCCTGCAAACCATCAGCAGCAGCCAGTCGGCGTTCATCACCGCGCTTTACGTGCCCTTCGTGCCCCTGCTGCAATGGCTGGTGCTGGGGCGCCGCCCAGGCCTGATGCCGAGCCTGGGCATCGCCCTGGCCTTCGCTGGCCTGATGCTGCTGGCCGGCCCCGAAGGCGGCGCGCTGCACTTCAGCGAGGGTGAACTGGTGACCCTGGTCAGTGCCGTGGCGATTGCCGGCGAGATCATCCTGATCAGCCGCTACGCCGGCAAGGTCGATGTGCGCCGGGTGACCGTGGTACAGCTGGCGACCGCCTCGGTGCTGGCATTCCTGATGATCGTCCCCACCCAGGAACGCCTTCCCGACTTTTCCTGGCTGCTATTGGTCAGCGCTGTGGGGCTGGGCGCGATGAGCGCAGTGATCCAGGTAGCGATGAACTGGGCCCAGAAGTCGGTATCGCCCACCCGCGCCACCCTGATCTACGCGGGAGAACCAGTGTGGGCAGGCATCGTCGGGCGTATCGCCGGCGAGCGCCTGCCTGGTGTGGCCCTGCTTGGCGGCTTGCTGATTGTCCTGGCGGTGGTGGTGAGCGAGCTGAAAATTCGCCGCGCGGACGAAGCCGCCATTAGCGAAGACGATGCGCAACGCCAGCGTGAAGCCGGGCTGTAAAGGCGCCAGCACCCGCTATGCTCTGAAAGAAACTGTTATAAAAAAACAGCTTGTCACAGCACATTTGTAGGATTCTGCAACTGCTCGCGTGTTGGTGATCAACGGCCCGGCACGTATGATCCTTGGCAAACTTCTCAGAACAGAACGCTATGTCATTGATTGTGCTATTGCTTCTGCCCTTTATAGGCAGTTGCCTGGCGGCGATCCTGCCGCACAACGCACGCAACGCCGAGTCCATTCTCGCCGGACTCGTGGCCCTGGTCGGCACTGTCCAGGTAGCGTTGCTGTACCCCCAGATCGCCGATGGCGGCGTGATTCGCGAGGAGCTGCTGTGGCTGCCGAGTCTGGGCCTGAACCTGGTCCTGCGCATGGACGGCTTCGCCTGGCTGTTCAGCCTGCTGGTACTCGGCATCGGCACCCTGGTGTCGCTGTATGCCCGCTACTACATGTCGCCACAAGACCCGGTGCCGCGCTTCTTCGCCTTCTTCCTGGCGTTCATGGGCGCCATGCTCGGCCTGGTGATCTCCGGCAACCTGATCCAACTGGTGTTCTTCTGGGAGCTCACCAGCCTGTTCTCGTTCCTGCTGATCGGCTACTGGCATCACCGCGCCGACGCCCGTCGCGGTGCCTACATGGCGCTGATGGTCACTGGCGCGGGGGGCTTGTGCCTGCTGGTCGGGGCCCTGCTGCTCGGCCATGTGGTCGGCAGCTACGACCTGGACAAGGTCCTGGCTGCCGGTAACATCATCCGCCAGCATGCGCTGTACCCGGTGCTGCTGCCTCTCATCCTTGTCGGCGCGCTGAGCAAGAGCGCACAGTTCCCCTTCCAGTTCTGGCTGCCCCACGCCATGGCGGCGCCCACCCCCGTATCGGCCTACCTGCACTCGGCGACCATGGTCAAGGCCGGGGTGTTCCTGCTGGCCCGGCTGTGGCCGGCGCTGTCGGGCAGCGAGGAATGGTTCTGGATCGTCGGCGGCGCCGGCGCCGCCACCCTGCTGCTCGGCGCCTTCGCCGCGATGTTCCAGAACGATCTCAAGGGCCTGCTAGCCTATTCGACCATCAGCCACCTGGGCCTGATCACCCTGCTGCTGGGCCTGAACAGCCCGCTGGCGGCGGTCGCCGCGGTGTTCCACATCCTCAACCACGCCACCTTCAAGGCTTCGCTGTTCATGGCCGCGGGGATCATCGACCATGAAAGCGGCACCCGTGACATCCGCCGCCTGAGCGGCCTGTTCCGCCTGGTGCCGTTCACCGCGACCCTGGCCATGGTCGCCAGTGCCTCGATGGCCGGCGTGCCGTTGATGAACGGCTTCCTATCGAAGGAGATGTTCTTCGCCGAGACCGTGTTCATCACCTCCAGCGCCTGGGTAGAAGCCGCCCTGCCGGTGATCGCCACCCTGGCCGGGACCTTCAGCGTGGCCTACGCGCTGCGCTTCACCGTCGACGTGTTCTTCGGCCCACCCGCCCAGGACCTGCCGCACACGCCCCACGAGCCGCCACGCTGGATGCGCGCGCCGGTCGAGCTGCTGGTGCTCACCTGCCTGGTGGTCGGTATTTTCCCGGCACAATCGGTCGGCCCGCTGCTGGCCGCCGCCGCCACACCGGTGGTAGGCGGCGTCCTGCCGGAATACAGCCTGGCCATCTGGCACGGTTGGAACGCGCCGCTGATGATGAGCCTGATCGCCATGACTGGCGGCATCGTCCTCTACCTGCTGCTGCGCAAGCAGCTGCAACGCGGTCGCTTCCCCTACCCGCCGCTGATCGAGCGCTTCAACGGCAAGCGCCTGTTCGAGCACGGCCTTGTGCGCCTGATGCTGCTGGCTCGGCGCGTCGAGCGCCTGCTGACCACCCGACGCCTGCAGGCCCAGCTGTTCATGCTGGTGCTGGCGGCGTTCGTCGCCGGCCTGGTACCGCTGCTGTACAGCGGCCTGAGCTGGGGTGACCGACCGAAGATCCCGGGCTCCGGAGTTTTCGTCGCACTCTGGCTGATCGCCATTGCCTGCGCCATCGGCGCCGCCTACCAGGCCAAGTACCACCGCCTGGCGGCATTGATCATGGTCGGCGTCTGCGGCCTGATGACCTGCATCACGTTCGTCTGGTTCTCCGCGCCTGACCTGGCACTGACCCAACTGGCGGTCGAAGTGGTCACCACCGTGCTGATCCTGCTTGGCCTGCGCTGGCTGCCACGGCGTATAGAGGGCGTGTCGCCGCTGCCCGGCAGTCAGGACCGCGCGCGCCTTCGGCGCCTGCGCGACCTGGTGCTGGCGGTGTTGGTCGGCGGCGGCATGGCGCTACTATCCTACGCGATGCTGACCCGCCCGACGCCCAACGACATCTCATCGTTCTACCTCAGCCGCGCCCTGCCTCAGGGCGGCGGCAGCAACGTGGTCAATGTGATGCTGGTGGACTTCCGCGGCTTCGACACCCTCGGCGAGGTCACCGTGCTGGTGGCCGTGGCGCTGACCGTGTTCGCCCTGCTGCGCCGCTTCCGCCCACCGAAGGAGAGCATGCAGTTGCCGGCCCAGCAGCGTCAGTTGGCGCCGGACGTGGTCACCGACCTGGTCAACCCGCGCCAAGCCACCGACACCGCGCTCGGGTTCATGATGGTGCCCGCCGCCCTGGTGCGCCTGCTGCTGCCGATTGCCCTGCTCGTGTCGATGTACCTGTTCATGCGCGGCCACAACCAGCCGGGTGGCGGCTTCGTCGCCGGCCTGGTGATGTCGGTGGCGTTCATCCTCCAGTACATGGTCGCCGGCACCCAGTGGGTGGAGGCGCAGATGAGCCTGCGTCCGCTGCGCTGGATGGGCACCGGCCTGCTCTGCGCCACCCTCACCGGCGCCGGGGCGATGCTGCTGGGCTACCCGTTCCTGACCACCCACACCGCGCACCTGCACCTGCCGCTGCTGGGTGACGTGCACGTGGCCAGCGCACTGTTCTTCGACATCGGCGTGTACACCGTGGTGGTCGGCTCGACCCTGCTCATCCTCACCGCCCTGGCCCACCAGTCGGTGCGTGCCTACCGCCCCGCCAAGTCCAGCCAAGCAGGAGCCGCCTGATGGAAGAAGTCATTGCAGTCGCCATCGGCGTCCTGGCCGCCTCCGGGGTCTGGCTGGTCCTGCGCCCACGCACCTACCAGGTGATCATGGGCCTGTGCCTGCTATCCTACGGGGTCAACCTGTTCATCTTCAGCATGGGCAGCCTGTTCATCGGCAAGGAGCCGATCATCAAGGACGGCGTGCCCCATGACCTGCTGCACTACACCGACCCACTGCCCCAGGCGCTGGTGCTCACCGCGATCGTCATCAGCTTCGCCATGACCGCACTGTTCCTGGTGGTGCTCCTGGCCTCCCGCGGGCTGACCGGGACCGACCACGTCGATGGCCGGGAGCGTGAAGAATGAGCGGGATGAACCAACTGATCATCGCACCGATCCTGCTGCCGCTGATCACCGCATCGTTGATGCTGCTGATCGGCGAAAAACACCGCTGGCTCAAGGCGCGCCTGAACCTGCTGTCCACCGCCCTCGGCCTGGGTATCGCCGTCACCCTGCTGATGTGGGTGCGCAGCCAGGGCCAGGCCGAGTCCATCGGCGTCTACCTGCCGGGCAACTGGCCAGCGCCGTTCGGCATCGCCCTGGTGGTCGATCACCTGTCGGCGCTGCTGCTGACCCTGACCGGCATCGTCGGCTTGAGCGCCCTGCTGTTCGCCCGAGCACGCTGGGACGGTGCCGGGGCCAGCTTCCACGCGCTGTTCCAGATCCAGCTGATGGGCCTTTACGGTGCCTTCCTCACCGCTGACCTGTTCAACCTGTTCGTGTTCTTCGAAGTGCTGCTGGCGGCCTCCTACGGCCTGCTGCTGCATGGCTCGGGGCGGGCACGAGTCAAGGCCGGGCTGCACTACATCGCCATCAACTTGTTCGCTTCGTCGCTGTTCCTGGTCGGCGCGGCCATGCTCTATGGCGTGACCGGCACCCTGAACATGGCTGACCTGGCGTTGAAAGTGCCGCTGGTGCCGGAAGCCGACCGCGGCCTGCTGCATGCCGGCGCGGCGATCCTGGCTATCGCCTTCCTGGCCAAGGCCGGGATGTGGCCGTTGAACTTCTGGCTGGTGCCGGCCTATTCGTCGGCCAGCGCGCCGGTGGCCGCGCTGTTCGCGATCATGACCAAGGTCGGCCTGTACGCCATCCTGCGCATGTGGACACTGCTGTTCTCCGGCCAGGCGGGCGCCTCGGCGTTCTTCGGTGGCGACTGGCTGGTGTACGGCGGCCTGGCGACCCTGGCCGTGGCGGCCATGTCGATCCTCGCCGCCCAACGCCTGGAGCGCCTGGCGGCCCTGAGCATCCTGATGTCCGCCGGCACGCTGCTGGCAGCCATCGGCTTCGGCCAGGCGATCCTGACCGGCGCCGCGTTGTTCTACCTGGCAAGCTCCACCCTGGCCCTGTGCGCACTGTTCCTGCTGGCCGAGCTGGTGGAGCGTTCGCGCTCGGCCAACGAAGCGCCGCTGGACGATGAAGAGGACGCAATGCCCTCGCCACTGGAGTCGCTGCATCCACCCAAGGGCATCAACCTGGACGACGAGCAGCAGGTGGTGATCGGCCAAATCATTCCCTGGACCATGGCCTTCCTGGGCCTGAGCTTCATCGCCTGCGCCCTGCTGATCATCGGCATGCCGCCGCTGTCGGGCTTCATCGGCAAACTCAACCTGATCAGCGCGCTGTTCAACCCGCAAGGCCTGGGCGTCGCCCCGGAGCAACCACTGGGCACTGCGGGCTGGACCTTGGTCACCCTGCTGGTACTGTCCGGCATGGCCTCGCTGATCGCCTTCGGCCGCGTCGGCATCCAACGCTTCTGGAAGCCCGAGGAGCGCCCCTCCCCGGTACTGCGCCGCTATGAGTGCGTACCCATCGTCATCCTCCTGGGCCTGTGCATCGTCCTCAGCCTCAAGGCCGAGCCGCTGCTGCGCTACACCCAGGACACCGCCGCCAGCCTGCGCACGCCGGAGGCCTACATCAAGGCGGTGATGGCGACGCGGCCAGTGCCCGGCCCGACCACCGCCAGCCTGGAGGCACAGCCATGAATCGACTGTTCCCCGCGCCGCTGCTGTCCGTTGCGCTGTTCGTGCTGTGGCTGCTGCTCAACCTCTCGGTCAGCCCGGGCAACCTGCTGCTGGGGGCCTTGCTGGGCATCCTCGCACCGATCCTGATGGCTCCGCTGCGCCCGCAACACGCCCATGTGCGTCGGCCCTGGGTGATTGCCAAGCTCATCTGCCGGGTCGGCCTTGACGTGATTCATTCCAACCTGCAGGTCGCCCGTGGCGTGCTGCGCACCAGCGGCAAGCCACCGCACTCGGCATTCGTGCACATCCCGCTGGACCTGCGCGACGCCCATGGCCTGGCGGCGCTGTCGATGATCACCACCGTGGTCCCAGGCACCATCTGGTCGGAGCTGGCCCTGGACCGCAGCGTACTGCTGCTGCACGTGTTCGATCTGGGCGATGAACCGGCGTTCATCGCGCATTTCAAACACACCTATGAACGCCCGCTGATGGAGATCTTCGAATGAGTGGCCTGCTCGCCAACGCCGTCCTCGCCAGCCTGTTCATCTTTGCCCTGGCCATGGGCCTGACGCTGATCCGGCTGTTCCGCGGCCCGTCCGCCCAGGACCGGGTGCTGGCCCTGGACTACCTGTACATCCTCGGCATGCTGATGATGCTGGTGCTGGGAATCCGCTATGCCAGCGATACCTACTTCGAAGGCGCCCTGCTGATCGCTCTGTTCGGCTTCGTCGGTTCGTTCGCCCTGGCCAAGTTCCTCCTGCGTGGCGAGGTGATCGAATGAACGAAACCATGGTATTGCCGTTCTGGCTGGAACTGATCACGGCTGCCCTGCTGCTCATCGGCAGCCTATTCGCCCTGATCGGCGCCATCGGCCTGGTGCGTCTGAAAGAGTACTTCCAGCGCATGCACCCGCCCGCGCTGGCCTCGACCATCGGCGCCTGGTGCGTGGCGCTGGCCTCGATCCTGTACTTCTCGGCGCTCAAGCAGAGCCCGGTGCTGCACGCCTGGCTGATCCCGATCCTGCTGTCGATCACCGTGCCGGTGACCACCCTGCTGCTGGCCAGGGCCGCGCTGTTTCGCAAGCGTAGCTCGGGCGAGGACGTGCCGGAAGAAGTCAGCAGCGGGCGTGATCGCGGGAACTGAAACGCGCACACTCCCACAGGGGGACGCGTAACTCCAATCGCCATGCGAACGCTGGAATTACCGGGCTGATCAGACCTGGCTCAGACGCTGCAACTCACGTCGCACCATGGCAACGAAAGGCGGCGGGCTCATCTGGTAGAGCTCGCTGGCCACCCAGGCCAGCCAGGCCCCCTGCAGGTCATTGCGGCGTGCCAGCAGGCGTTCGGCCTGCTCGACCGCACGGGCCTGATACTGACGATGGAAGTCGGCCCGCGAGGCGGGCGTGTCCTCGTCGCTCACTCGCTGGCCTTGAAGGTGGTCAGCTCGCCCTTGCGCCATTTGGCGACCTTGCCGGTCACCGCCTTGAGCAGTTTGCCCAGGCCTTCCTGGACCTGCTGCTGGGCCGCGAACACCAGCATCACGCCCTGCCCTTCACGGAACACGATGGCCTCGCCTTCCGGCACGGAAACAAAGGCATAGTCGCCCTGCCCGTATACATTGAACTTGATCTCGCGAAAACGCAGTTCGAGCTTGCCGCCTTCGCGGCTGGGCAGCACGGCGGCGCGGAAGTGGTCACCCACTTTCAGCTCCAGGCGCTGTTTGTCATCGACCACCAGGGCGTCGTCGGTATCGATCTCGGCCATGTACAGACCTTCGGGGTTCTGCTCGGTGACATACACGAAGCGCCCCTGGAACAACTTGACCAGCTTGGCGCGCAAATCGCCCAGGGCAAACAACGCATGGGTATCCAGAGTACTGACTGCCAATGAAAAGCTCCTCACATCAATTACAGCAGGCCGCACCGCGCACGCCGCTGGGCATGGGGTGACAGCCACTCAAAGTCGAAGTCCGCTGGACCATGGATTCGGTAAGCGAAGATCCACGCATACGAACGATACGCCAAGCAGGGAATACTTCCCCGCTGGAACATCCGGCGTGCTTCGGCAAACTATCCGCTAATAGGAAACGTAATACCTGACAGCTAAAGGGTCAGGAAAGATGCGACTACTGAGGGCGACACTTCAGCTCAAGTGTGCCCCAACCCTTCATCGCGCATTACAGGTACACGAATATGCACGAAAACACCGAATTCCGTCGAGAGGCACGTAACATTTCTTGTCACCCGGCCGTGCCCGGCACATCCCGATATTGCGTCGTGGCCGCGGGTATCGGTTTCTTCCACATCACTGAAACCCACTCGGGCAAAGTCCACGGATTCCGCCAACGCTACCAGGACGCCTGGGAGCTCGCGCGCCACCTGGAGGGCTGAAGCTTCACGCTGCATGGCTCCTGTCCAGTTGCTGTTGCCACGCAGCCTTGCATTCCAGGGCCTCGCCACGGCTGGCGAAGGCCGTGCCACGGCGCTCGCCGTCAACCAGCACCACCCAGCACGCCCTTTTGCCCAAGGCCTGCAAGGATTGTGGCACACCACTGCCGATCATCACGGCTACATCGACTCGGCTAGTCATCATTCCCTCCGGAATTTAATTAGCAACCTAACGATGTACGTATGATACGACCTGATCATGTCGCAAATAAAGCGCAACGCGGTACAGCAGTGTTGCGCTGCGGGCAACAAACCGCCTCAGTCGAGCCCGGGTTCCGGCCGATATCCCAGGCGCAGGCCGCCCCAGTGGCGCCCAGCGACGAAGATCGGCACCGACAGGTCGTGCATCAGTTCACCGGTGTCCCGCGTGTAGGTCTGCAGCAGCACCCGCTGCTGGTGGCTGCCACAGCGGGCGCCCGTACGGTCGTCGAACATGCGCTTGCTGCGGTTGTGTGCCGTGTCGTGGGCGATATCGCCGGTCAGCGGCTGGTTGAAGGCCTTGTTGTGGGTCGGCACATAGCCCTGCTGGGTGCAGGCGATGGCATACACCAGCCCGTCGTGCTGCAGCAACGGCTCCTGGAGCTGTGGCAGCACGGTATCGGTGTAGTGGTCGAAGCACGTGGTGAAACGCGGTGGCTGCATACCGGCTATCGGCCGGTACTGGCGGTCGAACAGATCGTCCAGGCCGATACGCCCCTGGGCGATGTCCGCCTCGAAACGCTCGCCAATCTGCCGTGCGCCTGCCTGCGCCAGTTCGAACACCCGCTGATGGTAGGCGTCCAGGCCGACCTCGGCCAGTCGTTCGCTGAGGCTTTCCACCTGGCCCTCCATCTGCACCGCCGCCTTGGCCAGGCGCCGGGTCTGCTGGTCGCTGACCTCCAGGTCAGCGCGCACCTGGGCCACGGCCTGAAACAGGGTATCAAGCTGGGCCTGGTTGACCTGGGTCCCTCCGGCGATCTCGCTCACCTGGCCCTCGACACTGGCCGCCAGGCTGGCGATCTGCGCCAGTTGCCCGCCAGCCTGCTCGACCTGGCCGACTCCCCTGCCCAGGTCCTCGGCCAGCGTCCGGATCTGCGCCACCACCTGGGCCGTGCACGCCTGAATGTCCGCGACCATCTGGCCGACCTCTTCAGTGGCGCTGGAGGTACGGCCGGCCAGGCCGCGCACCTCGTCGGCCACCACCGCGAAACCACGACCATGCTCACCGGCCCGCGCCGCTTCGATGGCGGCGTTGAGCGCCAGCAGGTTGGTCTGGCTGGCAATGCCCTGGATCACCAGGGTGACCCGGGCGATATCCTCGCTACGCTGATGCAGGGCCTCGATCAGCTCGCGGCTGGCCGAAGCGCGCGCACTCAGCTCGCGCATGCACAGGATGGACTCGGCCAGCACCTCGCTGCCGACCACGCTGCTGCCGTGGGCGGAACGAGCGGCTTCCAACGCCTGCTGGCTGAGTTGGGCAGCCTGCTCCTCGGTGGTGATCATGATCTCGGCGCTGCCGACGATCTCCTCGGCAGCCCCCAGCTGTGATTGCACCCGAGCCGCCAGTTGCTGCACAGAATGCGCCACCGCGGCGGCCGACAGGGCATTGTGGCTGGTGCCACGGGCCAGTTCCTGGAGCAGCGAGCCGTCCTGGGGCGGCGTCGCTGCCGGCTGCACGGCGGCCACCTTGCGGCCACGCGGCAGCCACAGCGCCAGAAGCGACAGCGGCAAGGCCAGGTACAAGGGCAGCCCGGCGAACGCCATGGCCAGCAACACCGCACACAGCGCGACGCCCTGCAGCAGGGCGACGGCGGCTCCTGCACGGGCTGGGTCGGCCTTTGCTACTTCGCTGGCCGGCAGAGATCCTTCTCGCATCATCGTCGTGGTCCATCCGCATGTCGTTATTGTGACGTCATTAAACGCCACTATAACGCCATTATCCATGATCCCATGGGCGCAAGGCGGTCACGCTTGATGCAAGGCAAGAAAACACGAAGGCCCCAGGGATCGCTCCGTGGGGCCTTGCGCAAGGCGCTGGATCAGATCTGCCGCTGGTGGCGGTCGAGCTGCTCGTGACGCTCCTGGGCTTCGATGCAGTACTTGGTGGTCGGGCTGATCAGCAGGCGCTTCAAGCCGATCGGCTCGCCGCTGTCGTCACACCAGCCGAAGCTTTCGTCAGCAATGCGGTCCAGGGCCATCTCCAACTGCGGCAGCAGGCGCTGGTCGCGGTCGATGGCGTTGACCAGCCAGGTGCGCTCTTCCTCGACCGAAGCCACGTCAGCCGGATCCGATGGGCTGTCCAAGCTTTCGATGGAGGTGCGGCTAAGTTCGATGCGCTCGTGGGTTTCGACTTTCATCGCCTGCAGCAGCGCGGTGAAAAACGCGAGCTGTTCAGCGTTCATGTAGTCATCGGCCGACATGGCCAGCAACTGTTCCTTGGTCATCGATTTCTCTATGAAAAAATGTGCATATGGGCGATTCGGGTGCCGCCGACGCTGCTGCGTCAGCGGCGGAATTCTTCAAGCGCCAAGTGGCACTCTTTTACAGGGGGCGGCAGTCTAAGGTGCCAAGCGGCAGTGGGCAACAGAAATGACAGCCAATTTGACCGAAAGCAGCAGGATTCCGCCCGCTGGTGTCGTATTTCCCCGGTGCTGCGCGCCTGATAGGCGCGAGTAGGCAATATGCCGCAACAAATGCCGCCTTGTCAGGCCAGCAATGGACCCCGTGGAGGCGGGGGTGGTAGTTGGCTAGCGCACGGCAGCGGGTGCAACCGGGCTTGATGGGGCTCCTTCACCCACAGGCCCCTGCCATGAACGACAACCTGCAACAACGCCTGGCACAATTCAGCCGTCTCGACTGCAAGGTCGCCAAGCGCTTCAACGATCGCCCGACCTTGCTGGAGACTGCCGAGTATCTCCTCCTCGACCAATGGCAACAACGCCACCTGAGCCGGCAGTACGATCCGCTCAGCCTGTTCCTGAAGACGCGCCTCCCGCAAACCGAAAACACCTACACCCGACCTCTGGCGCAAGTACTGGTCGAACGTTACTGCAGGCGTCGCACACTTAACCTGACAGTGGGTGCCGACGCCCTGATTGCCCGCCCGGGCGAAGATGCCACGCTGGAAATCGACCTGCACGAGGTCGAGTTGCTCATCAACGAGGCGGGGCCTGTGCTGCTCACCGTTCACCAACAGCAACTGACCAGGTATTGGAGCCTGTTCGACAGCAGCGGCGAAACCCCTTGGCAGTGGTACGCCAACGATCTGCGCCAACAACTGCAAACCGCCATCGATGCTCACCAAACGGCCGGTAGCTTGCCCACATTCGCCCTGGCGACCGCTAAGTTGGTGCATGCCTATCCAGACGCGGCCCAACGCAGTAAATGGCCCAACGCCAAGGGCCTGGTTGTCTCCGGCCTGAGGGTCGATTATGCGAACGACAGCAACCTCGACGTGGATCTGGCCAGTGCTGTGCTGATCGAGCTCGCTGATGGGGAGCCGGCGCGTAACCTGACCCTGCTCTACACCCTCAGCGGCAAACTGCTCAGCTTCGCTTCCCGCCAGGACTTGCTGAAAACCATCGCGCGTTACCACGCCAGCACTACCCGGCAAACCCCGCTGCGCATCGATATCACACCCGTCGCATCGTCAGTGTTCGAGGATCAGGCGCTGGGCCTGCTGAACCAGCAGTTGCGCGTAGTCGAAACCCTCGCCGGGCGCTATCACAGAGCACTCGATGCAATCACCCTGAACCTGGACATGGACCGTTTCACCTCCATGGTCGACTTGTGCAGCGATATCGAGGAGGCCCAGCGCCGCTCGCTCTCAGCGCACCTGCCCGACTGGTTGCGCAACGCTCCGAGCCGTCCCCTGATGCACTACAGCACCCTGCTGGTCGACGTCGCGCAACGCTATCACGAAGCCAAGGGGCGCTCCTGGCTGGACGGCGTGCCCACCGCCGAGACCTACGCCAACCAGCAACTGGCCCAACGCCTGACAGCCGATCATCCCAACGATGCCTGCAAACCGGAGCAGGTGCGTGTCACCAACTACCAGGTCGCCGCGGCCACCGCGCCGGTACAAGGCTCCGTCGTGACCAGTGGCGAGGTAACACCCGTCGAGTTCACCTTGGCACAGCTGGCCATCGGCAACCTGGGTCTGCTAAAGCCTGGGCGAATAACGCTCACGTCCACCACTACCGACCCCCTGCCCACGTGGATGACCGAGCACTACCTGCGCACGCTCATCAGCGAGCTGGATATCGCCACCACGTACCCTGACTTGCTGCGGCGCGAGCTGCTCGATGACATGACACAGCGCCAGCAGCGACAACAACGGCTCAAGGCACAGCTTGAGGCGCAACTGCCGGCGCTGGCGATGGAGTTGCACCTGCAAGGCAAGATCCCCGACAGGCAAATCGTCGACCATATCAGCCAGGTGTTCTCATCCTCCCCCTCGATGACGGATCCCAGGTGGGTCATGCGCCCACTGGGCTTCATCAAATCTGCTGGTGCCACAGTGGATCATCCGCGCAATACCTGGCTTATCGAGGCACAGGCCCCCAATGGCGAGGCTTGCCTGCTGTATCGGCCCCTGCATGAAGAGTCGCTGCTGTATTTCAGCGACCGCCTGGCGCTGTTCGTCGCCATCAGCACACCAGGGGCGTTGCAGGACGACCTGCTGCAGCGCCTGCCGAGCGAGGACCGGCGCTTCTACGCCCATGGTGGCTTCCTCGAGCCGCACCTGTTCGTGCCGCTGGACGACACCAGCGCCGTGCCCTTCGCTACACCTGCGCCGGTCAGCCTGGCACTGGAGCCTGCCGAGGATGACGTGGGCCAGGCGCTCTACCTGGCCTGTGTGAACGAATCCATCGCGCGCTTCGACGCGCAGGCCGTCAGCACCTCGCAAACCCGCTGGAACAGCTGGAAGGAACTCGGCTGGTTGTTGTTCAACACCTTGCTGCCGCTGGCCGGCAGTACCCTGGGCAAGGTCGCCTGGCTGGCACAGATGGAAATTGCCCTGGCTCGGTTCACCACATCCGACAGCGAGCGTGACCCCACCGAACATCGCCTGGCCATGGTCGACCTGCTGGTGAATATCGCCATGCTGCTGTTTTCCCATTCGCTCTTCCGGCTACAGCTGGAGCAGGCGCGAAGCCCTGCCCCCCTTGCGCCGCCTCAACGCCCCATGGCGTCCGACGTGGCTACCCCCGAGGTGACCACTGCCCACGCGACGCTCATAGACTTCAGTTGGTCCCGCCCCAACCGTACGCTCAGCCCAGCACAGCGCCAACAGCTAGAGCGACTCCAGGCCCCGATCCGGGCCGCGGACCTCGGTGCGCCGATACCCGCTGGCGAGCTCCAGGGGCTGTACCTGCACGGCGCCACGCTATACACGGTGTTCGAAGGCCACGTCTACGCAGTCGTGAAAGACCCGGCTCGCCAGCACCTGCGCATTGTCGGTGCAGATCAGACCTTCGGCCCCTGGCTACAGGTAAATGAAGTAGGGGCCTGGCAGCTCGATCTCAGGCTCGGTTTCAAGGGTGGCATGCCGCTGTCGGAGCAACTTCGCAAACTCCAGCTCGAAAAGCAGGACGCCCTGCGTGCCGCCAACGACGTGATCAAGGCCGAAGAAGCGCTCATCCCGGCCAAGCTCCGGGAAATGACCACCCTCGAGAACCTGACAAACGCCACGACCGATGACAGCGTACTGAGCACTTGCCAGGACCGCATCAGCGCGCTCTCCAGCTATTGGGAACATCACCTCGAACACCTGAAGACCCGTAATGCGCTACGGGCGGTCAAGGATTTCAGAAAGGTCCATGCCTACGCCGTGTATAACGTCAGTTTCTGCCAACGTGTCCTGCACAAGATCCTGTACCAGCGCTACCAGCCAAACCGTGCACAGTTGCTGCAGATTGCCCGACAACAGCAGCAAGGCCAGCCACTCAGCGCGGCGGATGTGCGCAGCGCCACGCAGCTCCTGGACAAGCTGGCCCCCCTGCTGGAGCGAATGATCGACAACAACAGGCTCCTGCGCCAATGCCAGGATGAACTGGGCAAGCTGGCTGGCCCGCGCTTTCCTGAGATTAGCCAATGGCGAGACCTGGCCGCGACGGTGACCGCCAATGCCGAGCGAGCACTGGTCCTGCGTTTTCTGCGCCTGGAGGGACTGCTCAATCGCATGACCCTGGTCCACGGCATGCAGGGCGACGCGCCCTACTGGCGCGGCCGGTTCTGGGACAACGTGCAGCTGGGGATCGCCCAGCGCGCCAAACTGTTCAGGTTGGCGCAACCGGACCCTGAGGTCAGCACGCGCCTGCTGCACAGTATCAAGGGGCACTTCGAGCTCGCCAACCGCCAACTGGGCAACCTCATCGACCTGACCGAAGGCGATGCCGCCCGGCAAACCGCCCAGCAGTTGCAAGGCGAACTGGATGAAATCCTCGCTGACGTCACGCGAGACCTGAAGGAGCTGCCGGACTACCCACCCGTGCGCACCTTGGCGCAACTGCGCAGCAAGGTGCCTGGGCTGATCGAAACTGCCGAACACGGGGTACTGCTGGCAGAACCCCGCGCAGAAGATGCCAATACCGTCGACCTGCCAGGCCCGGACAGCAAGAGCCTGACGCGAACCTATCATCTCAAGCAGGGCAATTGGGTGGAACTCAAACCCACCAAGGTCGCACCACCCTACAGCGAACGTAGCCTCAAACGCCTGTTGAGGGACAGCTCGGGGTTGATGAGCACGGCGCGCAAAGAGCTGGTGAAAGTCCAGCAAGCGGGCAACCGCTACCTGCCGGTGGAGATCGAAGAATCCATCCTCCATCAACAGGCTCGTTTGCTCGGGCAGGTGGAGGCCATCGAGACTCGCCTGACCAAGGATAATGCAACCGACGAAGGCGTCCAGGGCTTGGATGCCGAAGGTACCGCCAGAGCCTTGCGGGCCTTGGCCGAGGAGCTGCAGAGCAAGGCGAGCCAGCTGCGCATGGAGGCCGCTTTGGCACAGCGGCCTCGCATGAGCGAGGTGCAATTCTTGATCGAGCGAGGCCAGGTGCAACTGGCGAAGGTCGGGACCAGGGTACGCCTGGCCAGTGTCAAGGGGCGGCCCGCCGACTTCCTTGACGAATACAGCATCAGCCATGACGGCAAGGCGCTGTGGTATGCCCACTTCCATTACCCGAGCATGGAGGCTGCCAAGGTCGATTTCACCGCGGGGCACCTGAAGGCCATGGCTCAACGCCATGCCGCAGGCCAGCAGGTGACCGAGGCCAACGGCACGGTCACCGAGGTCTACCGCGCGCCGATCACCACGGCAGCCGCCAGCACCTACTTCTTCAACCTGTAAGCCCCAAGGGGCGCTGGCCTGCCAGCGCCCCGTCGGGCTCAACGGTCCTTGAACTGCGCCTCGCGCTTGGCGATGAACGCCGCCATCCCTTCCTTCTGATCTTCGGTGGCGAACGCGGCATGGAATACCCGACGCTCGAAGCGCACGCCTTCGCTCAAGGTCACCTCGAAGGCGCGGTTGACGCTCTCCTTGACCATCATGCTCACCGGGATCGACTTGCCGGCGATGGTCGCGGCCACCTTCAGTGCCTCCTCCACCAGCTCGGCCTGCGGCACGATCCGCGCCACCAGGCCTGCGCGCTCCGCCTCTTCAGCGCCCATCAGGCGACCGGTCAGGCACAGCTCCATGGCCTTGGCCTTGCCCACAGCGCGGGTCAGACGCTGGGTGCCGCCCATGCCCGGCAGCACGCCCAGGTTGATTTCCGGCTGGCCGAACTTGGCATTGTCGGCGGCGAGGATGAAATCGCACATCATCGCCAGCTCGCAGCCGCCGCCCAGGGCAAAACCGGACACCGCCGCGATGATCGGCTTGCGCCGGTTGGCGATGCGGTCGGCGTCGCTGAACAGGTCGTCGACGTAGATCTGCGGGTATTGCAACTCGGCCATTTCCTTGATGTCGGCGCCGGCGGCGAAGGCCTTGGCGGAACCGGTCAGCACCACGCAGCCGATGTTCGGGTCACGCTCGAGCTGGTCCAGGGCCTGATTGATCTCGCCGACAATCTGCGCGTTCAGGGCGTTCAGCGCCTGGGGGCGGTTGAGGGTGATCAGGCCGACCTTGCCGTGGATATCCAACAGAATGGTTTCGAATGCCATGCAGACTGCTCCTTCAAAGATTGCGCGCAATGACCATGCGCTGAATGTCGCTGGTGCCTTCGTAGATCTGGCAAACCCGCACATCGCGGTAGATCCGCTCCAGCGGGAAGTCGCTCAGATAGCCATAACCGCCCAGGGTCTGCAAGGCATCCGAGCAGACCTTTTCGGCCATTTCCGAGGCAAAAAGCTTGGCCATCGAGGCTTCCACCAACGCCGGACGCCCGGCATCGCGCAACGCCGCGGCGTGCAGCACCATCTGCCGGGCCACGGCGATCTTGGTCGCCATGTCGGCCAGGCGGAAGGCCACGGCCTGATGCTCGATCAGCGGCTTGCCGAAGCTCTGGCGCTCGTTGGCATAATCACGGGCCACCTCGAAAGCGGCGCGGGCCATGCCCACCGACTGCGAGGCGATGCCGATGCGCCCGCCTTCGAGGTTGGCCAGGGCGATCTTGTAGCCCTGCCCTTCTTCGCCCAGGCGATTGGCCACCGGCACCCGCACGTTGTCGAAGACGATCTGGCAAGTGTCGGAGGCGTGCTGGCCGAGCTTGTCCTCGACCCGCGCCACCTGGTAACCCGGTGCATCGGTGGGCACGATGAACGCTGTGATGCCACGCTTGCCGGCGTCCGGGTCGGTGACGGCGAAGACGATCACCACTGCGGCATTCTGCCCGGAAGTGATGAACTGCTTGCTGCCGTTGAGCACATAGTGGTCACCGTCCAGACGGGCACGGGTTTTCAGGCTGCTGGCGTCGGAGCCGGCCTGGGGCTCGGTCAGGGCGAACGCGCCGAGCATCGCGCCACTGGCCAGTGGCGCCAGGAACTGCTGCTTCTGCGCCTCAGTACCGAACTTGAGGATCGGCACGCAGCCCACCGAGTTGTGTACGCTCATGATGGTCGAGCATGCACCGTCGCCAGCGGCGATCTCTTCCAGGGCCATGGCATAGGCCACATAGCCGGTGTCGCTGCCGCCATACTGTTCTGGCACCAGCATGCCGAACAGGCCGAGTTCGGCCATCTCCTCGATGGCCTCCTTGGGGAAGCGATGCGCCTTGTCCCACTGCTCGGCGAACGGTTTCAGCCGTTCCTGAGCGAACGCCCGCACGGCATCGGCGATCTGTTGTTGCTCTTCAGTTACCAGCATGGTTCACCTCAGTACAGGCACTCGACCGCCATGGCGGTCGCTTCGCCACCGCCGATGCAGATGGCCGCCACGCCACGGCGCAGGTTGTTCTGGCGCAGGGCCGACAGCAGGGTCACGAGGATGCGCGCGCCGGAAGCGCCGATCGGGTGGCCCAGGGCACAGGCCCCCCCATGGATGTTCACCTTGTCGTGGGGCAGGTCGAGCTGCTTCATCGCCGCCAGGGTGACCACGGCGAACGCTTCGTTGATCTCGAACAGGTCCACCTCGGCCAAGCTCCAGCCGGTGCGCTTGAGCAGCTTGTCGATGGCACCGATCGGGGCGGTGGGGAACAGCGCCGGGGTGTCGGCGAAGGCTGCATGGCCATGGATCACAGCCAGCGGCTTGAGGCCACGCTTCTGGGCTTCGGAACGGCGCATCAGCACCAGCGCCGCAGCACCATCGGAAATGGAGCTGGAGTTGGCCGCCGTGACGGTGCCGCCTTCACGGAAGGCCGGCTTGAGCTGCGCAATCTTGTCCAGGCGCGCCTTGGGCGGTTGCTCGTCGTCCTTGATGACACGCGTCTCCTTGCCCTCGGTGACTTCTACCGGAACGATCTCGGCGGCGAAACGGCCACTTTTGATCGCCTCTTGGGCGCGAGTCAGCGAAGCGATGGCAAAAGCGTCCTGGGCTTCGCGGCTGAAGTCGCCCTTCTGCGCGCAATCCTCGGCGAAGGTGCCCATCAGGCGGCCCTTGTCGTAGGCGTCTTCCAAGCCGTCCATGAACATGTGGTCGATGATCTTGCCGTGGCCCATGCGGTAGCCGCCACGGGCCTTGTCCAGCAGGTACGGGGCGTTGGTCATGCTTTCCATGCCACCGGCGACGATCACGTCGGCGCTACCGGCCAGCAACTGGTCGTGGGCCATGATCGCGGCCTGCATGCCCGAGCCGCACATCTTGTTCAAGGTGGTACAGGTGGTGTGCTTGTCCAGGCCGGCACCCAGCGCAGCCTGGCGCGCCGGTGCCTGGCCCTGCCCGGCCGGCAGCACGCAGCCGAACAGCACCTGCTCGACACTGGCCGCATCGATGCCGGCGCGCTCGACGGCGGCGCGTATCGCCGCGCTGCCCAGTTGCGGCGCGGTCAGGCTCTTGAGGTCGCCCTGCAGGCCGCCCATGGGCGTGCGCACGGCGCTGACAATGACAATAGGATCGTGGTTCAGGCTCATGTTCGGTTCTCCTTACTTGGCAGCCATGCGCAGCGCGCCGTCGAGGCGGATCACCTCGCCGTTGAGCATGCTGTTCTCGATGATGTGGCGGGCCAGCGCCGCGTATTCCTGCGGGCGGCCCAGGCGTGGCGGGAACGGCACCCCGGCGGACAGCGAGGCACGTACTTCCTCGGTCATGCCAGCCATCATGGGGGTTTCGAAAATGCCGGGGGCGATGGTCATCACCCGAATGCCGAAGCGCGCCAGTTCACGGGCGGCCGGCAGGGTGAGGCTGGCGATGGCCCCCTTGGAAGCGGCATAGGCCGCCTGGCCGATCTGGCCATCGTAGGCGGCGATGGAGGCGGTATTGATGATCACGCCACGCTCGCCGCCCTCGTCCGCCTGGCCTTCGGCCATGGCCGCGGCAGCCAGGCGCAGCAGGTTGAAGCTGCCGATCAGGTTGACGTTGATGACCTTGGCGAAGCTGCCCAGGGCGTGCGGGCCGTTCTTGCCCAGGACCTTCTCGGCGCCGACGATGCCGGCGCAGTTGACCAGCCCGTGCAGGCTGCCGAAGGCGCTGACGGCAGCATCGACCGCCGCCTTGGCGGCCTGTTCGTCGCTGATGTCGGCCACGGCGAAGCGGGCGTTGACGCCCAGCTCGGCGGCCTTGGCCTCGACAGCGGCGGCATTGAGGTCGACCAGCATGACCTTGGCGCCGGCCTCGATGAGCATCTGCGCGGTAGCGGCGCCCAGGCCCGAGGCCGCGCCGCTGACGATGAAGTGTTTGTTTGCAATGTGCATGGCAGTCTTCCTTCAGGCGCCCGCAGCGATCGGCTGCGCGGCTTGTTGTCGGGCGATTTCCTGGTTGCGCAGGATGAAGCGTTGCAGCTTGCCGCTCGGGGTCTTGGGCAGCTCGCCGACGAATTCGATTTCACGTGGGTAGGCGTGGGCGTAAAGACGCTGGCGCACATGCTGGCGCAAAGCCTCTTCAAGCTCGACGCTGCCTTGGTAACCACCGGCCAATACCACGAAGGCCTTGATCAGCTCGGTGCGCTCTGGGTCCGGTTTGCCAATCACCGCCGCTTCGATCACCGCCGGGTGCTCGATCAGTGCGCTCTCCACGTCGAACGGGCCGACTCGGTAGCCTGAGGTGGTAATGACATCGTCGCTGCGGCCGACGAAGCTGATGCTGCCATCCTGGTTGAGCTCGACGGTATCGCCAGAGAGGTAGTACTTGCCGACGAAGGCCTTGGTCGGCAGCCCGTGGTAGCCGGCGAACCAGCACAGCGGCGACTGCTCGCGGTCCACCGCGAGGATGCCGGGCTGCCCGGCGGGTAGTTCGCAGCCCTGTTCGTCCACCACCACGATGCGGTGGCCGGGGATGGCGAAGCCGGCCGAACCCAGGTGTACCGGGTGCAACAGCGCATGGTGGTTGCACAGCACCATGCCCAGTTCGGTCTGGCCGTAATGGTCATGGATGGTGACCCCGAGCTCGTCGGCGAACCAGCGGATCACTTCGGGGTTGAGCGGTTCGCCGGCACTGCTGACCACTCGCAGTCGGCCCTTGATCGGCGTCGAGAATGCGCTCCCCGCGGCAATGAGCAGGCGATAGGCGGTCGGCGAACCCGCCAGGTTGGTGATGCCCAACTTGTCGATGACCCGCGCGCAACTTTCGACACTGAAAGGGCCGTCGTAGAAGGTGGTGGCATGACCCAGGGATAACGGCCCGGTGACCGCGTAGTAGAGGCCATAGGCCCAGCCCGGGTCGGCCAGGTTCCAGAAGTTGTCCTCCGGGCGCAGGTCGATGGCGTCACGCATGTAGCCCTGGAATGCGACGATGGCGCGCAGTGGCACTTCCAGCGGTTTGGCCGGCCCGGTGGTGCCGGAGGTGAACATCAACAAGAAGGGATCGTCGCCACGGCGCATGACCGGCGCGCAGACACTGTCCGCAGCACTCAATACCTGGTGGAAGTCGAGCCCTTCGGTGGCGTCGACGGTCACGATGGTCGGGCAGACCACCACCTCGCCGAGCTTGGGCCGGTTCATACGGTCGGTGACCACAACCTTGGCATGGGACTGTTCGAGGCGGTGCTCGATGGCCTTGGGCCCGAAGGCGGTGAACAGCGGCTGGTAGACCGCGCCCAAACGCCAGGTGGCAAGGATCGTCACCAGCAGTTCGGGGGTGCGCGGCATCAGCCCGGCGACCCGGTCGCCGGCCTCGACGCCCTGGGCCTTGAGCACGTTGGCAAAACGTGCGGCCATGGCTTGCAACTGGTCGAACGTGTAGCGCCCGCTACGGCCATCGCGGTCTTCCCAGACCAGGGCCGGCTTGCCGCTGCCGGTGTGGCGGTCGCAGCATTCGACACAGGCATTGAGGGCCTCGAGGTTGCCATGCAGCGCCGCGGCGGCGGCCCGGGCATGGTCGAACGAACGGGCGGCCTCGGCGTAATCACGCATCGTCAGACTCCTGGCTTCTTATTGTTGGAGTGCACCATTGGTCTGATGATGTTCGCGCCGGCCGTGTCATCCGGCAATGGCCAAAGCTGTCAATCGGCCTGAGCGGATTCGCCCGGATCAAGCAGCTCGCCAGCACCCACCCGGCCCAACGCGTCCTGGGTGAGCCGCAAGGCCAACGCGTCCTCGGCAGCTTCTCGCTCGCTCCGCAGCGCGTTCCAACGCTGCGAGTAATCATCGCTGGTCAGCACATCGACCTGCTCGTCCAGCGCCGTGCCCTGGCTGGCGTAATTCTCGGCAACCGCGGCGAACGCGGCGCTGTGCCGCTGCTCGAGGTAGGCACGCCAGAAGTCGCGGCGGCTGATACTGCGCGCCAGCGCGTCGGTCGCCTCGGCGGCCCGCACCACCGCCAGGGCAGCCTGCTCGCGCGCCTGGGTTATGTCCGCCAGACCATCGAACCTCAGGTACCTGGGCTGGTGAGGCAGGTCCAGGGCTGCGGCCAGCGCCGAGCGATAGCCCAGCACGACCTCCAGCACATCGATTTCAGGGGCACCCGCCAGCCTGCCGCGCTCCCTCTGGGCAGCGTCCTGGGCGGCATGCTCATCCAGCCGGTCCAGGCGGAACAGCTGACGCCCCAGTGTCAACAAGCGCTCCCCGTCCATGCCTTGCGTGCCAAGGCGACGGGCCCTGGCCGTCAGCAGGTGTATCTGCAGGCGGCTGAACCGCTCCGCATGGCTGTCATGACAGCCCCGGACCTCGTCGGCATGAAGGAATATCTCCTCGCGCAGCACCTCGTCCTCACCGATCGCTTCGAGCAAAGGCCAAAGCTGTGCGGACATGTAGTCGGGCGCCCTTCTGAAGTCCGGGATTTCGGTGACGTCGTCCAACAGTTGGAAAAGCCCCCGACTGCCTGGCAGCGCCTCAAGCCGCCTCCACAGCAGGGCATGGCTCTGCTCATCTTCGCCACTGATCGCCAGCCATCGAGCCATGGCCATTGCCCCCTGGTTACCCTCGCCAACTTGCCCCGCATCCTCGACCCTCACCGTCTCGTGCGCATCGACCCGATACAAGCGCTCCATCGACTGGCGCCCCAACGGGTTGCCGATCAGGTT
Organism: Pseudomonas entomophila; assembly: GCF_018417595.1. Taxonomy (NCBI): domain Bacteria; kingdom Pseudomonadati; phylum Pseudomonadota; class Gammaproteobacteria; order Pseudomonadales; family Pseudomonadaceae; genus Pseudomonas; species Pseudomonas entomophila. The sequence goes on from NZ_CP070982.1 coordinate 3,921,539, forward strand.
CAACCGGCGCCTGAACGACCATGGCATGCGCGCCACGGACTCCGGCACGCTCTGAATGGAATTGCGGCTCAAGTCAGCCATGTTCAATAGCCCGCAATACTCGATGCCAGTAGGCATCTCCAGCAAACCGCACCGGTGCATGCTCAACTCTGACAGCTGGGGCACCTGATCGAAGCGCATGTTGATCCTGCTGATCGGGTTGAAATCGAGATTCAACGTTCTCAGGCCCGACAGCGTGGCCAGGATGCTCTGGTCCACCTCAGTCATGCGAATTCGATTCGACGTCAGCAGCAAGGTGCGCAGGTTTTCCAGATGCGTGACACCTGGAGGTAGAGCAACCAGCTGATTGTGATTGAGGTTCAGGACACGCAAGGACTCGAAGCAGCGAAGGAAATTGCCTCGCACCTCGGTCAATTCCATGTTGACCATCACCAGCTCGGTGACATGACTGAAATCAACCTCCGCCGGTAGATTCGGCAAGCGACCAATACGCCAACCGCTAACATCCAGGCGCATGCCGTCGACCTGCCTTTGCCCTCCATTGGCCACCTCACCTTCGTAACGCCAGATACCGCGCAGACGCTGGGCAAACTGGGCACGCCGCACCCTGACTTGCGCTTCTGAACCCTGGCTTACCCACTGCTGCAGGGCCTCGTCAAGTTGCCCATAGTTGTGTTCCTGCTCGAGCAGGGCGCCAATCGGCCAGGCGTGATCACGCTGCAAGCGTTGAACATACCACTCGACTTCGTCATCGCTGAAACCAGGGTACAGCGCCCGAACCCGACTTCTCAGTGTACTGTTGGAACTTCGGGAAACCTGCCCCCCAAGCGGGTAGCCGACCCGACCGTCAGGTAACCGTCGGCCTGGGTTGAACCAGGGGGTGGAAGCCCTCCAGCCGAGCCGAGCCAACACCCCGCTGCGTCGCGCCGGCAGCAGCGCTTGCAGGGCCGAGCGCAGTTGCTCCGCCAGATCACCGTCATCGAACTGCAGCGCCGCCCTGTCTGTTTCGCTCAGCAGCGCGGCAAGGGCCTGGAAGATCCCGCCCGGTTCGGCCACTTCCTCTTCCCGTTCAAGCCCCCGAGTGTCGTAAAGGCGGTACTGCCCATCACGCGCAAACAGCACAATCCTGGTACTGCTCGGCCCCTGCGGGTCAAGGACCGCCAGCAAAGGGCCATTTTCCGAACCTTCGCGCAGTTCCAGATTGAGTGCCGAGGGCCAGCCTGGCAGGCGTCCCAGCAGGGCCAAGACCAGTTCACCGGTTCCCTGTGCGTACGCCGTGCGCAGGTACAATCCTTCTATTGCGCGGTTCACGCGGGACAACCCCAGCAATGCTCGGGCCTTTTGCCCAAGCGAGTAAGGCAGGCGCGCCTCCAGCAACGCCTGTGCCCTGACCTCAGGCTCAACATCACGCAACAGCTCCTGGGCATACACCGACGCCAGCCCCGGGAAATCCCGCTGCACCAAGGCCAGCAACCCGTCGTCGGGCGCAACGGTACTCGACAAATGATCGAGCAAAGCCCCCTGTAGCCTGGCTTGCTGTTCGACCAACCGCTCGCCGATAGCTGCCTCGTCCAGCCCCTGCATGTCGGCCCTGCTTCTGCACCACTGGAGCACCTCGACATCCTCGAGTACCGCCCCCGGCAGGCGCAGACCTTGGAACAGTGCCGAGAGCCGGGCATCGGCGTCGAAGCGGCGCAGCGTGTCCCGCAGATTGACCGGAGCGGGCCGGTTCTCGACCAGCACGCCCCGCAGTTCGTCCTTCTCCACGCCCGCCACCTTGAGGATCCACTCGGCCTGTTCCGCTGTCAGAGGAGGATCATGGGGCCAGAGCCTGGCAAGCATCTCGCGGCTGTCATTCCATTCCAGTGGGTGCTCCAGGCGCAGACGCCAGAAGCGCTCACCGTTGTGCTCGACCAGCGGTTCGAAGGCGCCCTCGCCGCGTGGATGGCGCAAGCGCCACGCCAGGTTCTGTGCCGGGCGATACACTTCATAGTAGTGCTCGCCGATGCGCATCCAGCGCCGTTCCCCCACCGCGTACAGGCCGTTATCCTGCAGTTGTGGCCGGTCCGGCGTCGACTCATAGACACGCAGGTCATCGTTCCACAAGCGCGCTCCACGCCCCTGAACGGTCACCGGCTGCAATTCATCGACGAAGGCACTTCCCTGGAAGCTGCGCGCCACCGCACCGATGCCGACGACCGTCGCTGCCGTGACCGCCACGGTCTCGGCCACATTCAGCATATGCGCCATGGCCTCATGCTGGTGCGCTTCGGACCAGTCCACCACCCCTTCGTAGACTTCGCCGAGCGTGTCCAGGACCATCTTCCCAAACAGCACCACACCGACAGTGGGTACCGCCAGCCCGGCCAGGCCCAGCAAGCCCCAGCCGACTTGCTGCCAGCGGTTCAGGCGCTGCTCGGCGGCTCGGTGGTCGGCCTGTGCATTGGGCACCAGCATCAGCTGGCCATCACCCTTGTAGCGTTGCACCTGCGCGCGCGCCAGAGCCGTGAACACATCGACGTCGGCCACCGCCCCCTCCAGTTCGAGGTCTGGCTCATCGTCCTTCAGGCGCAGGTCCAGGGTATCGATGAACCGCGGACGGTCAGCCAGGCTGACCAGTTCGCGAAAGTGCCGATGCACATCGGCCTTGAACAGCTCACCGACCAGGTACGCGTTCATCTGCGCCAGCGAATCGAACCGCTGCAAGGGCGCTGTCGGCAGGCTCGGCAGGTAGAGCACAACGCCCCGTTCATCCCCTGAGGGGCCACGCAGTTGGATCTTCAGGCCATTGGCTACCGTGCAACCCAGGATGCGCAGTTCGCCAGCGTAGGCCTGCAAGTGGTCTTGCGCGGCTTTGTGCTCAGGGCCCAGCAGTTCGCTCAGTGCCACCTGCTCGTCAGCACCGATAAGGCCATTGAGCAGGCCCAGTTCACACGCCAGGGCGAACCCGGTGCGCTGGTGCGAGGCCAGCAGCGCCTCGGCCTGCGGGGTGAACAGCCGCGCCAGGTAAGCTTGATACTGCCCGCCTGCGTCCAGTGCACGAACATCCGCGACCAGCCTGTCCACATCGGCATGCAACAACTGTGTGCCAGCCACGGCGGTCAAGCCACTACCTGTGTAGAAGGTGGCATCGGACGAGAAACCCTGCATCAGGCGCAACAATGCCGGGAACCGCACGTAGTCAATTTTGTCCGTGGGCAAACCAATGCCATGCGGCGCGCTGAAGCGGCGCCGTACTTCCAGCCATTCCAGTGACGCCAACGGAGGGCAATCCGGAATCAGTGCACCCAACAGGGGGCCGAACTGCCGCACGGCAAAGCCTTGCGCCGACACCAGTTGATCGCTGAGGGTCGCCAGTGCCTGGCCGCTCGCCGCATGGGCCTTGAAACACCCGGCCAGTACCCGGATCCGGCTAGGCGCAGCGGCGCGCAACCAGCCGGGTAGTTGCCTGGCAATAAAGGTGTCGGTCATGGCTTCGGGCGTCATGACCGCCACAGCTGGGGTAGATGGGGTTTGCATGGTGTAGGCACCTTGTCATGTGGGGAACCCCACAGTGCCCACGCATTGCGCGCTGCCCCAACAGGAAATGGTGCCAGCTAAGCGGGCGCCGCGCCCTGCATGGCCAGGCTGCGGTAATGCCCAGGATTGCAGCCGAACCACTTGCGAAACGCCTTGTAGAACGAGCTGCTGTCGGCGAAACCCAGGCGCTCGGCGATATCCCCCAGGCCCAACTGCGCCTCGGCCAGCCAGGCAATGGCCAACTCACGGCGCACGCCATCCTTGATGCCCTGGTAATGCTGGCCCTCTTCCGACAAACGCCGGCGCAAGGTCGACACCGACATGTGCAGGGTTCCCGCCACCTGTTCGGCATCCGGCCACGCGCCGGGCGGCATGCCCAGCAGCACATGGCGGATATGCCGGGCCAGGCTCGCGGGGTCGCGGTACTTGACCAGGATATTGCCAGGGGCCTCGGCCAGGAAACGCTGCAACTCTTCGTCCGTGCGCCGCACTGGCAGCTCCAGGCACTCGGCGGCGATGATCATCCGCGTGCGCGGGCGCTCGAACTGCAGGTTTTCGGAAAACATCACCCGGTAGTCGTCGCAGAATGGCGGCTCGGCGCAGCGCAGGTCGATGGCCAGGATCGGGATGCGCCGCCCGGCCAACCAGCAGGCCACGCCGTGGACGATCATCCAGAAAGTGAAGTAGGTGAACGCCCGCCGCGGTGGGTCGCAAGGTTCGTGGATCACGATCTCGGCCAAGCTCTGCTGACGCACCAGGCCCGGTTGCAGGTCCTCGAGCATCAGCGACAGGAAACTCAACATGCTGTCGAGGGCGGCCCCCAACGTGGGCTGTGCCATGGCGGTACGGGCAATGAATGCCAGGCTGCCGCTGCGCAGGCCGCGCCGGTCCATGGCGAAGAATTCGTCGTTGCAGCGCCGCGCCAGCAGGCGCCAGAGTCGGGCGTAGGACTCGGCGCTCACCCGTGCCTCGGGCAGCTCGAGCTGGTCGGTGTCGATCCCTGCGCGCCCCAGCAGCGCGGCATCGGGCTCGCCCGCCGGGCAAGTCTGCAACAGGGCTTCGCGCACCAGCTGCATGGAAATGGTGTCCTTCTCGCTCATCGACAATCCAGTCTATGTGGTGGCGGCCATCTTAGGCCGCGACGGAGAAAACGTCAGCCGCCAATCACTGGCCGGCGGCCAGCCCCAGGAACGCCTGGATCAGACGCAGTTCACGGCGCCGCTCCAGGCAACCGACCAGGTGCTGGTTGACCAGGCCGGCACCGCCCAACGGCCGCGCCACCACCCGCGGGTCATGGGCCACCTCGGTGGACGACACCACGCCGATACCCAACTGCGCCGCCACCGCCTCGGTGACGGCCTCGCGGCTGTCCAGCTCCAGCAGCACCCGCGGCTGCACATGGGCATCGGCACAAGCCTTGTCGAAGGTACGCCGGGTGGTGGAACTGGGCTCGCGCAACACCATGATCTGCTTGTCCAACGCCATCAGCGGCAAGTCGTCAGTAGCGCTGGCCCAGGGGTGCCCCACCGGCAGCAAGGCACACAGGCGCGACTCGCACAGGCTTTGCAAGTGCAGGCCCTTGCGCGGCTCGATCTCGGTCAGCACCGCGACGTCGGCATGCTCCGACAGCAGCGCCGCCAGGGTTTCCTGAGCGTTGCCCAAGCGCAGGTTGACGGTGATGCCGGGGTAGCGTTCACGCAGCTGCGCCAACATCGGCATCACCCGGTGCGGGCCATCCGCCGCCACCTCCAGACGCCCGGTCAGCAACTGGCGATTGGCCTCGAGCATGGCCTGGGCCTCTTCGGCCAGGCCGAACATAGCCCGAGTGATGGCCGCCAGCCGCGTACCCTCCTCGGTCAACTCGACCCGCCTGGCGGTGCGGCGCAGCAAGGTGATCTGGTAGTGCTCCTCCAACGCCTTCACATGCCCGGTGACCGCCGGCTGGCTGATGAACAGCCGCTCGGCGGCGCGGGTGAAGCTGCCCTCACGGGCGACGGCATCGAAGGCGCGGAGCTGGAACAGGTTCATATCTATCGGTACCGCTTATGGCTGGCATATCTACAAACAATTTGATTGATAGCTTGGTGAATTGCAACCTAGCCCCACTAGTTTCCAGCCCACCGCAAGTGAGGAACCACGGAATGAGCAACGCCCCGATCCTGCTGACCCCCGGTCCACTGACCACTTCGATCCGCACCCGCCAGGCCATGCTCGTGGACTGGGGCTCCTGGGACCGCGACTTCAACCAGTTGACCGCCAGCGTGTGCGAGCAACTGCTGGCCATCATCGATGGCAGCGCCAGCCACCACTGCGTGCCCCTGCAGGGCAGCGGCACCTTCGCCGTCGAAGCCGCCATCGGCACCCTGGTGCCCCGCGACGGCAAGGTGCTGGTGCTGATCAACGGCGCCTACGGCCAACGCCTGGCCAGGATCTGCAAGGTGCTGGGCCGCAACTACAGCACCTTCGAAACCGCCGAAGACCAGCCGACCACCGCCGAGGACGTCGACCGCCTGCTGGTCGCCGACCCCACCGTGACTCACGTGGCGCTGATCCACTGCGAGACCAGCACCGGCATCCTCAACCCGCTGCCCGAGATCGCCCAGGTGATCAAGCGCCATGGCAAGCGGTTGGTCATCGACGCCATGAGCTCGTTCGGCGCGCTGCCGATCGATGCCCGCGAGGTCCCCTTCGAAGCGTTGATCGCCGCCTCCGGCAAGTGCCTTGAGGGCGTGCCAGGCATGGGCTTCGTGTTCGCCGAGAAAACCGCCCTGGCCGCCGCCGAAGGCAACGCCCACTCCCTGGCCATGGACTTGCAGGATCAACATGCCTACATGGCCAAGACCGGCCAATGGCGCTTCACCCCGCCAACCCACGTGGTCGCTGCCCTGCACGAAGCACTGCTGCAGTACAACGAGGAAGGTGGCCTGCCCGCCCGCCACCAACGCTACAAGGATAACTGCAAGACCCTGCTCGACGGCATGGCGAAGATCGGCCTGCACAGCTTCCTGCCCGCCGAGATCCAGGCGCCGATCATCGTCACCTTCCACGCGCCTGAAGACCCACGCTACCAGTTCAAGGACTTCTACGAGCGAGTCAAGGCCAAGGGGTTCATTCTCTACCCGGGCAAGCTGACCCAGGTCGAGACCTTCCGCGTCGGTTGCATCGGCGTGGTCGGCGCAGCCGGCATGCAGGCCGCCGTGAATGCCGTGGCCGAGGTGCTGCGGGAAATGGAAGTGCTGGACATCTGACCCCCTGCCCACCGTATTCAAGGAAAACGCGCACATGAACTACAGCAACCCCAACCAGCTGCAAGCCGCCATCCTCGACTGGGCCGGTACCGTGGTCGATTTCGGCTCCTTCGCCCCGACGCAGATCTTCGTCGAAGCCTTCGCCGAGTTCGACGTGCAGGTGTCCATCGAAGAGGCCCGAGGGCCGATGGGCATGGGCAAGTGGGACCATATCCGCACCCTGTGCGACGTGCCGCAGATCGCCGAGCGCTATCGCAAGGTGTTCGGCCGCACCCCGACCGATGACGACGTCACCGCCATCTACGAACGCTTCATGCCGCTGCAGATCGACAAGATCGCCGTGCACTCGGCGCTGATTCCCGGCGCCCTGGACACCCTGACCGGGCTGCGCAAGAGTGGCCTGAAGATCGGCTCCTGCTCGGGCTACCCGAAGGTGGTGATGGACAAGGTGGTCGAGCTGGCCGCGCAGAACGGCTATGTGGCCGACCACGTGGTGGCCACCGACGAAACCCCCAATGGCCGCCCCTGGCCGGCCCAGGCCCTGGCCAACGTGATCGCCCTGGGCATCGACGATGTGGCGGCGTGCGTGAAGGTCGACGACACCGTGCCAGGCATTCTCGAGGGGCGTCGCGCCGGCATGTGGACCGTGGCGCTGGTGTGTTCGGGCAACGCCCTGGGGCTGACCTGGGAAGGTTACCGGGCGCTGAGCGCGGAAAAACTGGAGAGCGAGCGCAAGCGTATCCATGGGATGTTCGCCGCATCGCGGCCGCACTACCTGATCGACACCATCAACGAGCTGCCCGAAGTGATCGCCGATATCAACCGGCGCCTGGCCAAGGGCGAGATGCCGCAGGCGTCCTGACGGATCGGCGTCGCCGTCTTCGCGGGTAAACCCGCTCCCACAGGAGTATCACCGCCTTTGACATCGGTGACATCCCTGTGGGGGGCGGGTTTACCCGCGAAGGCGTCAGCGCAGACAACCCAAAGCCATCAGACCGCCCGGTTCAGCTTCACCCACGACGCAAACTTGTCGATGAACGCTTGCAGGAACGGCCGGGTCTTGTCATTGAGCTTGCCGCTGTCGTCGAACAGCGTTGCCGCCCCACCGATATACGCTTCGGGCATCTGCATGCACGGCATGTCGAGAAACACCAGCGACTGACGCAGCGCATGGTTGGCGCCAAAGCCACCGATAGCCCCCGGCGAAACACTGGCCACCGCCGCCGGCTTGCCGCTCCAGGCGCTTTGCCCATAGGGCCGCGAACCCACGTCGATCGCGTTCTTCAGCCCTCCCGGTACCGACCGGTTGTATTCCGGCGTCACGAACAACACCGCATCGCTACGGCGGATTTCCTCGCGAAAGTGCTTCCACGCTTCCGGCGCCTCGGGCTCGACATCCTCGTTGTACAACGGCAGGTCGCCGATCTCGACGATCCGCAGGGCAAGGCTGGACGGCGCCAGCTCGGACAGTGCGCGGGCCACCTTGCGATTGTAGGAATCCTTGCGCAAGCTGCCGACGACGACCGCTACCGAATAGACCTGGCTCATGGCGATATGCTTCCTGTGCTGGGAAAGGGACGTAACTAGTTATAGATGACCGTTCCTCGGCCCCAGGATTTTTTTCCATCCGGCTGAAAACTTCCCACGCCTTTTGCTGGTCTATGGGTACAGACATTCCCTACACGTTTCCGAGGTTTCCACCCAAAATGGCAGCAGTAATGGTCGGCCAGTTCCACGCCCGCGACGCCGAAGGCCGTATCTACCCCGTGCACGAGTTCCAGGAGTCCACCCTCCAGGCCGACGGCAGCACCCTGGGCGAGCCCGTCACTACTTACCGCCTGGCTATCGGCGACCGCGTCAACCACTTGGGTGAGGACCGTTTCGAACTGGCCCAGACCGGTGTCGAGATCATCCGCATTCTCTGACACAGTCGACCGTGTACAGCGGCCCGTCATGCTGCAAGCCGTGCACGTCGGCGACGAAGCCCGGGAAGCCCTGGTCGAAGGCCCGGGCGAACGCCAGGTAGTCGAGGATCGAGCGGGTCGCCTCGGTGAAACGCTCGCCCGGCATGATCAGCGGGATCCCCGGCGGATAGGGCACCAGCATCACTGCTGAAACCCGCCCCAGCAGCTGTTCGATCGGCACCGCCTCCACGTCCCCCTTCACCATCCGGTCATAGGCCTGGGCCGGGCTCATGGCCACCTCGGGTAGCCGCGTGAACAGCCGTTTGAGTTGCTTGGCGGTAGCGTTGGTGCGGTAGCAAGCGTGCAACTGATCGCACAGGTCGCGCAGGCCCAGCCCCCGGTAGCGCGTCGGCTGCGCCGCCACCACGCAGGCCAGGCACTGGTCGAGCGGCGTGTTGCCATCATAATGGCGCTTGAACTCCAGCAATTCGGTGAGCAAGGTACTCCACTTGCCCTTGGTGATGCCCATCGAGAACAGCACCAGGAAGCTGTACAGGCCAGTCTTCTCCACCACCAGGCCGCGCTCCCAGAGGAACTTGCTGACCACCGCAGCCGGAATGCCCTGCTCGCCCAACTTGCCCCCGGCATCGAGCCCCGGCATCACCAGGGTCACCTTGAGCGGGTCAAGCAATACGTAGTCATCGGCCACCTCGCCGAAGCCATGCCAGTCCGCCCCCGGCTGCAACACCCAATCCGCTGCGGCCAGGCGCTCTGTGGCCGGCGGCTGCCAGATACTGAACCACCAGTCCTGCGCCGCAAGGTGCTGGCGAAGGTTGGCCAAAGCCCGGCGAAAGCTGAGGGCTTCATCGAACATCTCTTGCAGCAGCGAACGCCCGGCCGGCCCCTCCATCATGCTCGAGGCCACGTCCAGCGAGGCGAGGATGCTGTACTGCGGCGAGGTGGAGATATGCATCATGAACGCTTCGTTGAAACGGTCGCGGTCCAGCTGGCGGGTCGCGCCGTCCTGTACATGGATCATCGACGCCTGGCTGAACGCGGCCAGCAGCTTGTGGGTGGAGTGGGTGCTGAACAGCAGCGGATCGTCCGCCGCCCGCGGCGTGCCCATGGCATAGCGGCCCTCGAAGAAATCGTGGAAGGCGGCATAGGCGAACCAGGCCTCGTCGAAGTGCAGCACCTCGACACTGGCGCCCAGGGTCTGCTTGATCAGCCCGGCGTGGTAGCACAGGCCGTCGTAGGTAGAGTTGGTGACCACGGCCAGCTTGATCCTCGGCGCGCGCCCCTGGGCCAGCGGGTGAGCCTGGATCTTCGCCTCGATCGACGCCGGGCTGAACTCACTGAGCGGGATTGGCCCGATGATCCCCAGCTCGTTGCGCTCCGGGCACAGGTAGATCGGGATTGCCCCGGTCATGATGATCGCGTGCACCACCGACTTGTGGCAGTTGCGGTCCACCAATACCAGGTCGTCGCGCCCGACCATCGCGTGCCAGACGATCTTGTTGGCGGTGGAGGTGCCATTGATGACGAAGAACGTGTGGTCGGCACCGAAGTTACGTGCGGCGCGGGCTTCGGCTTCGGCCAAGGGGCCGGTGTGGTCGAGCAGCGAGCCCAGTTCAGGCACCGAAACCGACAGGTCGGAACGCAGAGTGTTCTCGCCGAAGAACTGATGGAACGCCTGCCCCACCGGGCTCTTGCGGTAGGCCACGCCACCGCCGTGGCCTGGCGTGTGCCAGGAATAGTTGGATTGCGCGGTGTGTTGCACCAACGCTTTGAAGAACGGCGGCAGCAGCCCGTCGAGGTAGTTGTGCGCGGCCCGTGCCACCTGGCGGGCGAGAAAGGGCACGGTGTCTTCGAACAGGTAGAGGATGCCGCGCAGTTGATTGAGCTCGCCCATGGCCTCGGCAGGGGCGTTTTCCAGGGTGACCTGCTCGCCCAGGGCGAAGATCGGCAGGTTGGGCGCACGCAGGCGGGCCAGGCGGATCAGCTCGGCCATGTTCTGCAGCAGGTGTGAGTTGTCGCCGGCGCCTTCGGCGGTGATCAGCATGCAGGCCAGGCCATGGTGGGTGGCGGCGACCAGGCGGGCCTCGGCCTGGTCGGCGGCGGCAAGGATGGCAAAGCCGTCCTGGGCCAGCTCATCGGCGATGCCGCGCACCCGCTCACCGGCGACGCTGTCGGCCTTGATGGCCCGGTGGACGATCAGGATGGGGAACTTGAGGTCCTTGTACATCGGGCAGCTACCTCTGCGGGGGCTTTCCCTCAGGGTAGTTGATCAAGCCCATTCGCCGGCTTGCCGGCGAATGGGCCGGTACTGCCGTCAAATCAACTGGCGGCCGGCTCGGTCAACACCTGCCACATCGCCGGCCCGCCCGCCGACTTGGTAATGGCTGCCAACCGCTCGGCGTGGGCTTCCAGCTCTTCTTCATTGGCCAGAATCACCCGCCCGGCCGCACGCCCCGTAATCCGGCGGATCTCACTGCCCGTGCCCCCCTGCCCGCCCTCACTCTGCGCACCATCACCCGCCAGCGACAGGCTGGTCTGCCCCCCGGTCATCGCCAGGTAGACATCAGCCAGCAGTTCCGAGTCGAGCAACGCGCCGTGCAGTTCACGGCCGGAGTTGTCGATACCGTAGCGTTTGCACAGCGCGTCCAGGCTGTTGCGCTGCCCCGGGTGGCGCGAGCGCGCCATCATCAGGGTGTCGAGGATGCTGCAGTGCTGCGAGATGTCGGCGCGGTCGTGCTGGCCCAGCAGGGCGAACTCGTTGTTGATGAAGCCAACGTCGAACGCCGCGTTGTGGATGACCAGGGTGGCGCCCTCGATGAACTCGAAGAACTCCTGGGCCACGTCACCGAAGCGTGGCTTGCCGACCAGGAAGGCGTCGGTGATGCCGTGGACGCCGATGGCGCCCTCGTCACTCTCGCGGTCCGGTTGCAGGTAGACGTGGAAGTGCCGCCCGGTCAGGCGCCGGCCCATGACCTCGACGCAACCGATCTCGATGATGCGGTGGCCATCGCCCACCGGCATACCGGTGGTTTCGGTATCGAGAATGACCAGCCGTTGATCTTGCTGCTGCTCCACGGGGTGACTCCAACTTGCGCTGCTTGAATTCGGGGCGGGAGTATATCGGAATCGGCGCCGCTTTGCGGCGCATCGCGGCTGAAGCCGCGCCTACCTGGATTTACACGACCCCTGTAGGAGCGGCTTCAGCCGCGATGGGCTGCACAGCAGCCCCAATCGGATCAACGCTGCGCCCGAACCTCGTCCACACCTCGGTTGGCCAGCTGGTCAGCCCGCTCGTTGCCCGGGTGGCCGATATGCCCACGCACCCACTTCCAGGTCACCTTGTGCCGGTTGACCTGCTCATCGAGGGCCATCCACAGGTCGGCGTTCTTCACCGGCTCCTTCGCGGCGGTCTTCCAGCCACGCTTCTTCCAGTTGACCATCCACTCGTTGATGCCCTTCATCACGTACTGGGAGTCGGTGGTCAGCACCACTTCGCACTCGCGCTTGAGCGCCTTCAGCCCCTCGATCGCGGCCATCAGCTCCATGCGGTTGTTGGTGGTCTCACGCTCGCCGCCCCACAGTTCCTTCTCGACGCCCTTGAAAACCATCAGCACACCCCAGCCACCCGGGCCAGGGTTGCCCTTGCAGGCACCATCGGTGTAGATCTCGACGCTATCGCTCATGTACCACTCATGTTCAGTGCTTGTCAGTATCGGGGTTGCTGGCCGTGCGGTTGACCTTGGCCAGCGGCAGCGGCAGCAACTTGCCCATGGGCTCGCGGCGCTCCAGGCGCAGGGGCCGCAGGCCGACCACCATCTTGCGCGCCACCAGCAGGTAGACGCCGCCACCGGCGCTCTGCCAGCCCCCGGCCACCCGCTCCCAACCGGCCAGGCGCTGCTGCCAGGCGGGCGAGGCAAGCGGCGGACGATAACACCCGAAACGGCGTTTCTCCAGCGCGAAGCCCAGCAGGTTGAGCCAGTCGCCGACCCGCGACGGCGAAATGCAACGGGCCTTGCGCAAGGCGCCATGGCTGAAGAGGTGGCGAATGCCCCAACCGCTCCAGGGGTTGATCCCGACGATCAGCAGGTGGCCGCCTGGACGCACGGCGCTGGCCGCCTCGCGCAGCAGGCCGTGGGGTGAAAGGCTGAAATCCAGGCCATGCTGCAGCACCACCACGTCGGCGGCGTGCTCCGAGAGCGGCCAGGCCTGCTCCTCGCAGACGATCTCCACCCCCGGCAACGGCGCCCCCAGGCGCACGTTGCGCTGCACCTGGGGCGCGCTGGGCGGGGGTTCGGCGCAAGGGCCATAGTGCACGAGGTAACCGCCGAAGAAGCGCCGCAGCTCTTCTTCGAGCAACTTTTCCTCTTCCTTGAGCATCAACTGCCCAAGAGGGCCCTCGAACCAGTCGCGGGCCAGGCTGATCAGTTCGACCCAGTCGGGGTCGGCCTGGGCGAAGGCTTGGTCGGTCATTGCGTTCTCCCTCGAAGGTTCTCCGGCCGCGCCATCGCGGCTAAGATGCCCTCAATGTCCAGGCTTGGCGAATCCGCACCATGATACAGATCGACGCCCTACCCGCTTTCTCCGACAACTACATCTGGTTGTTACAGGATACTGCCAATCGCCGCTGCGCGGTGGTCGACCCCGGCGACGCCGCCCCGGTGCTCGCCTGGCTGGGCGAGCATCCCGACTGGGTGCTGGAGGCGATCCTGGTCACCCACCATCACCACGACCACGTCGGTGGCGTCGAAGCCCTGAAGCAGACCACCGGCGCCCAGGTGTTCGGCCCGGCCAACGAGCGCATCCCGGCCCGCGACGTCGCCCTCGAGGACGGCGCGCAAGTGCACGTGCTGGGCCTGGCTTTCGACGTCCTGGCCATGCCCGGCCACACCCTCGGGCACATCGCCTATTACACTGCGCAATCGCCCACGCCGCTACTGTTCAGTGGCGACACCCTGTTCGCCGCCGGCTGCGGGCGCCTGTTCGAGGGCACCCCGGAGCAGATGCACCAGTCGCTGCAGCGCCTGGCCGCCCTGCCCGAGCAAACCCAGGTGTACTGCGCCCACGAGTACACCCTGAGCAACCTGCGCTTCGCCAAGGCCGTCGAGCCGCACAGCGAGCCTGTGCAAAAACGCCTCGAAGCGGTCACCCGACTGCGTGACGACAACCGCATCAGCCTGCCTTCGACCATCGGTATCGAGCGCCAGACGAATCCATTTCTTCGCACAGCTGAAACATCCGTTAAACAAAAAGCAGACGAATGGAAGGGGCATTCCAACCCCACCCAAGCCTCTGTTTTTGCTGCCTTGAGGTCTTGGAAAGACGCCTTTTGATAACCTCAAGATATATCGCGCCATAAGCGCAAAGGTTGACCAGGCCGGGGCCGGTTTTTAGAATCGCCGAACTTTTTTGCCCGGATACCCGTCCCAGCCGATGTCTTCCCGTAGCCGCAGAACCTCTCATTCGGTCGCTTTGACGCGACTGGCCCAGATCAGTGCACTGGCGCTGGCCGCCACCCTGGTCGGCTGCCAGAGCACCCGTCAGCTCGACGAAGCAGACAGCGTTCGCGCGCACAACTACCAGGCGCGGATCAAGCACAAGCCTGCGCCGTTGGTGGTCAAACCGAAGGAACAGGCCCCACCCCAGGACGTCTGGGAGCGCATGCGCCAGGGCTTCGCCCTGCAGGACGGCATCGACGTCAACCCGCGCATCGAACAGCAGCGCCTGTGGTTCGCCAGCAACCCGTCGTTCCTCGAGAACGCCGGCGAGCGCGGCAGCCTCTACCTGCACTACATCGTCGAGCGCCTCGAAGAACGCGACATGCCGCTGGAGCTCGCGCTGCTGCCGGCCATCGAGAGCGCCTACAACCCGATGGCCTACTCGCGCGCCCATGCCGCCGGCATGTGGCAGTTCATCCCGTCCACCGGGCGCCACTTCAACCTGCGCCAGACGAATTTCTACGACGGCCGCCGCGACATCACCGCATCTACGAACGCCGCGCTGGACTATCTGAACCGCCTGCACGACATGTTCAACGGCGACTGGCTGCTGGCCCTGGCCGCCTACAACGCCGGCGAAGGTACCGTCAGCCGCGCCATCGAGCGCAACGAGCGCCTGGGCCTACCAACCGACTACTGGAACCTGCCGCTGCCGCAGGAAACCCGCGACTACGTGCCCAAGCTGCTGGCCCTGTCGCAGGTGGTCAGCACACCAGATGCCTACGGTGTGAACCTCAACCCGATCGCCAACGAGCCCTACTTCGAAGCCGTCGCCATCAACGACCGCCTCGACCTGTCGCGCGTGGCAGCCTTCGCCGACATCGACGAAGACGAGCTGATCCAGCTCAACCCCGCCTTCAAGAAGCGCATGACCGTGGACGGCCCGCAGCAACTGCTGGTACCGACCGCCAAGGCGCAACTGCTGACCGACCGCATGTCCAACCTCAAGCCCGAGGAGCTGGTCAGCCTGCAACCGAACAAGGCCGTGTTCCAGGCCGCGCTGGCTGAGAACAAGGCACCGGCTTCGCGCAGCTACCGGGTCAAGCGTGGCGACAACCTGGGCAGTATCGCCAAGGCCAACCGCGTGGCGGTCAAGGATATCCAGCGTTGGAACCGCCTGTCCGGCAAAAGCGTGAAGGTTGGCCAGGTGCTGGCCCTGCGCGGCGGCAACGCCCCCAGCCCGGCGGCCAGCCGCAGCGCCGATTCGAAGCAGCGCGCCACCCAGTACAAGGTACGCCAGGGCGACTCTTACTACCTCGTCGCCAAGCGTTTCAACGTCGAGATGAAGCACCTCAAGCGCTGGAACCCGCGCAGCGGGCATGCCCTCAAGCCGGGGCAGACCCTGACCGTCTACCTGTCGCATTGATGCACAACCCCGAAGCCGCCGCTCCCCCCTGTGGGAGCGGGTTTACCCGCGAACACCGGCAAAGCCGGTGCCACACGCCGCAGAGACTGCTTCGCGGGTAAACCCGCCCCCACAACGGACTCCATTTGCGCCAAGGGCGGCTCTTTTTCGAGCCTGTACAAGCTGTTACTGTACCCCGACCAAGCCCAACGCCCTCTGGATCGGATGCCGACGTGATACGTCCCCTCCTGCTGTCACTCAGCCTGGCCTTGAGCTTCCCCGCCGTCGCGATGGTGAGCGAAAGCCACGGATACGCGCAGTTCGGCACGCTCAAGTACCCAGCCACCTTCACCCACTTCGACTGGGTCAACCCGCAAGCCCCGAAAGGCGGCACCTTGCGAGCCATGGCGTTCGGCACCTTCGACACGCTCAACCCCTACACCTTCAAGGGCTCGAGCCCGGTCACCACGCCCAATTTCCTGCAATACGGCATCAGCGAACTGAACGAGACGCTGATGGTCGGCACCGGCATGTACGACCCTTCGGGCGACGAGCCCACCTCCAGCTACGGCCTGATCGCCCGCTCCGTCGAGTACAGCGAGGACCGCAGCTGGGTGGTGTTCAACCTGCGCCCTGAAGCGCGCTTCCATGACGGCACGCCGATCACCTCGGCTGACGTGGCCTTCAGCTACCGCACCCTGCTCAAGGACGGCCACCCGATCTACCGCACCAACCTGCAGGAAGTGGCCCGGGTCGATATCCTCAACCCGCTGCGCATCCGCTTCGTCTTCAAGCGCGCCGGCAACCCGCTGCTGATCCTGCGCCTGGGCGAAATGCCGGTGCTGCCCAAGCACTACTGGGCCAAGCGCGACTTCAAGGCCACCACCTTCGAACCGCCACTGGGCAGCGGCCCCTACCGCATCACCGAGGTGCAGCCCGGCCGCAGCCTGGTGTTCGAGCGGGTCAAGGACTACTGGGGCAAGGACCTGGCCGTGAACCGCGGCAAATACAACTTCAACCGCGTCGAATACGAGTTCTACCGCGACGCCACCGTAGCCTTCGAAGCGTTCAAGGCCGGCGAGTTCGACATCTATATCGAGCACCAGGCGAAGAACTGGGCCAACGGCTACAACTTCCCCGCCGTGCGCCGGGGCGAGGTGATCAAGGCGCAGATCCCGCACCAGATCCCCACGCAAACCCAAGGCCTGTTCATGAACAGCCGCCGCGCCACCTTCAGCGACCCACGGGTACGCCAGGCGCTGGGCCTGATGCTCGACTTCGAGTGGACCAACCGCGCCCTGTTCAACGGCGCGTACCGGCGCGCCACCAGCTACTACCCCAACAGCGAGTTCAGCGCCAGCGGCCTGCCCACCGGCAAGGAGTGGCTGCTGCTCAAGCCGTTCCGCGACCAACTGCCAGAAAAACTGTTCACCCAGCCCTACCGGGTCAGCCACACCGACGGCAGCGGCATCAGCCGCCCGGCCCTGCGCCAGGCCCTCGGCCTGTTCGCCCAGGCCGGCTGGAAGCTCAACGGCCAGCGCCTGGTGGACAGCAAGGGCCAGCAGTTGCGCATGGAGCTGCTGCTGGTGAACCCCAACCTCGAACGCATCCTGCAACCTTATGTCGAAAATCTGGCCAGCATCGGCATCGATGCGCGCTTGCGCACCGTCGACCGCGCCCAGTACAAACAACGGCTCGACCAGTTCGACTTCGACATGATCCTGATGACCCTGAACCAGACCCTGAGCCCCGGCCTCGAGCAATGGTTGTACTTCCACTCCAGCCAAGCCGCCACCAAGGGCAGCAAGAACTATGCTGGCGTGAAGGACCCGGTGGTCGACCACCTGCTCGACACCCTGCTCGCCGCCCGCAGCCGCGATGACCAGATCGCCGCCGCGCGCGCCCTGGACCGCGTGCTCTCATGGCAGTACTACATGATCCCCAACTGGTACCTCGACAATCACCGCCTGGCCTACCGCAACCGGTTCGCCTTCGTCACCACGCCGCCCTACACCCTCGGGCTGAACAGCTGGTGGATCAAGAAGACTTCGGAGAAAGCCAAATGACGCCCACCCTGCGCCGCCTGGCCGCCAGCCTGCTGCTGGCCTGCCTCACGCTCCCGGCCGTGGCCGCCCCGCAACACGCCCTGACCCTGTACGGCGAAGCGCCGAAATACCCGGCCAACTTCCAGCACTTCGACTTCGTCAACCCCGACGCGCCCAAGGGCGGCACCTTCCGCCAGTCCAGCTTCGGCGGCTTCGACAGCCTCAACCCGTTCATCAACAAGGGCGTGCCCGCCGACAACGTCGGCAGCATCTACGACACCCTGATGCGCCAGAGCCTGGACGAGCCCTTCACCGAATACGGCCTGGTGGCCGGCAAGATCGAAAAGGCCCCCGACAACAGCTGGGTGCGCTTCTACCTGCGCCCCGAGGCGCGCTTCCACGACGGCCACCCAATGCGCGCCGAAGACGTGGTGTTCACCTTCAACGCCCTGATCAAGGACGGCGCGCCGCTGTACCGCCAGTACTACGCCGACGTCGCCGAAGTGGTCGCCGAAGACCCGCTCAAGGTGCTGTTCAAGTTCAAGCACAGCAACAACCGCGAGCTGCCGCTGATCCTCGGCCAACTGCCGGTGCTGCCCAAGCACTGGTATGCAAACCGCGACTTCAACCGTGGCAACCTGGAAATTCCGCTGGGCAGCGGCCCGTACAAGGTCGCCGAGGTGAAGGCCGGCCGCTCGATCCGCTACGAGCGCGTGAAGGACTACTGGGCCAAGGACCTGCCGATCAACCGCGGCTTCTACAACTTCGACGTGATGACCTTCGATTCCTACCGCGACAACACCGTCGCCCTCGAAGCGCTCAAGGCCGGGCAGTTCGACTACGCCCTGGAAGTCAGCGCGAAGAACTGGGCCACCGCCTACGACGTGCCCGCCGTGCGCGACGGCCGGCTGATCAAGGAAGAGATCCCCAACGGCAACCCGGTGGGC
The DNA here is from genome assembly GCF_018417595.1 of Pseudomonas entomophila. Lineage (NCBI taxonomy): Bacteria > Pseudomonadati > Pseudomonadota > Gammaproteobacteria > Pseudomonadales > Pseudomonadaceae > Pseudomonas > Pseudomonas entomophila. The sequence continues at coordinate 3,940,060 of NZ_CP070982.1, forward strand.
ATGCAGGGCTTCATCTTCAACCTGCGCAAACCCATGTTCCAGGACGCCCGCGTGCGCCAGGCCATCAGCCTGCTGATGGACTTCGAATGGACCAACAAACAGCTGTTCAACGGCGCCTACACCCGCACCGGCAGCTACTTCGAGAACTCCGAGATGGCTGCCAGTGGCCTGCCCTCGCCCGCCGAGCTGAAGATCCTCGAACCGCTGCGCGGCAAGGTGCCCGACGCGGTGTTCAACAGCGCCTTCCACAACCCCGTCACCGACGGCAGCGGCATGATCCGCGACCAGCAGCGCCAGGCCTACAAGCTGCTGCAGGAAGCCGGCTGGAAGATCGTCGACGACAAGATGGTCGACAAGGACGGCAAGCCGCTGACCATCGAGTTCCTGCTGGCCCAGACCCAGTTCGAGCGCGTGCTGCTGCCGTTCAAGCGCAACCTCGCGGACCTGGGCATCAACCTCGAGATCCGCCGCGTGGACGTGTCGCAGTACATCACCCGCCTGCGCTCGCGGGACTACGACATGATCGTCGGCGGCTTCGCGCAATCGAACTCGCCCGGCAACGAGCAGCGCGAATACTGGAACAGCGCCGCCGCCGACAACCCCGGCAGCCGCAACTTCATCGGCCTGCGCGAGCCTGCCATCGACCAACTGGTGGAAGAGTTGATCAACGCCGATTCGCGCCAGAGCCTGGTCGACCACTGCCGCGCCCTGGATCGGGTGCTGCTGTGGGGCTACTACGTGATCCCCAACTGGCACATCAAGACCTCCCGCGTGGCCTACTGGAACCACATCGGCCACCCGGACAAGTCGCCCAAGTACGACATCGGCATCGACACCTGGTGGATCAAACCCAACGTCACGCCCGCCGTGACCGCAACCCCCGCCGTGGAAGAGGCCAACTGACATGCTGGCCTATATCCTGCGGCGCCTGCTGCTGATCATCCCGACCCTGTTCGGCATCCTCATCATCAACTTCATCATCGTCCAGGCCGCCCCCGGCGGCCCGGTGGAGCAAATGATCGCCAAGCTCGAAGGCTTCGACGGCGCCACCAGCCGCATCGCCGGTGGCGGCGCCGAAGTCTCGGTGGCCGGCTCCAACTACCGCGGCGCGCAAGGCCTGGATCCGGCACTGATCGCCGAGATCGAGCGCATGTACGGCTTCGACAAGTCGGCGCCCGAGCGGCTGTGGATCATGGTCAAGAACTACGCCCAGCTGGACTTTGGCAACAGCTTTTTCCGCGACGCCAAGGTCATCGACCTGATCGCCGAGAAGATGCCCGTGTCCATTTCGCTCGGGCTATGGAGCACGCTGATCATGTACCTGGTGTCGATCCCCCTGGGGATCGCCAAGGCCGTGCGCCACGGCAGCCATTTCGACGTGTGGACCAGCTCGGCGATCATCGTCGGCTACGCCATCCCCGCGTTCCTGTTCGCCATCCTGCTGATCGTGCTGTTCGCCGGCGGCAGCTACTTCGACTGGTTCCCGCTGCGCGGGCTGACCTCCAACAACTTCGACGAGCTCAGCACCACCGGCAAGGTACTCGACTACTTCTGGCACCTGGTGCTGCCCATCACCGCGCTGGTGATCGGCAACTTCGCCACCATGACCCTGCTGACCAAGAACAGCTTCCTCGACGAGATCAACAAACAGTACGTGGTCACCGCCAAGGCCAAGGGCCTGAGCCGCTCGCGGGTGCTGTACGGCCACGTGTTCCGCAACGCCATGCTGCTGGTGATCGCCGGCTTCCCCTCGGCGTTCATCGGCATCTTCTTCACCGGTTCCTTGTTGATCGAGGTGATCTTCAGCCTCGACGGCCTGGGCCTGATGAGTTTCGAAGCGGCGATCAACCGCGACTACCCGGTGGTGTTCGGCACCTTGTTCATCTTCACCCTGCTCGGGCTGGTGGTGAAGCTGATCGGCGACCTCACCTACACCCTGGTCGATCCGCGCATCGACTTCGCCAGCCGGGAGCACTGACATGGCCCTGTCCCCCCTCAATCGCCGGCGCTTCGAGCGCTTCAAGGCCAACCGCCGCGGCTGGTGGTCGCTGTGGATCTTCCTGGTGCTGTTCGTGCTAAGCCTGGGCGCCGAGTTCATCGCCAACGACAAACCGATTGCCTTGCGCTACGACGGCGAGTGGTACTTCCCCGCGTTCAAGCGCTACCCCGAGACGACGTTCGGCGGCGAGTTCCCGCTGGAGGCCAACTACAAGAGCCCGTACATCCGCGAGCTGCTGGAGAAGAAAGACGCCTTCGTGCTGTGGGCGCCGATCCCCTACAGCTACCAGAGCATCAACTACGACCTGAAGGTGCCCGCTCCCGCGCCACCCTCCACCGACAACCTGCTGGGCACCGACGACCAGGGGCGCGACGTGCTGGCCCGGGTGATCTATGGCTTTCGCATCTCGGTGCTGTTCGCCCTCACGCTGACCATCGCCAGCTCCATCGTCGGCGTGATCGCCGGCGCCTTGCAGGGTTTCTACGGCGGCTGGGTGGACCTGGCCGGCCAGCGCTTCCTGGAGATCTGGTCCGGCCTGCCGGTGCTGTACCTGCTGATCATCCTTGCCAGCTTCGTGCAGCCCAACTTCTGGTGGTTGCTGGGCATCATGCTGCTGTTCTCGTGGATGAGCCTGGTGGACGTGGTGCGCGCCGAGTTCCTCCGTGGGCGCAACCTCGAATACGTGCGCGCCGCCCGCGCGCTGGGCATGCGCAACGGCCCGATCATGTTCCGCCACATCCTGCCCAACGCCATGATCTCGACCATGACCTTCATGCCGTTCATCCTCACCGGCGCCATCGGCACCCTCACCGCCCTGGACTTCTTAGGCTTCGGCCTGCCCGCCGGTTCCCCGTCGCTGGGCGAGCTGGTCGCCCAGGGCAAGTCCAACCTGCAAGCTCCGTGGCTGGGCATCAGCGCCTTCGCCGTGCTGGCGGTGATGCTGAGCCTGCTGGTATTCATCGGCGAATCCGCCCGCGACGCCTTCGACCCGAGGAAATGACATGAGCCAAGACACCCTGATCGAAGTCCGCGACCTGGCGGTGGAGTTCGTTACTGGCGAGCAGGTCAACCGCGTGGTCGACGGCATCAGCTTCGACATCCGCAAAGGCGAGACCCTGGCCCTGGTCGGCGAAAGCGGCTCGGGCAAGTCGGTGACTGCGCATTCGATTTTGCGCCTGTTGCCCTACCCGCTGGCCCGGCATCCCTCCGGTACCATCCAGTACGGCGGCAAGGACCTGCTGCACCTGGGCGAGAAGCCCATGCAGCGCATTCGCGGCAACCGCATCGCGATGATCTTCCAGGAGCCGATGACCTCGCTGAACCCGCTGCACAGCATCGAGAAGCAGATCAACGAGATCCTGTTGCTGCACAAGGGCCTGACCGGCAAGGCGGCCACTGCGCGCACGCTGGAGCTGCTGGAGCTGGTGGGTATTCCCGAGCCCAAGAAGCGCCTGAAAGCCCTGCCCCACGAGCTGTCCGGTGGCCAGCGGCAGCGGGTGATGATCGCCATGGCCCTGGCCAACGAGCCCGAGCTGCTGATCGCCGACGAGCCCACCACGGCGCTCGACGTGACCGTGCAGTTGAAGATCCTCGACCTGCTCAAGGAGCTGCAGGCGCGCCTCGGCATGGCCCTGCTGCTGATTAGCCACGACCTCAACCTGGTGCGCCGCATCGCCCACCGCGTGTGCGTGATGCAGAGCGGCAAGATCGTCGAGCAGGCTGATTGCACCACGCTGTTCAGCAAGCCGCAGCATCCGTATACGCAGATGCTGATCAACGCCGAGCCCAGCGGGGCGCCTGCCGCGAACGCCGAAGGGGCGCCGTTGCTGGAGGTGAAGGACCTGAAGGTGTGGTTCCCGATCAAGAAGGGGCTGCTGCGCCGGACCGTGGACCATGTAAAGGCGGTGGATGGGGTGAACTTCAGCCTGCCCCAGGGGCAGACGCTGGGGATCGTTGGCGAGAGTGGGTCGGGCAAGTCCACCTTGGGGTTGGCGATCTTGCGGTTGATTTCCAGCCAGGGTGGCATTCGCTTCCATGGGCAGAATCTTGAAGGGCTGAACCAGAAGGCCGTGCGGCCGCTGCGGCGGGAGATGCAGGTGGTGTTTCAGGATCCCTTCGGCAGCCTGAGCCCGCGTATGTGCGTGGCGGATATCGTTGGCGAGGGGTTACGGATTCACAAGATCGGCACGCCGGCTGAGCAGGAAGCGGCGATTATTGCGGCGTTGGAGGAAGTGGGGCTGGATCCGAGGACGCGGCATCGGTATCCCCATGAGTTTTCTGGGGGGCAGCGGCAGCGGATTGCGATTGCCCGGGCGTTGGTGTTGAAGCCTGCGTTGATTTTGCTGGATGAGCCGACCTCGGCGCTGGATCGGACGGTGCAGCGGCAGGTGGTGGAGCTTTTGCGGAATTTGCAGGTTAAGTACAACCTGACTTATCTGTTCATCAGTCATGACCTGGCGGTGGTCAAGGCGTTGAGTCATCAGTTGATGGTGATCAAGCATGGGCAGGTGGTGGAACAAGGGGATGCGGGGGCTATATTTCATGAGCCGAAGCATGGGTATACGAGGCAGTTGTTGGAGGCGGCGTTTTTGGAAGTCGAACGGCATCGTATATGACATAGAGGTTTGACATAGGTTTAGGCTACCTCTCATGGCACCCCAAAAATCACCTCCTAAGCGCCTAGGCGATTAGTCTCGCGCTACTACTGACTCAAGTTCACTCAAAGGAGGCTCAGTATCGTAGATGGTTCTGCCAAGCTATTCGGACCTGCAGCACTACACCTCTGAAAGCAATAGACTTCGCAGTGGCTACAGGCTATTTTCCTATAAAGCTCGAACTCATGACATGGAGTGATCAAAACGATGGATATCGACATCCTAGTAACAAGCGACAGAATAAATAGCGACCCACTAGCCCGAGACTTCATTACTCATATTCGCACACACACCGCAGAGCTCAACCTCGAAGACGCAGCCCTTTACTACGACTTCCCAAGCTATTCCGATTACGAAACCATTACTCATAAGCCAGACGCATTACTAATCAGTAAAAACCACGGAATAATTGCCTTCCGCTTTATAACCGGAAATCAAGCAGAGCGACTTCCAGTCCCACAAATAGAAGAAACAACTGAGTCACTCAATCAATTCTGTAGCATTCTCTTCGGCAGACTCCTAAAGAGTAAAGCTCTACGACAAAATCGAAACTCTCTAGCATTAGAAATTGTACCAGTAATCTATTGTGACTCATCTAGCGCCGACCGTATTTTCGAAGGAGGCGAATGTGAAATAGTCAACTCAACCTCCGCATTCCGAGAGCTACTAGAAGGTCTACTCACAGATCAGCCATTGAGCTCTGAGCAATTACAGGAAACCAGATCCGTAATAGAAGGCGCCAAAGCACTCACACGAAGTAACAGCCGAACTGTTGACGACCCAGAACAGCATCGCGAAGCATACGCCCTTTCCAACTTAGAAGCCGAAATCGCCAACTTTGATCAAAAGCAAAGACGAGCTGCACTGGTAACTGTAAACGGCCCTCAAAGAATCAGAGGACTAGCTGGGTCTGGGAAGACTGTAATTTTAGCCATGAAAGCTGCCCATTTACATATGAGCAGACCTGAGGATACGATTCTAGTCACCTTTTTCACTAAAAGCCTACGCTCTCCAATCAAAAATTTAATCACAAAATTCTTTAGACACTTTACCGAGGTTGATCCAGACTGGAGCAAAATCAACATTCGTCACGGCTGGGGAGGCTCCAACATACATGGAACCTACTACGATGCCTGCAAGAGAGCTGGAAAAATCCCTCTCAACTTTGGAACGGCACGATCTTCCGCACCAACTGGAGTCGAACCATTCCAGCATGCATGCACAGAACTAATATCAAGCGGCTTAGTCCAACCATACTACGATCACATCCTGATTGATGAAGGCCAAGACTTCCCTACCGCATTCTATCAACTGTGCTATCTACTAACAAAAGGTGATAGAGACAAGAAGAACATCGTCTGGGCATATGACGAACTACAGAATATTCTCAATGTTAAAATGCCTTCTTCAGAGGAACTCTTTGGCATTGATGAACAAGGAGAACCTTGCATATCTCTTGATCGGGCCGCATCGAGCCTTCCACCTGGAGCAGTTAACGATACTGTTTTAAGCAAATGCTATAGAAACCAAAGAGAAGTTTTATTAACCGCACATGCGCTGGGCTTCGGCCTTTATTCTGAAATAGTTCAATTACTAGAAAGCCCAGACCACTGGAGAGATGTGGGCTATGAAGTGGAGGCCGAAGCCTTTCAAACTGGTGAAAGAGTTGACATTGTAAGGCCAGAGCGTAACAGCCCTGTATCACTGCAGGGAGAACATTTACCACGATTAATTGATTACCACTCCGCTTCAACCTTTGAAGACGAGATAAATTGGGTTGTGAATGACGCCAAAGCATTTCTCCAAGGCGGGCTTTCTGCCGAAGACATCATCGTAATCGCTCTCGACGACAGGAACGCAAGGGCATACTTTAAGCGATTATCAGCCAGCTTTGCCGAGGCAGGAATATCCACTAACAATATTCACGCCGACCCTTATTCAGAGCCACCCTTTACCATAAAGAACAAGATCACACTATCTACAGTTTATAGAGCCAAGGGTAACGAAGCAGCCGTCGTATATATCGTCGGAGCTGACGCTATTTCATTACGCCATAGAAGTGAGCGAAATAAGCTTTTTGTAGCTTTCACTCGAACAAAAGCATGGCTTCGTGTAACTGGATGTCAAGGATCGACCATAGAAATAGGAAGAGAAATTGACCTTGCGTCGGAAAACTTCCCTCACCTCCGCTTTACAATGCCAGATCTATCCCAAATGAATCTCATCCAACGAGATATGAGTGAGAAGGCTGTAAGAGCCAGAGTTATACGAATGGAATTTATTTCCAGATTGCGCGAAGAAGGCTTTGCAGACGACGAAATCGAGGAACTACTGACAGTCCAGGAAAACAAAAATGACTAGGGAAGATGTCATCACAGGAATAGCAAATGCTTGGCGAATAGCAGAGAAATTAACTATATCAGAGATATTCTCAAACCCTGCGCCGCTGCCCATCAACCACGAATTTCGCGACATCATTCTATCCCCTCAAGCAACATACATTGACGTCTACAACAAGGCATTGAAACTCTCACACTACAACATCTTACTCTCGGACTATTCATTCTTCCAGTTCAGCATCGAGGGTGAGAACAATGTCCGATACGCATTTTATCCCAACCCTTACGTATCTAATGGAGATGAGTACCACAACTGGTTTGAAAGCCGCCAAGAGATGGTGCAGGCAGGAATGCTAGGTCACGAAGAGTTCCTATCATTATTATCAGACAAAGTTGGAATAGGTTCAGTGCCACTCTTACGATATGAAAACGCACCAGCTCAGAGAACCAAATTCCATCATCCTTGCTCACATTTTCACATTGGATTTCATTCAGAAAACAGGTGGGCCGTTAGACGCTTACTTACACCAAGTGCTTTCGCGCTTCTAGTCTACAAACATTATTATGGAGCAAATTGGCGCACAGCTGGCGATGATGATGACGCGCATGTCAGCAACTCCCTTGAACGCATCCTTATTGATGAAAAAACTCGATGCAACATCATTCATGACGATTTATTCGACGCCATTGAGGAAAGAACCTTTTACTTCGGGTAACCCAAACGACCATCTCTAAAGAGCAGTAATAAATCGTATTTATTCTAACGGACGCCTCCACAGGCCTAGAGCCATGTGGAGGCAAACTGGAAGGATAAAATGGCAACAAATCAGATTCTCCCTCTTCCTTGTAGTCCATTTCCCAAATATCCTCCTACAGTCACATTTCCGTTGCGGCTGCTTCGACATGAATCTAGTCTCGGTAAGTCGCTGAAATCAGCGATCGGCTTTGACAGGCCGCCACGGTTAATTGCATGCAGCAAGCCCTTATGGCTGCTGTACGTGCGGGCACGCTTGCGTGCGCCGGAGCTTGCAATTTCCGCCGGTCTGTCAACCCACGTACAGCAGCCACCCTTCTGTTTGACAGCAGGCAGGTGGCCGCACCACCAAAGGGAAGTTGCTATGTTAAAGATCGTTCCAGATCCACCCCACAACCACCACTCCCTCGAAGACACCATCATCCAGGCCACCGAGTACGCCCTCTGCGCGCAGACCGTGGCGCATCAGGCTGTTCTGCTGCATCCCAAGTCGCCCGTGTCGATTCTGGTCATGGCCGCGATGCATGAAATGGAGGCGCTGCGGGTGCTGCTCGAATCGGCGTTGATTCAGGTGCAGATGCCGCAGGTGGAGCCTCGGACGTTGCATTAAGGTGTTAGCCATAGGTTGCCTGGGCTGGCCTCATCGCCGGCAAGCCGGCTCCCACAGGGGATCGGCGTGGCTGCGCGGCAGATGCTGTGTAGCTGATTGCTGGACTACCTGCTCGCCCAGGCACCGATCATTTCAGGGAGATTGAGCCATGAGCACAGACGACACCACGCCCCACACCACCGTGGGCAAGACCAAGTTCTACCAGGGTGAAAAGCATACCGACCCGCTGTTCTGCATCGAACCCGGCATCCCTTGCCAGCACGCACGGGAACAGGCTTCGGAGTTGATGGGCTGCGTGTGCGACCTGACCATCACCGGGATCATGGAGGAAAAGCCTCAGCTGATCTGGGCATCGTATTACCTGAGCGCGCTGGCCAAGGCGCTGATGGATGATGCGGAGTTGGGGATGAAGCATTAAGGGGTTGTTCTTTCGAGGGGTTTGACGAAAGAGTCGCAGCGCCTCGGAGATCAAGCGCCGCCCGCGCGGCGCATCGCGGATGAATCCGCTCCTACATTCGTTGCAACGTGCCGCATCTGTCAGACCATGGCTGCCTGCCTTGGCGCCAGCCGAAATACCGCGTCGTACAAACAAGGCGAACAACCATGGCCTATCAGGCATGGCCACGTTGCAACAGATGTAGGAGCGGATTCATCCGCGATGCGCCGCGCGGGCGGCGCTCGATCTGATGGGCGCCACAAGGCTATTGGCAGGCGAGCCTACTCCTGAAAGGCCGCATCGGGCTTTACTGCATTCAGTCCGAGCTTTTCGTTTATTGCGATTTTCGATTATTTCGAATATACATTCGACTCAGGCTATCGCCCCCTTGTACAGCCCCTACCCTCGATACCCCTCCGGAGAAGACAATGACTACCGCCGACCTTTCTCACAAGCTGCTGCCTGACGAGCATGAGATTGCCGCAGCCGTCGAATCCAGCCGCACCCTGGCCGCCTTTCTTTCGACAGCCTCGCAAACTCAACGGATCGAGCTGCTCAACGAAGACAACCAGCGCCAGGTCGTCGAGGTGCCTACCTTTGCACTGCGTCTGTTCGGAGAAATCCTCAGCGAGCTGGCACTGGGCAACGCTGTCAAAGTCGTGCCAATCCACGCCGAGCTAACCACCCAGGAAGCGGCCGACCTGCTCAACGTATCGCGTCCGCACCTGGTGAAACTGCTGGACGATGGCTTGATTCCTCACACCAAGACGGGCCGTCATCGCCGGGTCAAATTCGCAGATCTGGTGGGTTACAAGGACAAGCGCGACGAGGCGAGCCGTGCGGCGATGGACGAACTGGCGGCCCAAGCCCAGGCGTTAAGGATGGGCTACGAATGAAGCACTCTTCCTTCACAGCCCTGTACGACGCCAATGTCCTCTACCCCGCAATACTGCGCGACCTCCTCATGAACCTTGCGCTAACCGGCGTGTACCGCGCTCGCTGGTCGGCCAGGATTCATGACGAATGGAAGCGCAATCTGCTACTGAATCGCCCGGACCTTACCCAAGAGCAACTGGATCGCACCTCTGGCCTGATGGATGCAGCAGTACCCGACGCACTGGTCAGCGATTACGAAGCACTGGTGAGCGGTCTGGACCTACCGGATGAAGACGACCGCCATGTCCTTGCTGCCGCCATCAAAGGTAACGCTTCGGTGATCGTCACCTTCAACCTCAAAGACTTTCCTGACACTGCGCTTCGTGGTTTCGATATCGAAGCGCTGCATCCCGATGATTTCATCGCCGACCTGTGGGACCTGGACAAGGCAGCGGTACTTGAAGCCGTCCAGCGACAACGGCAGTCGTTGAAGGATCCACCTCAAAGCGTCCAGATGTATCTGGACAAGCTGCTCCAGCAGAAGCTGCCTGAAGCGGTAAAACTGCTTTCCGGGTTCAAGTTCCTGCTCTGATGCACAAGGGCTGCGCAGCAGCCCCGGCAAGGGTACATGATGCTGAAATCTGGGGTCGCGTTGTAGCCGGACATGTCGTCCGGCAATGTGAGCAATTCAAAGTCGACCTTCATCGGTGTTCGCCTGCCCTGAACGTCTATCAGCGCTTGCCCAGCATCGCCTGGCGCTCCCGCCAGATCTCCTGCACGAACGGATCGGTCACGCCATACAGGCCATGCCCCCGGCGAATGATCAGGTTCGCCGCCAGCAACTCATTGGCCACCGGCTGGATCTCCTCCACTCGCACTTCACGCCCCACGAACGTCGAATACTCGCCCGCCGCCTCGCTGGAAAACACGCCCCGCGTCTCGCCATCCACGGAGGCGATCCGGGCGAAAATGGCCTGGGCCAGCACGCCCAGTTCCTCGACCTTCATCAGTTCCAGGTCGGCCGCCGCCGAGCGCAGCGTGGCCGCGATCACCGGCAGCACCACATCCGCCCCGGAACCGAGGCTGGGCGAGTGAATCAACTGCCGCAGGGCACGGATGAACTCTTCAGGCCGGCTGCCCAGTGTCTTGAACGCCTCGGTCGCCACCTCCAGCGAGGGCAGGTTGTCGAGGCCATCTGCGGCGAGCCGCTGGAGCCAGAACGCGACATAGCCCTCGTCAAGCACCGGATAGGCCACGTTGGTGGCGCCGGCAAACGCCTGGTTACGCCGGGCGGTCAGCTCGTTGACCATGGCCCGGTGCGAGCCGGTGCCGATGAACAGGAAATGCCCAGGCGTCGCGGGCCTTGGGTTGATGGCGTCACGCGCAGCCTTCAGGGCCAGCATCATCTGCTGCCCGTCTTCTGTGGTGATGGCATGCTGCACTTCGTCGACGATCAGCACGACAGTCGCCTTGGCTTGGTCCACCGCTTCGCTCAGCGCTTCGGCGAGTGTCACGCCGCCTGCTTCACCCAGGGTATCGAGGTTGAAGCCGAACTTGAAACCGGCCATCTCCACCTCGGCGCCACGCACGCGCTTGAGACGCTGCATGAACGACGAGGTCGGTGTCTGCAGTTCGAGCAGGGCTTTGCGCACGGCAGCCAGAACAAGCTTCACCGGGCTTGTCTGGGTGTCGCTCCACAGGTCGACGTAGATCACCAGTGCGCCCTGTGCCTCCAGGGCCGGGATCAGATCGTTCTTGAGGAAGGTAGTCTTGCCCGTCCGGCGCAGGCCTGACAGGAACAACCCGGAACGCAGGCCGATATCCAGTGCCGAGGGCTTGAGCAGTTGCCTGGCCATATCGGCCGCCAGTTCCGGACGCAGGAAAATGTCAGCCATGGGTTTATCCTGAATTATTAGATTCCAATAATTATTGGCCTGGAATAATTCCGTGTAAAGCCACAGTGGCTTGCGCATCACCTCAAGACTCAACTTCCATCAACCCCGGCGTGGGCTTGCTGAACCCCGCCGTCAGCCACATCAAGTACAACCCACCACACACCAGCCAAGCCACCCCGGCCAGTATCACCACCGTGCTCAACAGCGACAGCAGATACAGGTTCACCCCAATCGCCAGCAGCGGAAACACCACGAACCCCACCCCACTCAACCGCTGCTTGCGCCGCTCACGCCGGTAGTACGCAATCACGCAGACATTCACCGCCGCAAACGCCAGGAACGCGCCGAAGTTGATCAGCGAAGCGGCCGAGCTCACATCCGCGCCGACCCCGATCAAGCCCAGCCCGGCAATCAGCAGCAGGTTGAACACCGGCGTGCGCGCCGTGCCCTGCAGCTTGGCGAAGTAACGCGGCGGCAGCACGCCTTCGCGGCCCATGAAGTACAGCAAGCGGCTGGCGCTGACCTGCACCGCCAGGCACGAGGCGAAGCCGGCAACGATGCCGCCGAGGTTGACGAAGTCGGCGAAGAACTGCCCGCCCACCTCGATCGACAGCGCGTAGGTCGCAGTCTCTGGGTCGGCGAACTGGCCGCCGGGGTGGCTCAGTTGCATCAGGTAGGCCACCGCCGTGAACAGCAGCCCGCCCAGGCTGATCACCAGCAACACCGCCCGGGGGATATCGCGCTTGGGCTGCTCGGCCTCCTCGGCCAGGGTGGTCACAGCGTCGAAACCGAGGAACGAATAAGCGGCGATGGCCGCAGCGGCGGTGAGGCCCGTGAGGGTGCTGTGCTCGTTCCAAACGGCGTGGGTGAAGCCGACCTGGGGCTGGCCGGCCAGGTAGCGCAGGCAGTAGCCGAGGAACAGCAGCACCAGGGCCACGCTCAGGACCGTGAGCACTTTGTTCAGGCGGTCGGTCAGGGCCATGCCGCTGACGGTCACCGCCGTGGTCAGACCGATGTTGATCAGCAGCCAGCCCCAAGTGGGCACCTGCGGGAACTGGGCGTTGAGGAACACCGACTGCAACAGCCAGGCGACCATGGGCATGAACAGGTAAGCCAGCAGCACCGCCCAGCCGACCACGAAGCCGCACCCGGGGCCGAGCAGGCGTTTGGCGTAGTAGTAGGCCGAGCCGGACACCGGGAACAGGCGCGACAGCTTGGCGTAGCTCAGGGCCGACAGCAGCATGGCGCCGGTGGCCAGCAGGAAGGCGCTGGGGGCGATGCCGTCGCTGCGCTCGGAGATCACGCCGAAGATCACCATGGCCAGGCTCGGGCACATGTAGGCCAGGCCGAAGACCGTCAGGGAGGTCAGGGAGAGTTTTGCGGGGGTGGCGTCAGGCATGGGTGGCCTCCTGGCGCGCAGGGGCGATGCCACGGGCCGGGCCGTGAGCGAAATGAGCCATGGGTCATCCTCTTGTGATTGTTCTAGGAAATTGCCCAGCCGGTCTGGCTGCATGGGGGCGCAGGGACGGCGTGCACAGCAAGTTACTCGGGGGATGGCACCGGCTTTGCCGGTGATCGCGGGGCAAGCCCGCGCCTACAAGGTGCAGGGCCAGTATGCGGATCCCGGTGCGGATTCCTATAACGTCGAATGATTAACCCGGGGGTAATGGCGCAGGGGAATCACGGCGCCGGTTGCAGGCTGGCAAGGTCTTCGCCGGCCAAAAACAGCAGCGAGAACAGCTCGGTCTGGGAGTTCACATCCAGCTTGCGGTACACGTTGCGGCGATGGACCTTCACCGTCTCGGCCGACAGCTTGAGCTTGATGGCCGTCTCCTTGTTCGAATGCCCCGACAGGATCAGCCGCACCACATCCAGCTCCCGCGCCGTGAGCACCGACTCCAGCTGCCGCCGTGCTTCGTCGCGCCCCTGGGCCAGGCCCAGCGCGGGCTTGGCCGGTGCGCATTCGGGCAGTTGCTCGAAGTGCAGGCGCTGGCGCAACAGGCCGATCAGCCAGGGGCGCACCAGCTCCAGCTGGGCGATGGCCTGAGCGTCGAAACGTGAGCGCCCGCCCAGCGACAGGCACAGTGTGCGCCCATCGCCCAGGGCCAGGTTGAACTGCACCTCGTCGGCGACCACGTTGTGGGTGAAGTACAGGCGGTAGTAGTCGGTCTGCTGGAACTGCTCCGGGGCCACGTCGGCCAGGCGCACCAGGCCGGTCAGCGGCCGCTCGCGGCTGCTGATGTAGAACGGGTCGAGCAGGTACAGGCCGTTGGCGTACTCGCTCACCAGCGGGTCGATGCCCTCGCGCTCGTAGGGGCTCTGGTCGAAGATCAGCGGCTTGTCGTGGCTGAACAGCAGCGCCACCCAGGTATCCACCTCGACGAAGTCGCCGAGCAGCGTCGCCAGTGTGCGCCAGAAGCTCGGCCGGTCGAGGTGCTCGATGCATTGGCCCACACCCTGGTGCCACGAAAGATCCTGCAGGCTCAAGCCCATGACTACCCCCGGGTTAACCCGTCGAAGTGATTGTTTTGCCAGTGATTGTTTTCATACTTGCACCACCCTTCGCAAATGTCACTCGCCCGCGGAAGGGTCGGGCCCAGCGAGACGGATTGCCCATGAAGATCGAAGTGGTACAGACGACAACCCGCGACGGCGACACCGCCCACAACCTGCGTGGCATCCTCGAGGCCCTGGCCCAGTGCGCGCCGGACACCGATATCCTGCTGTTCCCCGAGTCGCACCTGACCGGTTTTCTCACAGCAGATGACGTCGGCATGCTGTCCGAAGCCATCGACGGCGATGCCGTGCAGGCAGTGGTCGCGGCAGCGCGCCAGCGTAATGTCGCGGTGGTTTTGGGGCTGTACGAGAACAACGGCGGCACCTTCTACAACACCACCCTGTTCATCGCCCCCGAAGGCATCCTGCTCACCTACCGCAAGACCCACCTGTGGTTGCCGGAGCACGGCATCGTCGTGCCGGGCGACCGCTTCGCCACCGTCGAATGGCGCGGCGTGCGCCTGGGCCTGTTGATCTGCTACGACAGCGAATTCCCCGAGACGGCGCGGGCACTGAAGGCCCTGGGCGCGCAGTTGATGCTGATCACCGATGGCCTGGCCGAACCGGAGGATCATGTGCACCGGGTGTCGGTGATGGCCCGGGCGATGGAGAACCAGGTGTTCGCCGTGGTCGCCAACCGCGTGGGCGAAGGGCCGGATGGCTGCGTGTTCGTGGGGGCGAGCCTGGCGGTGGACCCGTATGGCCAAACGCTGTTCGAGGCCGGGCGTGGCGAGTCGCGGCATAGCGTGACCCTGGACCTGTCACTGATCGGCAAGGCCCGCGCCTTCCATGACTACAGCGCCAACCAGCGCATCCAGTTGCCGGGTGAGCGGATCGAGCATGCCAACGGGGTGCGGGAGTTGATCATCGGCTAGCCATCGGTATTGATGACCCTAGGCTTATCCCGGGTTACTCCCGGCCAGTAATTATTGGCCGGGAGTAACCCTGTCCAAACCCCGCCCCTGACAGCTGCAGCACACGCAACCACTGATCAGCGGCTGGTCGGGATCGCCCTCAAGAAAAGTCACCCTGACCTCCATTCCCTTCCGAGGCGGCGTGCTCTCGCAATGCCAGTCGGAGACCAACCGCAGCCAGCAACTGCGCGTGTCGCCCACTCGTTCTTCGCGATCCCACGGGAACTCGACCTTGACCCTGGCCAGGCGCCGATCACTGCGCACCGCCTCGTCCTCCACGGCAACGACCACCGCCGTCTGGTTGCCGGGCACCTGGGGCTTCCTGTGAGCCAACGGCGGACGATAGCTCGCGTGCCACGCATACCCCGTGAAGCGGTTACGGTAACCCTGAAAAAAATCGCCTTCGTTGCCAGTGACGAGGTGTTCACCGGACAACTGTGGCTGCCGCCCTTCATGGACAACCTGGGTCAGCAACCAGGGAGCATTCCACGCGCTGTGCGGATGGCCCGTGATTTCCAGCACATGACCACTGGCCAAGCGGGGCTGGTCGCTGTGCCCTTCCGTTCGGCGACAAGCCGCATGATGACGCTCCATCAGGTGCTTGATCACCGGCGCGTCGGCGACGCTGTCGGGCGCTTGCCTGTAGGTGGTCGGGATGCCACTTCTGGTAAAGGCCGACTGATGATCGCCCAGTACCAGCACATGCCCCCGCGCACTGTGTTGAAAGTGGAAGTGGATACCCTCCTCTTCGCACAGGCGCTGGACAAAATGCAGGTCGGTTTCGTCGTACTGGGTGCAGATATCGCGCGCACGGTAGTTCGCCCGCAGCTCAAGCCGATAAGCGCCGCCCACTATCCCGTGCTCTTCCAATATCAAGGCAACGATTTCCGGTGCCGACAGGCGTTGATAGATCCGTTGGTTGATGCGATGGCGCAGGTAGGACAACTGCGGCACCAGGGCCAACTTGTAGCGTGGCGCATCACCGCATTGGGCAACGTGGTAGACGCGCCCGTGCACACCGTTGCCCTCGGTGTCGAAGGCCAGGAAAGCCTCGCGGTCGATCAGGCTGTCGAGGTCCAGGTCAGCCGGTTCGCCGACCAGTTCCACATTGAAGAAGTACGGCCTGCTGATGGCCTCTTCACCGCTGAACGCGAGTACGTGAAGGCCATGTTCGACACCGTCGATGGTCAAGCTGAAATGGGTCTGCCGGGTTGGGTTGAACATCCGCTGTTCCCTCTCTACATAAGCCAAGGATGAGGCGCACGAAGCCACCGCCTCCATGAACACGGAGGCAGGCACCGGGCTGCAGGCGAAACGTCAGGTCAGGTCAAACGCCACTTTTCACTTTGGTCCAGACCCGGGTGCGGATTCGTTCGAGTTTCAACGGCAGGGGCTCGAGTGGAATCAGCGTGGCGACCGTCTTCTTGTCGGGATAGATCCAGGGGTTGTCCCGCAGCGCCTGTTCGACGAACTGGGTGGCGTCCTTGTTGGCGTTGGGGTACAGCGTGTGGTTCGAGGTCTTGGCGATCACTTCCGGGCGCATCATGTAGTTGATGAACGCCAGGCCCTCCTTGGGGTGGGGCGCATCTTTAAGCAACACCAGGTTTTCCGACCACACCAGCGCGCCTTCGCGAGGCAGGCTGTAGGTGATGCGGCGCCCGGTGTTGTTCTTCTCGTTGATCGCCTGCGCGGCCAGGGCGCCGTTGGCCCAACCGACCACCGCGCAGATATTGCCGTCGGCCATGTCGGTGTCGATGCGCGACGAGTCGAAATACAGCACGTACGGGCGGATTTTCATCAGCAGGTCTTGCGCCTTCTGGTAATCCGCCGGGTTGCTGCTGTTGCTGGGCAGCCCCAGGTAGTTCAAGGCGATCGAGATGATCTCGCTGGGCGAGTCGAGCATCGCCACGCCGCACGCCTTCAGCTTGCTGATGTTCTCTTCCTTGAAGATCAGGTCCCAGCTGTTCACCGGCGCCTGATCACCCAAGGCCGCCTTGACCTTGTCGATGTCGTAGCCAATGCCGGTGGTGCCCCACAGGTAGGGCACCGCGTAGCGATTGCCGGGGTCGTTGACCGCCAGCTGGGCGAGGATGTCCGGGTCGATATGGGCGAGGTTGCCCAGTTGCGCACGGTCCAACGGCTGCAGCACGCCCGCCGCGATCAGCGTGGGCAGCACATTGGAAGTGGCCACCACCACGTCATACCCGGTGCGCCCGGCCATGACCTTGCTCTGCATGATGTCGGCGCTGTCGAATGCGTCCATGTGCACGCGGGTGCCGGTTTCCTGCTCGAAGGCCTTCGGGGTCTCCGGCGCCAGCAGCCCGAACCAGTTGTACAGGTGCACGCCAGGCTCGGCGGCCGCCACCGAGGTGCTGATCGCCGCGCAGAGCAGCGAGGCCGAAAAAAGGGTTCGCAAACGTGACGTTCTCATGCAACATCCTTGTCCAGACGATTGTTGTCTCATGGCCATCCCAAGCCTTGGCACCGACTATACCGGGCACACCCGGAGAGTAAATACCTCGAAATACTTACCTCTGGCCTACGCATCCTTAACCCAAAAGGGGTAGAAAATGCCGTTCGACCTCCATGGACTGGCGTGGCACCGAACCATCGGCAAGCTGATCATGCAACTGAACCGGCCGGAGTTCTGGAGTTCGCTGGTACGGGTGTTGAATGAATACGTGCAGATCGATAATTGGGTGGTGTTGATTTTCGGCAGCCAGCACGTGGAAGTGGTGAGCCTGCCTGAAGTGGCGGACGCAGAAGAAGTGGATGCGTTCATCCATCGCTATGTGACGGAGCTGTATCTGCTGGACCCGTTCTACATCGCCAATCGAGAAAACCCCCAGAGCGGTTTCTTCCACCTGCTGGATATCGCGCCGGAGTACTTTCTCGAGACCGAGTACTACCACCAGTACTTTGCCCAGTACATCTCGGTGGATGAAGCGCAGTACAACGTGCAGCTCGACGCCGACAGGACGCTGTGCATTTCCATTGGTAGCAAGGTGCGCTTCAGCCAAGAGCAAATCACCATTCTCGACATCATCAAGCCCTGGGTCACGGCCTTGATGCACCAGCGCATGTGCTTTGAAAGCGATGCCGAGAAAAGCCTTGCCGAGCCACCGCCCCGGCAAGAAACGCTGGCCCAGCTGGGTGCGCAGTTGACGACGCGGGAAAGCGATGTGCTCAGGCTGCTGTTGAGCGGTTTCTCCAACAAGGAGATAGCGGGCAAGCTGGCGCTCTCGGCGGAAACGATCAAGGTTCACCGCCGCAATATCTACGCCAAGCTGAATATCAAGTCGCAGTCTGAGTTGTTTACCCGGTTCTTCATGCCCCGCGCCTACCCGACAGCCCCTTGACCACGATGTACAGCAACGGCCCGATCGATACGAATACTGCCGTCAGCAGCAGGTAGGGCAATACAGCAACCAGGGAAGCACTGGCCAATCCTGACCTGGCACAACGCCTACGTGGCTTGCCCGCCCCACCCGCACTGGCGGCGGACATGCCGCAGTCACCTGTGGTGCTGACCCGCGTGCGCGCCGGTGCGGGTGAGTTGCGCTTCCTGTCCACCTTCACCACCTTCGGCATGCCGCTGGACATCACGGTGGCTTCGCTGCGGATCGAGCACCTGATACCCGCCGACGGCGAAACGTGGCGAACGATGACGGCGGCATATGATGAATACCTGGCTCGGCATCACCCGCGTTGACTCAGGCCAAGAATGATGGCGTTTAGCCACAAAATCCTTCCTCCGACAGTGCCTAACCGCTAAGCTCCCGCGCGCCGGCCGTACGCTAGCCGGTGTAATCAGGACGACCTAACTGCTCAGGAGCCCCCATGACCGTTCTCAAAGCCACTGTCGCCGCCCTCACCCTCGCTTCGCTGGTGGGCTGTGCGACCAATCGTTCCGAAGTGGACGTCACCGGCCCAACGCCGCTAGCCATGGGAGCCGGCCAAGGCCAGCTGGTATACATCAGCGCCGTGGATGAGCGGGTGTTCCAGATCGACCCACGCCAGGCCGATATCCCCTCCCTGAAAAACGATGAAATCACCGACACCCGCATCACCGAACGCGCCATCGGCCGTAAGCGCAACGGTTTCGGCAAGGGCTTGGGCGATGTGGTGCTGCCTTCGGGCCGAACCGTATCGCAACTGGTCGGCAACGCCGTGGCCACGGCCTACCAGCAAGCGGGCTACCAGGTAGTGAGCACGCCCACGCCGAATGCCGCGGCGGTGAATGTGCACATCATCGAATACTGGTCGTGGTTCTCGCCCGGTGCCTTCACCGTGGCGGTCAACAACAAGGCCCAGCTGAAGATCGACCACCCGGGCGCGGCGCCGCTGAAGGTGGTGACAGAGGCACGGGACAGCATGCAGGTGGCAACGGACAGCGACTGGAAGAAGATCAACGAACAAGGCCTGAGCGCCATCGTGACCGAAACCGGTAAGCAACTGGGCAAAGCCAAGCCATAAACCCATGGCGAACATGCGGCGCATCCAGCCACCTCTGGCTGGATGATCCGCAGCCCCCAGCCCGGTGACGTTGAGCGCATCGAAAGCGAGCTCACCCGGCCCCCCCATCCGCAGACCAACAAAACGCGCCTGTTGCTCGAGTGCACCTTGGCATCGACCTGCTCGAAGGCTGCGTTCATGTGAGGCCATGGGAGTTGTCGCGCCACGGGGCTTAAAGCACCGAACCGCCTTGGGTCCGCAAGTAGCACACAGCTAGCTTGCCCTCTGTTGTACGATCGTCGCCTCGATAACAGGAGGTTGCGATGAGCCAAGGCGACGGAATGCGGGTGATCGTGGTGGGTGCCGGCATTGTCGGCGCGTCAATCGCCTACCACCTGGCCCGCAAAGGGGCACGGGTTACGGTGGTGGAAGCCAGCGAGATCGCCTCGGGCGTGACCGGCCGCTCGTTCGCCTGGATCAACACCTGCGCTGCCGGGCCCGAAGCCATCGCGCCGCTGCGCAATGCCGCGATCGATGACTACCGCCGTCTCGAGCGCGAGCTGCCTGGCCTGGTCGTGCGCTGGACGGGCTCGCTGTGCTACGCGCAGCCTTCCCTTGCTGAGCCGGACACCTCGTCCACAGTGGTGGTTTCCCGGCAACGGATCCGCGACCTGGAGCCCAACCTCCGGCATCCGCCCGAGCAGGCCATGCATGCGCCACAGGAAGGCGCGTTGGACGCCGTGGCCGCCACCCATGCATTGATCGCAGGCGCCAAGGCCCATGGCGCCACGGTGCTGACGCAGACCCAGGTGCTCGGTATGAGGTTCGACGGCGGCACCCTGTCGGGCGTGAACACCTCCCAAGGCCCCCTGGCAGCCGATCGGGTGGTGCTGGCTGCCGGCAATGGCTGCGCGACGCTGGCAGGTGCGCTGGGGGTGCCACTTGCCATCGGGCCCTCTCCTGCCCTCTTCATCCGCTACCGCGCCCGGCCCGGGCTGGTGCGCGGCATCATTTCGAACGCGGCCATGGAAGTCAGGCAAGGGGCGGAAGGTTGGCTGTTGGCGGCCGAGGATTATCTGGGCGATGGCCCGGAGCATCAGCCAGAGGTGGTGGCACGGCGCACGGCCGAGGCCATTTGCGGCGAACTCGAAGGCGTGGGCGCTCTTGAACTTGAAACGGCATGTGTTGGCTGGCGACCGATGCCTGAAAACGGTATTCCGCTGATTGGCGATGTGCCCGGGGTGTCGGGGGTTTACCTATGCGTGATGCACCCGGGCGTGACGCTGGCGGCGGTGGTGGGCAGGCTGGTCAGCGAAGAGATTGTCGATGGCAAGACACATACCCACCTGGTGCCTTGCCGTCCGGTGTAACGCATGCGCGCCTTGGGAGGGTGTCAGAAATTTTGTGTTCGGGCATAACATGAGTAAGAGGTGCATGTATGCCAACCAAAAAGAAACCCTTGCGTGACCTGCCCACAATCCCCAAAGAGCTGCTGGAGCAGTTCGGTGAGGGCCTGATGACTGCAGAAGCTATCGAGGATGCCTCCGCGGCGTTCAAGAAGGCCCTGATCGAACGCGCTCTGCATGCCGAGCTTGGCCACCACCTGGGCTATCCGCCAGGCGCGCAGCGCCCAGAGGATGAAACCAACCAGCGTAACGGCAAGAGTGGCAAGACGGTTTTAACGGGGGATGGCCCGCTGCGGCTGGAAATTCCTCGCGATCGAGACGGCAGTTTTTCGCCCATTCTGATCCCCAAGCACGAGCGGCGGTACACCGGTTTCGATGACAAGATCATCGCCATGTACGCCCGTGGAATGACGGTCAGAGAGATCCGAGCCTTTTTGTCCGAGCAGTATGGAACAGAGGTCTCACCCGACTTCATCAGCTCTGTGACAGACGAGGTCATGGATGAGATTGGCGCGTGGCAACAGCGGCCACTGGAGCCGATGTACCCGGTCATTTTCTTCGATGCACTGCGGGTGAAGATCCGCGAAGAGGGCCTGGTGCGCAACAAGGCCATTTACCTGGCCCTGGGCGTCCTCCCCGACGGGACGCGGGATATCCTGGGCATCTGGATTGAGAACACCGAGGGCGCGAAGTTTTGGATGAAGGTCTTTAACGATCTCAAGACGCGCGGTGTCGAAGATGTGCTGATTGCCGTGACCGATGGCCTCAAAGGTATGCCAGAGGCTCTCAGGGCCGTGTTTCCAGAGACGACGTTGCAAACGTGCATCGTGCACCTGATCCGCAACAGCCTCGACTTCGCGGCCTGGGACAAGCGGCGGGCTCTGGCCAAGGAGCTGAAGCCGATTTACCAAGCCATCAATGCCGAAGCGGCTGAGCAAGCACTCGATGAGTTTGAGAACGGACCGTGGGGCGAGAAATATCCAACGGTGGTGGCTGCCTGGAGACGCGCCTGGGATCGAGTGATTCCATTTTTCGTCTTCCCACCGGCCATCAGAAAGGTGATTTACACCACCAACGCCATCGAGAGCATCAACGCCCAGCTACGCAAGGTCATCAAGACTCGCGGGCATTTCCCGAATGATGACGCAGCGACCAAACTGATTTGGCTGGGATTGCGCAACATAACAGCCAATTGGGGAAAACCGGCCCATGATTGGAAAAGCGCGATGAATCAATTTGCGATTCTGTACGGAGATCGGTTCATCAGGCCGACCTGGTGAAATCAAGGCCTGCCTGGCGGCAGGCCGTTACCGGCCCGCACACAAAAAAACTGACACTCCCCTAAATGAAGGAAACTTCCAGCACTACCGATATTCAATAAACACAATTGGCACTTTTGCTCCGACACGATCTGGCCACCACCCCGATAGGCGTGTACTCTCTTGCCCACTCGTATTGCCGTGGCTGCTGAACCCGGTTAACCACGAGAAATCACCCATGGAACGATCACGCGCCTGGCGACGCGCCCAGGCCCGCAAGCATGCTGAATACTTCGCGGTACGCCCGCTGGTGTTCAAGCCGGAAAAAAACTGGAAGCTGCTCTACACCCGCGCCTCGAAGCTGGCGAGGGCACGCCAGCTCGGCTTCAGCTACCCCATCCGCACCACTCGCCAACTGTTGGACCAAGCGTGACCAACCTCCTGTTCATCTGCAGCCGCAACCAGTGGCGCAGCCCCACCGCCGAGATGATCTGGCGCCGTCGCCCGGGCTTTGACGCCCGGTCGGCGGGTACCAGCCCGAATGCGCGCAAGCCTGTCAGCCCAGCGGACATTCGCTGGGCCGACGTCATCCTGGTGATGGAGCGCAAACACCAGCAACGCTTGCTGGCCCAGTTCGCACGCTTGCTCGAACACAAACGGCTGCATGTGCTCGACATCCCCGACGACTACCACTACATGGACCCTGAGCTTGTGCTCATCCTGGAAGCCGCAGTGGCACCGCACCTGGCGCAGGAACCGTAGCCACCGCTCAGAACACCACCGAGCGGCGATGCTCGGCCGTCGCCACCACCCTCCCACGCTTGAGTACCGCCAACCGCGCCGGCAGGTCGAGGATCACATCGCTGACGCGCTGGGTATCCACCAGCACCAGGTCCGCATCCTTGCCCACGGCCAGCCCATGGTCGCGCAAGCCCAAGGCCCTGGCCGGGTTCGTCGTGAGCATCGCCAACACCGTGGCCTGGTCATCCGCCCCGCCCAGGTGGCAGGCGGGGATGGCCAGTTGCGCGATGTTCAGCAGGTCACCCGTGCCATAGGGGGTGAATGCGTTGCGGATGTTGTTGGTGGCCAGGCACACGTTCACTCCGCCATCGCGCAAGGCTCGCACCGGTGTCAGGGTGCGGCGCACGTTGTGGCTGTCGCCACGGGCGCCCAGGTGCAGGTCGGTGGCCGGCAGGCACATCACGCTGATACCGGCCTCGCGCAGCAGCGCAACGATACGCGCCTGCCGCTCGGGCTCGACCGCTGCCAGGCTGGTCAGGTGGCCGACGCACACCCGCCCCTGGTAACCCTCGGCGAGGGTCCGGCGGGCCACGTATTCGATGGTCATCTGCTCGGCGTCATCGGCGAAGTCCTGGTGCAGGTCGATGCCCTTGTCGTAGCGCCTGGCCAGGTCGAAGACGAAATCGATGTGTTCGAGGGGCGATACATCGTTGTAGGGAATGCCGCCGACCACATCGGCGCCCTTCTCCATCGCCTCGACCATCATCGCCTTCATGCCGGGCAACTTGAGGATGCCTTCCTGGGGGAAGGCGACCACCTGGATATCGATGACATCGCGGAATGTTTCACGCAGCTCCAGCACCACATCCAGGCCAGTGAAACCCTGGGCGGGGTCGAACTCGGCGTGGGCGCGTACATGGGTGGTGCCGGCCTGCACCAGTGCACGCAACACCTGGGTCGAGCGCGCGCGGATGTCTTCGCGGGTGAGTGTGGGCTTGAGCTCGGCGGTGACGGCGATCGCTTCTTTCAAGGTGCCGGAGCGGTTGGCCTTGCGCTGCATGACGTTGGCTTTTTCAAGGTGCAGGTGGCCTTCGACGAAACCTGGGATCAGGACGTTACCGTTGCCTTGGATTTCCTGGGTGGCCGTTGCGGTGATCGTCGGGGCGATTTCAGTGATCTTGCCGTTGTGCACGGCCACATCCATCAAGGGTTTTGCATCGTCGATGCGGACATTTCTGATGATCAGGTCCATGCCGTCGTTTCTCCTCATCAGGCATTGCAGCCCGCTCTCATGGAACAAACCGTAAGTCATTGATTTAGCTGGACCCTGTGGGAGCGGCCTTGCGTCGCGAAAGGGGCGCGCAGCGGCCCCAGATTACGAGCCCCCATCGAAATTGCTGGGGGCTGCTGCGCAGCCCTTTCGCGACGCAAGGCCGCTCCCACAGGGGACAGTTCCCTGCGTGACAGCGTGACCAAAGGACTGAGCGATCTCCTACAAGGATCAATAGCGTCCGAGGGCATGGCCCGGCCACCCTGTGGTGGTCGGGCCATGTCCCTACGAGCGAATCAGAACGGCTTGGTCGGCAGGTACTTGCCATCCAGGGTGATCACGGCGCGGGAACCGCCTTCCGGATCGTCGACCTTCTTCACGTCCAGCTTGAAGTTGATGGCGCTGATGATGCCGTCACCGAACTTCTCGTGGACCAGCGCCTTGAGCGTGGTGCCGTACACCTGCAGCATCTCGTAGAAGCGGTAGATGGTCGGGTCGGTCGGTATGCCGCCTTCGATGCTGCCGCGCAGCGGAATGGTCTGCAGCAGGGCGATGCCGTCGGCGTCGAGGCCGAGCTTGTCGCCCACCACCTGGGCGGCACTGGCCGGCAGCGGGTGCTGGCCCAGCAGCGCGGCGGTGACGAAAGCTTCGGACAGGCCGGTGCCCTCGGTGATCTGGGCGAACGACAGGTCCTTGCGGGCCTTGGCCAGGAGGATGGCTTCGCTCAGGGCAAGGCGGGCGTTCTGGCTGATTTGCGACTGGATCATGGGGTGTCTCCTTGGGTTGAAAAACGGGTTCAGGCAACGTGCCGGGAAGGTTGGGAAACAGCACGGACTTCAGGGTTGTCCGCCAGGGATACGAACTGGCCGGTGCGCCCGTCGAAGGCGTCGATGCGGCCGCTCTCGATGTCGTAGATCCAGCCGTGCAGGGCCACGCGGCCCTCTTCCAGGGCCAGGCGCACCGAGGGGTGGGTTTGAATGTTGGCCAGCTGGGCGATCACGTTCTCGCGCACCATGGCCTCGACCTTGGCGTGGGGGGTTTGATGCTGGCGGGCTTCGTTCACCACCCGGGCCGAATCGGCGTAGCGCAGCCAGCCGGCCACGGCGGGCATGTGGTCCAGGCACTTGCAGGTGGCGATGGCGGTCATGGCGCCGCAGTCGGAGTGGCCACAGATGACGATGTCGGCCACTTGCAACGCGGCGACGGCGTACTCGACCGAGGCCGACACCCCGCCGGGTTCAGGGCCGTAGGACGGCACGATGTTGCCGGCGTTGCGGATGACGAACAGGTCGCCCGGTTCGCGCTGGGTGACCAGTTCGGGCACCAGGCGGCTGTCGGAGCAGGAGATGAACAGCGCCCGTGGGCTTTGCTGGGTGGCCAGGTCCTTGAACAGCTTGACCCGCTCAGGGAAGGCGTCGCGCTGGAACTTCAGGAAGCCGTCGATGATGTCTTGCATGGCTGATGCCTCAGTGTCGCGGTGTGTGAGGCAAAGGTTAGGCGGCGCGTTACATAAGGTAAAAGTCTCATTTATGATGTATGCCATCAGATTATCTTATGGAGCGTGAAATGCTCGCCCGGCACATCCAGTACTTTCTCGCAGTCGCGCAACACCACAGCTTCACCCGGGCGGCGGCAGCCCTGCACGTCTCCCAGCCCGCGCTTTCACAGCAGGTCAGGCAACTGGAGGAAAGCCTCGGGGCACAGCTGTTCGATCGCTCGGGGCGTGCGACACGGCTGACCGATGCCGGCGAGGTCTATCTGCGCTATGCGAAACGGGCCTCGCAGGAACTGCAGGAGGCCAGGCGCGCGATCCATGACGTGAGTGACCTCAGCCGCGGCTCATTGCGAGTGGCGGTGACGCCAACCTTTACCCGCTATCTGGTCGGCCCCCTGGTCGAGGCCTTCCACAGCCGATACCCGAATATCACCCTGAACTTGCGCGAAATCGCCCAGGAACGCATTGAGGAACTGCTGTTGGCGGACGAACTGGATGTCGGTATCGCTTTCGACGAGCTCCACGCCCAGGACATCGACACCTACCCGCTGCTGGTCGAAACCCTGGCGCTGGTGGTCGGCAGCCGGCACCCGTTGGCCCATGCGAGGGCCATCGGGCCGCAGGCTTTGAACGATGAGTCGATGATCCTGCTCAGCGCCGAATTCGCCACCCGCGAGCAGATCGAGCGCTACTGCCGACAACACGGCATACGCCCGCAGGTACGGATGGAGGCCAACGCCATCGGCGCGGTGATCGAGGTGGTGCGCAGGACGACGCTGTCGACCTTGCTGCCTGCCACCCTCGCCCTGGCGCATGACGACCTGGCCGCCATCGCCCTCGATCCGTTGCGCCTGCAACGCACGGCCGTGCTCATGCAGCGCAGGGGTGTCTACCAGACGGCGGCGGCGCAGGCCTTCCTGGCGCTGGCCAAGGAGGTGGCCGCGCAGTTGGAACGCAGCTGAGGCTCAGCTCAACTGCGCAATCAGCACCGCATTGGTGTAGATCAGGCTGCCATCGCTGGCCCGATGCCCGACCAGGTGGAACTGGCCACGCGCGTCGTTGCTCAGGTAGACGCGCAGACGGCAGTCGGACAGCGGGCCGTAGCCTTCGGGCAAGACCAGGTTCAGCGTGTCCATGTCGACATCCACCATCGCTTCGGGCTCGTGGCTTTGCTGCAGGCGCTCTTCGGCCTGCTCCAACGCCGTGTGGGCCGAGCCCTGGATGTCGAAGTGGATATCGCCCACCGGGGTGGATCGGCGATCGCCATTGCTTTTGCACCAGCCTTCGATCGTCAGGGTACTCATGGCCAATCCTCGTTTGATCACTGTCAAAGGGGTTGACTTCAGCGCTCCCGGAATCGTTCCAACTGGCTTCAGGGTGGCCTCATACGCCTACCGCCAATGCGCGCGCCATCTCCCTGGCCTGCACCCGAAGCGCCTGACAGAACGGTTCCAGCACCGCCGACGCCGGGCGCAGTTCAGGTCGGATCAGCATCACCTGATACGGCACCGACAGACTCAATCGCCGCATGGGCAGCCCGCCCTGCCCTGCCTCCAGCCCGCTCAGCGGGTTGATGATTGCCACGCCCAGCCCCTGGCGGACCATGGCGCATACCGAGGCGGCGCTGGTGGTTTCGATTACCGTGCGCCGGTTCACCCCAGCCTCGCGGAAGTGCCGGTCCAGCTGTTGCCGGTAGCTGTCCAGGCTGGCCAGGTTGATGAAGTCGATCTCATGGAAGTCGTGCAGCTCGAGCACCGGCTTGGCCAGCAACGGATGATGCTCGGGCAACACGCAGACCATGTCGGCACTGAACAGCAGTTCCCCGACCGCGCCCCTTGGCACCTGCGCGGTTTCGGTCAGGCCGAAGTCGTGCTGCTGGGCCACCAGTGATTCTTCCAGCAGCGGCGATTCCTGCGCGGTGATGCTCACGCTCACGCCCGGGTGTTGCTGGTGGAACGCCTTGCAGGCCTTGGGCAGCAGGGTTTGCGAGAACAGCGGCAGGCAGGTGATGGCCAGCCGGCCCTGTTCGAAATTGCGGATGGCCTGGGCGAAACGGTCGATGCGTTCCAGGCCGACGAAGGCCCGATCGACTTCCTCGATCAGCAGCAGGGCTTGGGCCGTGGCTACCAGCCGCCCGCCTTCGCGCTCGAACAAGGTCAGGCCGGTGACCTGCTCCATGCGCGCCAGCTCGCGGCTGACGGTGGGCTGCGAGGTGAACAGCAGGCGGGCGGCGCCGGTGACGCTGCCGGCGGCCATGATGGCGCGGAACACTTCGATGTGGCGGATGGTGAGTTTCATGAAGGTACGCAGGCTCTCTGGGGGCTCGCAGTCACTTGTGGGGCAAGTGACAGGGGAATGGCACCGGCATAGCCGGTGTTCGCGGGTAAACCCGCTCCTACAGGGATAGCGATGTATATCAGATATGAATCGAGATAAGAAAAATAGCTATTTTTCTGGATCAAGTAACTCCCTCACCATCGGTGTATCCATTACAAGGAACACCACCATGACCACCACCCTCCTGGCCCAGGCCGTCCGCCAGCACGGCTCCCCGCTGTGGGCCTACGACGCCCAGACCCTCCACCAGCGTATCGACCAGCTCCTGCAGCACTTCGACACGGTGCGTTTCGCGCAGAAGGCCAACCCCAACCTGCACGTCCTGCGCCTGATGCGCGAGCGTGGCCTGGTGCTCGATGCCGTGTCGCTGGGCGAGATGGAGCGGGCCTTCGCGGCCGGGGCAGTGGTGGACGGCGAACCGGCCGGCGTCGTGCTGACCTGCGACGTGCTGGACCAACCGACCCTGGCGCGGGTGGTCGACACGAAGATCGAGGTGAACGCCGGCTCCATCGATATGCTCCGCCAGCTGGGTGAGCGTTCCCCCGGGCACCGCGTATGGCTGCGTATCAACCCCGGTTTCGGCCACGGCCACAGCCGCAAGACCAACACCGGTGGCGAGAACAGCAAGCACGGTATCTGGCACGAGCAGTTGCCCGAGGCGCTGGCCTGCGTGAAGCAGTTCGGCTTGCACCTGGTGGGCGTGCACATGCATATCGGTTCGGGGGTCGACTACCAGCACCTGGAACAGGTGGCCGGCGCCATGGTCGGGCTGATCGGCAAGCTGGGCATGGACATCGAAGCCTTCTCCATCGGCGGTGGGTTGTCCACGCCCTACCGCAGCGACGACCAGCCGGTGGACCTGCAACGCTACGCCCGCACCTGGGCGGTGGCGCGGGCGGAGATCGAAGCGATGCTCGGCCATGCCGTGCGCATGGAGATCGAGCCGGGCCGCTACCTGGTGGCGGAGTCGGGCTACCTGGTGGCCGAGGTGCGCGCTGTCAAGCAGATGGGCGGCAAGCACTACATCCTGGTCGATGCGGGCTTCAACGACCTGATGCGCCCGGCCATGTATGGGGCGTATCACCGCATGAGTCTGTTCGATGCCGTGGGCCGGCCAGTGAGTCGCCCGCTACAACCGACCGTGGTGGCCGGGCCGCTGTGCGAGTCAGGCGATGTCTTCACCCAGAACGATGAAGAACTGACGCCTCAGGAGCTGCCCCAGGCCAAGGTAGGCGACCTGCTGGTGATTCACGATGCGGGGGCTTATGGCGCGTCCATGTCCTCGAACTACAACAGCCGGCCGCTGTTGCCTGAGTTTCTGGTCGAGAACGACAGCTTGCGCATGATCCGTCGACGGCAGACCGTGCAAGAGCTGCTGGCCCTGGAGCTGGATCTGTAAGGCTGGCTCCTAGGTAGAGGGTGCCACCAGCCGGTACCCCACGCCTGCCTCGGTGATGATGTACCTGGGCGCCGTGGGGTCATCCCCCAGCTTCTGGCGCAAATGCCCCACCACGATCCGCAGGTAGTGGGTGTCATCCACATGGGTTGGCCCCCAGATATCCTTGAGCAACTGCTGCTGGGTGATCACCCGCCCCGGGTGCCCGGCCAGCTGCGCCAGCAGCGCATATTCCTTGCGCGTCAGCGCGACTTCGACGCCCTCCAGCGTCACCTTGCGGAAGGCGAAATCCACCACCAGCGGCCCGAAGCTCGCGGCAGACGTCGCGCTGCCGACCTGCGGCGCCTGGCGCAGCAAGGCCCGCACCCGGGCCAGGAACTCCTGGATGCCGAACGGCTTGGTCACATAGTCGTTGGCCCCGCCATCCAGCGCATCGACCTTCTGCACCTCGCTGGCACGCACCGACAACACCATCACCGGCACCGTGCTCCACTCGCGCAGCTCGCGCAGCACCTGCTGGCCGTCCATGTCCGGCAAGCCCAGGTCGAGCACCACCAGGTCGGGTTTGTTCAGGGCAGCCTGGGCCAGGCCTTCAGTGCCGGTGGCGGCCTCTAGCACCTTGTAGCCTTGAGATGCCAGGCTTATACGCAGGAACTTGCGGATCTGCGGCTCGTCATCGATGACCAGCAGGGTAGCGGCTTGGCTCATGGGGCTTCACTTTCGCTGTCGGGTTGAGTGGGCAGCGGCAAGCATAGAGTGATGCAGGTGCCGTGGCCATCGAGGCCGTCGCCGACCAGGATGCGCCCGCCATGGGCGCCGATCATGCCCTGGCAGATCGCCAGGCCCAGGCCGGTGCCCTGCCCGCCCCGATCGCCGCGGGCGGCGGTGTAGAACATGTCGAAGATCTTCTCGCGCTCGTCCTGGGGGATGCCGGGGCCTTCGTCGGCGACGGCGAAGCACAGTTGCTCGTCGCGCACCGAAACCTGCAGCTCAAGACGGCCCTGTGGTGGCGAGAAGCGGGCGGCGTTCTCCAGCACGTTGATCAGTGCCTGCTCGATCAACGCCGCATGCACGAACAGCAGCGGCAGCTCGGGCGGGACTTCGGTATGCACGCGCAAAGGCGCCAGCACCACGCGCAGGCGGTTGAGGGCGCTGCCGACGATATCGGCCGGAGCCACCCAATCGCGAGCCAGCTTGAGCGTGCCGTGGCCCAGGCGGGTCATGTCCAGCAGGTTCTGGATATAGCGGTCCAGGCGCTCGGCCTCGTTGCGGGTGCCTTCGAGCAGTTCGCGGCGGTCGTCCGGGGGGATGGCGTCGCCCAGGGCCAGCAGGCTGTCGATGCTGCCGCGCATGGAAGTCAGCGGCGTGCGCAGGTCGTGGGACACCGAGGCGAGCAAGGCGCTGCGCAACTGCTCGGTCTCGCCGTGCAGGCGCGCCGCTTCCAGCTGCTCGCCCAGGCGGGCGCGGGCCAGGGCCTGGGCCAGGGGTTGCGCCAGGGCCATGAGCAGGCGACGCCGCTGGGCGCTCAACGGTTCGCCGTTGCGTGGGCGTATGCCGAGCAGCGCCAGGGGCTGCTCTTCCACGGCCAGCGGCCACCACCACCAACGACCGTGGGGCAAGGTGTCGCTGCCGAAGCCGGCGGCCTGGCCGTGTTGCCAGGCCCATTCGGCGGCGGCGCGTTCATTGTCGGTGAAGGCGTGACTGCCACCACTGGCGACTTGCAGCAGGCCGTCGGTGCTGCGCTCCATCAGGCACACCTGCACGTCCTGCCAGCCATCCATGTGCTGGCCGGCGGCGCTGAACACGGCCTGGCGGTCAGTGGCTACCGTGAGGCGGCGCGACAGGTCGAGCAACTGGTTGGTCTGCGCCTGGGTTTCGCGCAGGGCCTGCAGCTGGCGGCGCTGGCGGGCGGCGAGGTTGCCGGTGAGCGCGGCCATCAACAGGAAGAACACCAGGGTCAGCACGTCCTCTTCGCGCTGGATGGCGAAGGAGAAGTTCGGCGGGATGAACAGGAAGTCGTAGGTGAGGAACGACAGCGCCGCGCAGGCCAGCGCCGGGCCCAGGCTGCTGCGCACCGCCACCAGCAGCACGGCGGCGAGGAACACCAGGGAGATGTTGGGCAATGCCAGTACGCTCGACACCGCCCAGGCGAGGCCTGCGGCCAGCACCGTGGCGACCAGCGCCAGCAGGTAGTGGCGCCATACCCACACGCGCTGGACCGCCGCCCGGGCCGGTTGCGGCTGGGCGTCGCGGTCGAGCACGTTGATTTCCAGGCCGTGGCTCTCGCGCAGCAGGCGGGCGGCGACGCCGGCA
This sequence comes from Pseudomonas entomophila, assembly GCF_018417595.1. Classification (NCBI taxonomy): domain Bacteria; kingdom Pseudomonadati; phylum Pseudomonadota; class Gammaproteobacteria; order Pseudomonadales; family Pseudomonadaceae; genus Pseudomonas; species Pseudomonas entomophila. The sequence continues at coordinate 3,971,765 of NZ_CP070982.1, forward strand.
CCAAAGAAGCGCCGGCGCAGCAGATCGCGGGACTGGCCCACCAGTACCAGGCTGGCGCGGCGTTCGGCGGCATGCTGGATCAGCGTGCGCGCCACTTCGCCGGCGCGCAACAACACCACCTCACCGCCAAGGCGCTCGGCCAGTTGCTGGGCGGCCTGCAGGCGATGGCGGGCGGTTTCGTCGCGCAAGCGGCCGTTGTCGACATGGACAACGCTCCACGGCAGATGACGGCGCTGGGCGACACGGCTGGCATGGCGCACCAGCCGCTCGGCCTGGTCGTCGCCATCGATGCCCACCAGCAGGCGACCGCGCAGGGCCGGCGCTTCCTGGCCGCGCTGGCGGTAGCCGCTGGCAAGGTCCGCATCCACCTGGGCGGCGGCGGTCTGCATGGCCAGCTCGCGCAGGGCGGTAAGGTTGGTCTGGGAGAAATAGGCCTCGATGGCCGCCCTCGCCTGCTCGGGCACATAGACCTTGCCCTCGCGCAGGCGCTCGAGCAGTTCGCGCGGCGGCAGGTCGATCAGCACCAGCTCGAACGCCTCTTGCAGCACCCAGTCCGGCAGCGTCTCGCGCACCAGCACGCCGGTGATATCGCGCACTTTGTCGTTGAGGCTTTCCAGGTGCTGGACGTTGACCGTGGTGTACACGTCGATACCAGCGGCGAGCAACTCCTGCACGTCCTGCCAGCGTTTGGCGTGGCGGCTGCCAGGGGCGTTGGTGTGGGCCAGTTCGTCGACCAGCACCAGCGGCGGCGTGGCCTTGAGCAGGCCGTCGAGGTCCATTTCCTCGAGCATCACGCCGCGGTATTCGCTGCGCAGCAGCGGTTGCTGGGTCAGGCCACCGAGCAAGGCCTCGGTCTCGGCGCGGCCATGGGTTTCGACCACCCCGGCCACCACGCGCACGCCCTGGCGTTGCTGGGCATGGGCGGCTTGCAGCATGGAGAAGGTCTTGCCGACCCCGGGCGCGGCGCCGAGGAACACCTTGAGCCTGCCCCGGCCTTCCCGGGGCAGGCCGGCCAACAGCGCGTCGGCGCGGGCGGAGTCACTCATGTTTCATCCTTCACAAGTAGCGAATCTGGGCCTGCTGCGCAGGCCATCGCGGGGGGGGGCGCCCCCCCCCCCCGGGGGGGGGGGGCCCGGGGGGGGGGGGGGGGCGGGGTCGCAAAGCGACCCCCGGCATCAATGGCTCGGTGCGAGGTGCTCAAGCGCCTGGTTCAGCGCCAGCACATTGACCACCGGCGGCCCGATCAGTGGACGCAGGGTGGCGTCATTCACCAGCACTTGCAAGCGCTCCTGCGCGACCTGTCGCGCCGCCGCCACACGCGGCAGCTGGTAGGCGATCGCCTCGGGCGGCAGGTGCGGGTCCAGGCCGCTGCCGGAAGTGGTCAACAGCGCCTGGGGCACCGGCCCCAACTGCGCCTGATACTGCGCGGCAGCATCGCCCTTGACCCGCTCGGCCAGCGCCGGGTTGCTCGGCGCCAGGTTGCTCGCGCCGCTGGCCACGGTGGCATAGGCGCCCGCCGAAGGCCGCGCCTGGAACCAGGCGTCGCCCTTGAATTCCTGGGCGATCAGCGCCGAACCGCGCACCTCGCCCCGGTCATCGCGCACCAGGCTGCCATTGGCCTGCTCAGGGAAGGCGACCTGGGCAATGCCGGTCACCGCCAGGGGGTACAGCGCGCCGGTGACCACGGTCATCAGCAGGACCAGGCTCAGGGCCGGGCGTACATAAGCAGTCATGTCAGTCTCTCCTCAGACCAGGTGCAGCACGTTGAGCAGCATGTCGATCAGCTTGATCCCGGCGAACGGCACGATGATGCCGCCCAGGCCGTAGATCAGCAGGTTGCGCCGCAGCAGGTGGGCGGCACTGGCGGCTTGCACCCGCACCCCGCGCAGGGCCAGGGGGATCAGCACGATGATGATCAGCGCGTTGAACACGATGGCCGAAAGGATCGCGCTCTGCGGGCTGGCCAGGTGCATCAGGTTGAGCACGCCCAGCTGCGGGTAGATGGCGGCGAACAGCGCCGGCAGGATGGCGAAGTACTTGGCCACGTCGTTGGCGATGGAGAAAGTGGTCAGCGCGCCACGGGTCACCAGCAGTTCCTTGCCCACCTGCACCACGTCCAGCAGTTTGGTCGGGTCGCTGTCCAGGTCGACCATGTTGGCCGCCTCGCGGGCAGCCTGGGTGCCGTCGTTCATGGCCATGCCCACGTCGGCCTGGGCCAGCGCCGGGGCGTCGTTGGCGCCGTCGCCGCACATTGCGACCAGGCGGCCGTCGTTCTGCTCCTGGCGGATGCGCGCCAGCTTCTTCTCCGGGGTGGCTTCGGCGAGCACGTCGTCCACGCCGGCCTCGGCGGCGATGGCGGCGGCAGTCAGCGGGTTGTCGCCGGTGACCATCACGGTGCGGATGCCGAGCTTGCGCAGTTCGGCGAAACGCTCGCGGATGCCGGGCTTGACCACGTCCTTGAGGTGGATCACGCCAAGCAGGCGCTTGTCGACGCACACCAGCAGCGGCGTGCCACCGCTCTGGGCGATGCGTTCCACTTCACGGGCCAGGGCGGCGGGCAGCTCCAGGCGTTGCAGGCCGCAGAAGGCCAGCACCGCATCAACGGCGCCCTTGCGGTAGCGACGCTGCTGGAAGTCGATACCCGACAGGCGAGTCTCGGCACTGAAGGGGATGGCTTCGTACTGGGTGCTCGACGGCTCGTCGAAGTCGTGCAACTGGCGCAGGTACTCGACGATCGACTTGCCTTCGGCGGTGTCATCGGCCAGCGAGGCGAGCAAGGCGCCCTCCCCCAGCTCCTTGGCGGTCACGCCCGAGGCTGCGTGCAGGGCGCTGCAGCGGCGGTTGCCGAAAGTGATGGTGCCGGTCTTGTCGAGCATCAGAGTGTGCACGTCACCGGCAGCCTCCACCGCACGACCGGAACGGGCGATCACGTTGAGGCGTACCAGGCGGTCCATGCCGGCGATGCCAATGGCCGAGAGCAGGCCGCCGATGGTGGTGGGGATCAGTGTCACCAACAGCGCGGCGAGGAAGATCAGCGGCAACTCACCACCGGCGAAGCGGGCGAACGGCTGCAGCGTGACCACCACGATCAGGAAGATCAGGGTGAGGCCGATCAGCAGGATGTCCAGGGCGATTTCGTTGGGGGTTTTCTGCCGCTTGGCGCCTTCGACCAGGGCGATCATGCGGTCCAGGGTCGACTCACCTGGGTTGCTGGTGATGCGGATCAGCAACCAGTCGGAGACCAACCGGGTGTTACCGGTGACGGCCGAGCGGTCGCCGCCGGACTCGCGGATCACCGGCGCGGACTCGCCGGTAATGGCGGCTTCGTTGACGGCGGCGATGCCCTCGAGCACTTCGCCGTCACCGGGGATCATCTCGCCAGCCACGACGCGCACCACATCGTCTTTGCGCAGTTTGGTGGCAGCGACGGTTTCGAAGCTGCCATCGCTCTTGCGACGTTTGGCGGTCAAGCCCTGGCTACCCGCCTTGAGGCTGTCGGCGCGGGCCTTGCCACGGCCTTCGGCCAGGGCTTCGGCGAAGTTGGCGAACAGCACGGTGAACCACAGCCAGACGGCGATCTGCACCGCCACGCCGATGCTCACGCCGCTGCCGGGGGCGAAGCACAGCACGGTGGTCAGCACGGCGGTGAGGGCCACCACCAACATCACCGGCGAGCGCTTGAGCTGGCGCGGGTCGAGCTTGACGAAAGCCTGCACCAGGGCCGGGCGCCACAGGGCGGCGAAGCGGGTCTGGTCCTTGGCGCTCTGGCGCGCCTTCACTTCAGGAATGGGCATGTTCATGGTGTATTCCTCAGAAACCCAGGCTCAGGTGTTCGGCGATCGGCCCGAGGGCCAGGGTCGGCAGGAAGGTCAGGCCACCGACCAGCAGGATGGTCACCAGCAGCAGCGTGGTGAACAGCGGGCCGTGGGTGGGGAAGCTGTTGAGGCCTTGCGGCGCGCTCTTCTTCGCCGCCAGGCTGCCTGCCAGGGCCAGCACCGGCAGGATGTAGCCGAAGCGGCCGATGAGCATGGCCAGGCCGATCATCACGTTGTGGAACGTGGTGTTGGCGCCGAAGCCGGCGAAGGCCGAGCCGTTGTTGGCGGTGCCGGAGGTGTAGGCGTACAGCAACTGGCTGAAACCGTGGGCACCGGGGTTGGTCACCGCGCCGGCCGGCCCAGGCAGGCTGGCGGCGATGGCACCGAGGATCAGCACACCCACCGGCATCACCAGCAGGGTGGCCACCAGCAACTGCACTTCACGGGCCTGGAGCTTCTTGCCCAGGTATTCCGGGGTGCGGCCGATCATCAGGCCGGCCAGGAACACGGCGATCAGCACGAACAGCAGCATGCCGTACAGGCCGGCGCCGACACCGCCGAAAATCACCTCACCCAGCATCATGTTGACCATCGCCACCATGCCGGTCAGCGGGTTGAGGCTGTCGTGCATGGCGTTGACCGAACCGTTGGAGGCGGAGGTGGTGGTCACCGTCCACAGCACGGAACCGGTGGTGCCGAAGCGGCTCTCCTTGCCTTCCAGTGGCGCGCTTTGCTGCACCTGGGCGCTTTCCAAGGCTGGGTTGGGCTGGTGTTCCGACCACAGCGCGGTACTGCCGCCGATCAGGAACAGCGCCAGCATGCAGGCGATGATTGCGCGGCTCTGGCGCAGGTCCTTCACGTAATGGCCAAAGGTGAACACCAGGGCCACCGGGATCAGGATGATCGAAGCCACCTCGAACAGGTTGCTCCAGGCCGTGGGGTTCTCGAACGGGTGCGCCGAGTTGACGCCGAAGAAGCCGCCACCGTTGGTGCCCAACTGCTTGATGGCGATCTGGCTGGCGGCCGGGCCGAGCGGGATGGTCTGGTCGGTGCCTTGCAGGGTCACGGCGTGGACGTAGTCGGCGAAGGTCTGTGGCACACCCTGCCACACCAGCAGCAGCGCCAGTACCAGGCAAAGCGGCAGCAGGCCATAGAGGGTGGCGCGGGTCAGGTCGACCCAGAAGTTGCCCAGGGTGCCGGCCGAGCGGCGGGCGATACCGCGGCTCAAGGCGACCAGCACGGCCAGGCCGGTGGCGGCGCTGACGAAGTTCTGCACGGTCAGGCCGATCATCTGGGTCAGGTAGCTGACCGAGGCCTCACCGCTGTAGGACTGCCAGTTGGTGTTGGTCATGAAGCTGACCGCGGTGTTGAACGCCAGCGACCACTCCTGGCCGGGCAGGTGCTGCGGGTTGAGCGGCAGCGAGCCTTGCAGCTGCAATACGGCGAACAGCAGCAGGAAGCCGGCCAGGTTGAAGGCCAGCAGGGCCAGGGTGTACTGCTTCCAGTTCTGCTCCTGGTCGGCGTTCACGCCTGACAGGCGATAGCAGCCCCGCTCCACCGGGCCGAGGATCGGCGACAGCCAGGTACGCTGGCCTTCCATCACCTTGTAGTAGAAGCGCCCGAGCCATGGCGCCGGCAGCAGCACGATGGCGAAGAACGCCAGCAGCAACAGGTAATCGTAACTGTGCATGGTCGCCCCTTAGCCGCGATCGGCGCGCAGCAGCGCCACCAGCAGGTAAACCGCCAACGCCACCGCCAGAAGCAGTGACAGCCCGTCGAGCATGTACATGAGTGAATCTCCCCTGATTGCGGCGTGAGGGCCGCTTTGGGGAAATTGTCCGAGCGTGGGGCGTAAAGGGGCGAGACCAGGGGTGGGGCCGGGGCATAAAGAATGCGTAAAGATCAGGTATTGCGGTGCCTGTACCGGCCTGTTCGCCGGCAAGCCGGCTCCTGCGGGGTGAACAATGCAGGAGCCGGCTTGCCGGCGAACCGGACTTCAATGCTGCGGCGATTGCTGCCCGGAGTTGCGGCTCCAGTCCAGCAGCAGGCTGTACCCCACCGCCAGCAAGGTCGGCCCGATGAACAGCCCGATAAAGCCGAATGCGATCAGGCCGCCGAACACCCCCAGCAGCACGATCACCAGCGGCAGGTTGCCACCCCGGCTGATGAGATAAGGCTTGAGCACGTTGTCCACGCCACTGATGACGAAGGTGCCCCAGATGCCCAGGAACACCGCCATGCCATAGTCGCCCTTCGATACCAGCCACGCCGTGGCCGGTATCCAGGCCAGCGGCGGCCCCATGGGGATCAGGCTGAGCATGAAGGTCACCAGGCCCAGCACGATGGCTCCCGGCACGCCGGCGATCAGGAAGCCGATCAGCGCCAGCAGCGCTTGCGCGGCGGCGGTACCGATCACGCCGTTGACCACCCGCTGCACGGTACCGGCGACCAGGTCGACGTAGTATTCGGCGCGCTCACCCACCAGCCGGTGCAGCAGCCGGTGCACGAACGCCGCCAGGCGCGGGCCGTCGCGGTAGAAGAAGAACACGAACACCAGGCTGAGCGTGAGCTCCAGCACCCCACTGCCGATCTGCGCGCTGCGCGCCAGCAACCAGTTGCCCACCTGGCCGAGATACGGCTTGGCGGAGGCCAGCAAGGCCGCCCCCTGCTGGTCGAGGGACTCCCACCAGCTGACCAGGCGCCCGCCGACGAAGGGAATGCTGCCCACCCACGCCGGCGCGTCAGGCAGGCCGTCGACCTGCACGTCACGCACAAAGGCGGTAGCGTCGCGAATATGGTCGGCCAGGTTGAAGCCCAGCCACACCAGCGGCAACGCGACCAGCAGGATCCACACCGTGGTCAGCAGGCTCGCGGCCAGCGTCTCGCGCCCGCCGAGCAGGCGGGTGAGCAGGCGCATCAACGGCCAGCTGGCGAAGGCGAGAATCGCGCCCCACAGCAATGCCGAGATGAACGGGGCCATCACCCACAGCGCCGCGCCAAGCAGCGCGAGCAGCAGGATCTGGATCAACAGGCGGTCATTGTTGGCCATGGCGCTCACTCAACGGATCAGTTCCAGGTGCAAGCCTTCGGTCGGTGCATCGCCCACTTCCAGCCGGGCGCTGCGCACGCCGGCCTGGACCAACTGCTCGCGCCAGGCCTCGGCGCCACTGCCGCTGAGGCTGGCGCGTAGCGTGCTGTCGAGGTTGAGGCTGCGCGCCAGCAAGGCGGCCCAGGTGGCCTGGGGCTTGGCCAGGTCAGGGTAGTCGAGTTTGCCGGTGTCGCGCAGTTCGCGCAGCACCGTGGCGGGGGTGGGCAGCAGTTCGCCCAGCGGGCTGGCGGCGACGAATTCCTCGACATGCAGGTAGGCGCGGCGGTTGCCGCGGGTCACGCTGTACAGCGCCACCAATGTATCGGCTTCTTCAGCGGAGCGGCGCAGGAGGATGAACGCCTGCTGTTCGTCGCCCCCATTGAGACGGGCATTGGCGAACACGTCGTTGGCCCACAGGCTGGCCTCGCCGCAGTCGCGCCCCTGGCACCAGAACAGTGGATAGCCGCCGTCGTGCTGCAGCGCTTCGCGGGCACTGGTGAAAGCCTCGCGGGCGCTGCGCTCGACCGGCAGTTCATAGGTGACCGAACTGACCTGGCCGCGGCTTTCGACCTTGTCATCTACTCGCAGGCGGCCGCTGATCTTGCGTAGCGGGCCCATCGGGTAGACCCGCTCCTGCTCCACGGCTGGGCGTTGGTCGACCACTTTGGCATCGACGGGGACTGGCAGGTTACCCGCAAACAGCAGCGGGCTGACGGCGGCGAGGCAGGCGGCGAGGGCGCCGCGAATGAAAACAGGCGCGCTCATCGGCCGCCCTCGCGGGGGCCGGGGCAAAGCGCGTGAATGTCTGGCAAGTACATGGTTGTCTCCCTTTCAACCCGTCAAGCCTCGACACTTGCCTGGTGCAAGTCAAGGAATGCCAAAGAAGCGATTGAAACAGTCTGCGACAAGGGTCGCGCCCTCGGCGTCGTTCAGGTGCAGGTGATGCCCGCCTGGCAGGGTCGCCTGCTCGAAGGGTAGCTGCTCCAGAAGCTCCGTGTGGCGCGCCAGCATGCCGTCGGCCGCGACCACCAGGCAGGCCGGGCAGGCGACGCGCTGGACGAAGGCCATGGCCTGGGCCTGGTTCAGGCGTGTTGGCGAGGGCAGCGTCAGGCGGCTGTCACTGCGCCAGCTGTAACCGCCGGGCACCGGCATCAGCCCGCGCTGGGCCAGCAGTTCGGCGGCCTCGCGGCTGACCGCGACCATGCCTTTCATGCGCGCCTCGACACCCTCCTCCAGGGTCGCGTACACCATCTTGCGCTTGCCCTCCAGGCGCAATTGCGCCTGCAACGCCATCCCCAGGCGCTCGGCGGCGTCCTGCTCGGCAATCGTGGGCGGAATGACACCGTCGATGAGCGCGAGATGGCTGATACGCTCTGGCAAGGCCCCGGCCAGTTGCACCGAGATGATCGCGCCCAGCGAGTGGCCGAGCAGGCCGAAACGCTGCCAGCCCAGCTGTTCGGCGACCCGCAGCACGTCATGGGCATAGTCGGCCAGGGCGTAGCCGGCGCCGATTGGGCGATGTTCCGAGTAACCGTGCCCGGCCAAGTCCAGGGCGACGATGCGCAACCCTTTCAATTGCGGCGCCAGGCGGGCGAAGCTGTTGGCGTTGTCCAGCCAGCCATGCAGGGCGATCACCGGCAGGCCATCGGCCGGCCCGAACAGGTGCGCGGCCAGCTCGATATGACCGAGCGCCAGGCGCACTTCCTCGACTTGCGCGCTCATGGCTGCTGGCTCCAGCGGTCGAACAGGCCCTTGATCAGGCTCGCGGTGTCACAGGGGCGCTCCAACGGGAACATGTGCCCGCCCGGCAGGCTGTGGTACTCGCCCTTGGCCATGGTGCGTACCGCCAGCCCATGGTGCTTGCGGATCACCCGGCTCTGGGCGCCGCGCACCATGGCCAGCGGCACCTGTAACTGGCGGGGTGGCGCCGGGCTGACGTGGGGGATGCTGCGGTAGATGCTGATCTCGGTGGCGGGGTCGAAACGCAGGCGCAGGCCGCCCTCGGTACTCACCAGGCCGTGTTCGAGATACGCCTCGAGGCATTCAGGGTCGAAATGGCGGAACAGGGTCTTGCCCGAGAAATACCGGCGAGCGCTGTCCCGGTCGGGAAACGCCTCACGTCGCCCCAACGTACGCCCGGCCGGGGTGATGCGGTCGATGAAACCCAGGCGTTTGGCTGCCTGGATGAGCCATTCGTCGACACGGGTCAGCACCGGTGAGTCGAGCATCACCACCCCCCGGTAGTACTCAGGATGGCGCAGCGCCGCATGCAAGTGCAGCACGCCACCCAGCGAGTGCCCGACACCCCAGACCGGGGCTGGCTGTTGCTCCAGATGGTGGAGCAGTTCATCGACCAGGCTCTGCCAGTTCTCGTTCACCGGAAAGCGTGGGTCATGGGCATGCTGCGCCAGGTGCCGAACTTCGTAGTCCGGTGCCAGCGCGGCGAACAGCTTGCCGTAGGTGGCCGACGGGAAGCCGTTGGCGTGGGCGAAGAAGATCTGCTGCGACATGGCCGCCTGCTCTGCACGGTGAAGGTTGGGCCATTGTCGACAATGGTGCCGGTTGCCGGCAACGTCCGGAAAGGTCATCGCCAAGGGCGATCAGGTCATTCAGAACTCGCCGAAGCTCTGCATCGAGCGGCGCAGGCAGGCTTGCACGTAGGCCAGTTGCTGCTTCAGGGCATCACGCGCGAGGCGCTTGTCCTGGGCCCCCAGGCCCAGTCTGCGCAAGGCCAGGCAGCTGCTTTGCAGCAGGTGCGCCATGCGGATGCTGGCATCCTGCAGGCGCCGCAGGTCTTCTTCACCCTCGAACATCGAACCCTGATCGACGCCCCGTGCCTTACGCACCTTGCCCATCAACTGGTAGAGCTTGGCATCGGCCGACTCACGCAAAAGGCTGTATTCGGCAAAATCCAGCACGCTGTCCCGCTGCACCTTTTCCAGTGTGGGCTGCAGATCAACCGAACACACCAGCTCCAGCCTTCGGCCTTTCATCCCACACTCCCGGGTCTTGCCGCACGTTCACATCCTGGCGACGACCCTAGCAAGCGCTCGGAGCGCGCAACAACTGGCAAAAATGCCAGTTGCCGGCATCACATTGGATGATGAAGCCCACGCAGGGTCATCAGCCCTGCCAGCGGCCAGTCGCCTTCCAGCTCAGCCAGGCAGGCAGTGCTCATGGGCGCAGGCTGCTGATGGCCGTGCTCGAGCAGACTGACCAGAGTGCCCACCAGCGGCTGGTGGCTGACCAGCAGGACATGTTCGAGGCCCAGCCGCTCGATTTCACCTATCACCGCCTGTGCATCGCTGTCCGGAGTGAGCCATGGCTCGGTGCGCACCGGCTCGGCGAATCCAAGGCTCTCGTGCACCAGGGCCGCGGTCTGTTGCGCCCGCACGTAGGGGCTGGCGATGATCGCCTGCAACGGCTGGCCCAGCAGCCGGGCGGCGCTGCGTAGCACCTGCTCGCGACCATGGGCGGTCAGGCACCGCTCGGCATCGCTGTTCGCGCGAGGTTCGGCCTCGCCATGGCGCAGTACCCAAAGCTTCACAGCTTGGGTTCCTCGTCACGCACCGGGTGCGGTGCCGGGGCCACGGCGTGGGGCGCTTCACCTTCAGGCGCACGCGGCGCCGGCCAGTCGGCGAACGGCCAGGGCTTGCTGTCGGTGTGGAAGCTGCCGAAACGGCCGATCTGCGCCAGGTACTGGCTGAGGCTGTCGCCGAAATTCATCAGGCTGGCGCTGGGGGCGCCGTAGATCAGCCGGTAGATCAGCTGGACCAGCACCAGGCCGCCCAACAGCAGTTCGGCCAACTGCCAGACCACCAGGAACACCAACATCCACAGCACTCGCAGGATGATCGATTCGCGCTGGGCGCGCTCCGGGGTATCGTTCATAGGTCGCTCCTTCAATCAATTGAAACCACTGGTGGAAATGAAATCGACATCGGTCTTGGGCTCGGCGCGCATCAGGTGCTCAATCACCTGGTTGAGCGTGCGGCCCTCGAACAGGATGGCGTGCAGGCCCGCCACCAGCGGCATGTACACCTGCACTTCCTGGGCCTTGGCCTTGAGCACCTTCAGCGTGTTGACCCCTTCGGCCACCTCGCCCAAACGGCTGACCGCCTCCTCGAGGGTCAGGCCCTGGCCCAGGGCATGGCCGACCTGATAGTTGCGGCTCTTGGGCGAGGAACAGGTGACGATCAGGTCACCGACACCGGCCAGGCCCAGGAAGGTCATGGGGTTGGCACCTTGGCTCACGGCGAAGCGGGTCATCTCCGCCAGGGCACGGGTGATCAGCATGCTTTTCGTGTTCTCACCCATCCCCAGCGCCACAGCCATGCCGGCGATGATGGCGTAGACGTTCTTCAGCGCGCCGCCCAGCTCGACACCGAAGCGATCGGCGCTGGCATAGACACGGAACGTGCGGCCATGCAGCACTTCCTGCACCTGCCTGCACAGTGCTTCGTCCTCGCTGGCCACCACGGTGGCGGTCAGCGCATGCTCGGCGATTTCGCGTGCCAGGTTGGGGCCCGACAGCACACCGATACGTGCCTCGGGCGCGATCTCTTCGAGGATCTGGCTCATCAGCTTGAAGGTGTGCGCCTCGATACCTTTCGTGAGGCTGACCAGGCCCTTGCCGCGCAGCAGCTCGGCGTGGGGCGCCAGCACGCTGCGCAAGGCGCTGGAAGGCAAGGCGACGAAGATCAGTTCGCAGCCCTGTAGCGTGGCGAGCAGGTCGTTGACCGGCTGTACGCCTTCATGCAGGCGGATACCCTTGAGATAGCGCGGATTCTCGCGATTGACGCGCATCGCCTCGGCCTGGGCCGGGTCGCGCATCCACTGGTGAACCGGATGGCCGTTCTCCGCCAGCAGGTTCGCCACGGCAGTGCCAAAGCTGCCGCCTCCAAGAACTGCAACAGGTTGCTGTTCAGTCATATCCAATCCGTTAACCAATAAAGTAAAGGGCGACCTGCGCATTATACGGGGCACATGCGACAGAACCAGTGTCGCGTCGCAAGGCGTGGGAGCGGGCTTGCCGCGCGATGCGGCAATTCGCCAGCCGTCGATCACTGGCAAAAGCCACGCGGTCGGTTAACATGCCTGATTCATCTCTGAAACAAGGCCGTTTCGTGTTCCCTGGCACGCCCCCTTACCCACGCCTGTTGCTGCTGACCGCCCTGCTCGGCGGCCCGGCCATGGCCGACGATCTGTTCATCGACAACCAGGACCTGCCCCAGGTTCTGACCGCAACACGCCTCAAGCAATCCCCGGCGGCGGTGCCGGGCAGCATGACCGTGCTCGACAGCGCGCTGATCCGCGCCAGTGGTGCCCGTGATATCCCCGAGCTGCTGCGCCTGGTCCCCGGCATGATGATCGGCTACGGCGCCGGCAACCAGCCGACGGTCAACTACCACGGCAGCAACGTCAGCGACGCCCGGCGCATGCAGGTGCTGATCGACGGCCGCTCGGTGTACCGCGCGGGCCTGGCCACGGTGGACTGGAGCGACATCCCCGTGGCCATGGAAGACATCGAGCGCATCGAAGTGTTCCGTGGCCCCAACACGGTCAGCTACGGTGCCAACGCGCTGATGGCGGTGGTCAACATCCTCACCCGCAACCCCGCCGACAGCCATGGCACCCGCGTGAAAATGACCCGGGGCCAGGATGGCATCAACGACTACTACGCCAGCCAGGGCTTTGGCTGGGACAGTGGCGACCTGCGCTTGTCGCTGTCGGGCCAGCAGGACGACGGCTTCGACGAAGACCAGTTCGGCCGCGACTACCGCGACAGCCGCCGGGCCAACCGCATCAACATCAATGCCGTGCACAGCCTGGCACCGAACCAGACGCTGGATTGGCAGCTGGCGGCGAAGGAAGGCAGCAACCAGCGGCCGTATACCTATCAACCGGTGTTCGGCAACTACCGGGCCGGCAACAATGCCGACGTCAACGCCAAGGACTATGCCGGCTCGGTGCGCTGGAACATTGACTTTGACCCGGAGCACAGCCTGTACATCCAAGGCTCGGCCCAGCACTTCGACCGCCAACAGGTGTGGGGGGCCTGCGATGCCGCCATCGCCTTCAGCCCGGAGCTGACCCAGATGTGGCGACTGGACCCCAACTTCACGGAAAAGGTCGCACGCAACCTGCACACCGGCAACCTGCCCACCACCAGCGACCCGACGCTCGCCACGCTGATGGGCCAAGTGCGGGACCAGTGGTCCAACGGCGGTCGCAACACCATCTGCGGCGACGTCGACCAGAGCACCCGCGAGACCCGCTACGACCTGGAGATCCAGGACACCCTGAGCCTGACCGACAGCCTGCGCCTGGTCAGCGGCCTGAACTACCGCTATGACCGCGCCGACTCGCAGACCTACTTCAACGGCAGCCTCGATGACCAGACCTGGCGCCTGTTCGGCCAGCTCGAATGGCGCGCCGACGAACACTGGATCCTCCAGGGCGGGGCGATGTACGAGCACTCCCAGCTGTCGGGCAACTCGCTCACCCCACGGGTCGCGGTGAACTACCTGATCACACCGCGCCACGGTTTGCGCGCGGTGTACTCCGAGGCGATCCGCTCGCCGGACATGTTCGAGAACAATGTCAACTGGAGCTACACGGTCAAGAACCTCACCCCCAACCTCTACGGCCTGCAAAACGGCGAATACTTCGTCAAGACCCGTGGCCCCGGCAACCTGGACCAGGAACGCATGCGCTCGCGCGAACTGGGCTACAACGGCAATTTCACCGACCTCGACCTGAGCATGGACGTGAAGCTGTTCTACGACGAGATCACCGGGATGATCAGCGAGCCGTTGAAGAACAACCAGTTCATCGCCAGCAACGCCAACAAGGCACGCTTCACCGGCAGCGAAGCGCAGTTCGACTGGCGCGCCACCCAGCGCGACCGCCTGCGCGTCACCTACGCCTACGTCGATGCCTGGGCCAGCAACCCCAACGACCGGCGCCTGAGCGCACGCAACAGCGGCTCGGCCGGCTGGCTGCGCGAATGGGGTCAGGGTTGGTCCAGCGCGCTGTTCTATTACGGCGACGACGCACTCAACCAGTACCGCTACGAGCGTGTCGACCTGCGTCTGGCCAAGCGCTTCAAGGTCCAGGGCAGCAACCTGGAGCTGGCTGCCCTTTGGCAACAGCGCCTGGATGACGAGCCGGTCACGCTGGAGCAGAACCGCTACGACAGTCGCCACCGCCTGAGCGTCAGCGCGGAGCTGGAGTTCTGATGATCGGCTTGCTGCGCTTGCTGCTGCTCTGCCTGCTGCCACTGGGGTCGCTGTCCGCCAGCGAGATCCTGCTGGTGGGCGCGGAAGATCAGCCTGGCATCCGCAGCTTTGCCGCGGCCCTGGAAAAGCGCCGGCCGCAGGACCAGGTACGCTTCCAGACCGTGGCACAGGTGCCACGCCCAGGCCAATTGAAGGGCGACACCCGGCTGATCCTGCTTGACGGCTCGGCACTGGAGTGGCGCCTGGGTGAAAGCGCCGGGCCGCCTGCGCTGGCCCTGCGGGTCAGCCGGGTTCAGGCCGAACAACGCCTGGGAGCCTCACGCCCGGCATTCCTCAGCCTGCTGTGGAGCGATCCGCCGCTGTCGCGGCAACTGCGCCTGGCCCGATACCTGTTGCCGCAAGCGCAGCGGGTCGGTGTGCTGTACGGTGAACACAGCCGCTTCCTGCTCGATGAGCTGCGCCAGGCCGCCTCGGCGCAAGGGTTGGAGATCGTCGCCCAAGACTGGCCCGACCTGCGCGACAGTCGCCCGCTGCAGCACCTGCTGGGCAACAGCGATGTCCTGCTCGGGCTCGACGACCCTGAACTCTACAATTCAAAATCCGCGAAGAACGTGCTGCTCAGCAGCTATGCACGGCAGATGGCCTTGATCGGCCCCAATGTAGGCTTCGTGCGCGCCGGCGCCCTGGCCAGCACCTTCAGCGACCAGGATGACTGGTTGACCGTGCTCGGGCACCTGCTCGACCAACCGCCGGCCCGCTGGCCGCGCAGCCTCTACCCCACCCACTTCGGCGTCAGCGGCAACCAGCAGGTCGCCCGCGCCCTTGGCCTGGAAGCGATCGACCCGGACGCCGCCGCCCTGGCCGTGGCCGAAGGAGAAACCACGCCATGAGCAAACGCCTGAGCTGGGACATTCATACCCGCACCCAGATCATCAGCTTGGGCCCTGCCCTGCTGCTCACCTTGCTGCTGATCAGCTTCTTTACCTTTGTGCGCATCCAGGATTTGCGCCAGGAGCTCAACCACACCGGGCAACTGATCGCCAACCAGTTGGCCCCTGCCTCCGAATATGGGGTGATCTCGGGCAACAACGAAGTGCTCGACAGCCTGATGCGCGCCACCCTGAGCATCCCCCATGTGCGCTTCCTCGAAGTGCAGGACAGCCGCAATCACATCCTGGTGTACGTGGAACAGCCGGATGAAAGCCTCAATCGCGCGCAACGGGTGGAGGTGTTCCAGGCCCCCATCCGCCTGCAGCAGATTCGCCTGGACAACGACTTCCTGCTAGGCAAGGCACCACCACCGACCATCGGTGATGATTACCTGGGACGGGTGATCGTCGGGATGTCCGATGACGCCTTCAGTCAACGCCAGCAGGAAATCGTGATCAAGGCCGCGATCCTGGCGCTGTTCGCGCTGTTGTTCACCTTCCTGCTCGCCCGGCGCCTGGCCATGAGCCTGTCGAAGCCGATCAGCGACATGGGGCACGCGGTACGGGCGATCCAGCAGGGTGACTTCAATGCGCCGCTGCCGGTGGTCGACGACAGCGAACTGGGCCACCTGGCGCGGCACATCAACAACCTTGCCAGCGCCCTGGACCAGGCCGCCCACGAACAACAACAAGCCATGGGCCAGTTGATCCAGGCCCGCGAGGAAGCCGAGCAGGCCAACCGCGCCAAGTCGGACTTCCTGGCCATGATGAGTCATGAGCTGCGCACGCCCATGAACGGCGTGCTGGGCATGCTGCAACTGCTTGAGACCACCCAGCTTACCAGCGAGCAGACCGAATACACCGCGGTCGCCAGCGAGTCCACCGGGCACCTGCTCAAGGTGATCAACGACATCCTGGACTTCTCGCGGATCGAGCGCACCACGCTGGAGCTCGAACATATCGACTTCAACCTGGCCGAGCTGATCAGCAGCAGCGTCCAGTCGTTCCAGCACACCGCCCAGCAACGCGGCCTGGACCTGCACCTGCAACTGCCAGCGGGCATCGACCACCTGCAGGTGGTGGGTGACCCGACGCGAATCCGCCAGATCCTGCTGAACCTTGTAGGCAACGCCCTTAAGTTCACGGAGCGTGGCGAAGTGGCGGTGGAGGCCCGCTGGCAAGTACTCGACCGCCAGTTGCTGTGGTTTACCTGCACCGTGCGCGACACCGGCATCGGCATCGACAGCAATCGCCTGGAAATGATGTTCGTCGCCTTCCAGCAGGCCGACAGTTCGATCTCGCGGCGCTATGGCGGCACCGGCCTGGGCCTGTCGATCGCCCGCACCCTGGCCGAGCGCATGGGCGGCCAGTTGCGCGGCGAAAGTCGCGAAGGGCTTGGCTCTACGTTCACCCTGGAAATGCCATTGGCGCTGGCCGCCGTGCCGGCCAGCCTGCTGCCCGGCGCGGTGCTGGATGCGCCCTGCGGCATTGCAGGTGGACGGATCCTGCTGGTGGAGGACAATCCGGTCAATCAGAGCGTCATCGAAGCCATGTTGCGCAGCCTGGGCTACGAGGTCAGCCTGGCCATCGATGGCGCCCAGGCGGTCGAGCAGGTAGGCCAGCAACGTTTTGTCGCAGTACTGATGGATTGCCGCCTGCCGCACGTGGATGGCTACGAGGCGACCCGGCGCATCCGCCTGTTACCGCAACATGCCGACCTGCCGATCATCGCCCTGACTGCCAGCGCCCAGCAGGGCGACCGCGAACGTTGCCTGGCGGCGGGCATGAACGATTACCTGAGCAAGCCGTTCAAACGCACCGACCTGCAGCGCATCCTGCGTCGCTGGTTGCCCGGTCAGACAGCCGCGACTGGCGATAAATGCTAAAGTGCGGCAGTCTTAGGGACTGGACAGGACCGCCGCTGGGCCTGAAAATAACATTTCAGTGCACACCTGTACTCTTTTTGCCAGGTGCGCTGTGACTTTCACCACAACGCAATAGTCTACCTGTAGGCTGCCGCCTCGAATGCAAAGCGCTTCGGGCCGGCCGGGAAGATTCATCCCCTGCCACAGGGGGTTATTGAGGAGCTCGCATGACCAAACAAAACGCCTTTACCCGGGAAGACCTGCTGCGCTGCAGTCGCGGTGAGCTGTTCGGCCCCGGTAACGCGCAACTGCCCGCCCCGAACATGCTGATGGTCGATCGCATCACTCACATCAGCGAGGAAGGCGGCAAGTTCGGCAAAGGTGAATTGGTCGCCGAGCTGGATATCAATCCGGACCTGTGGTTCTTCGCCTGCCACTTCGAAGGCGACCCGGTGATGCCGGGCTGCCTGGGCCTTGACGCCATGTGGCAGTTGGTCGGTTTCTTCCTCGGCTGGCAAGGCCTGCCGGGCCGTGGCCGGGCGCTGGGTTCGGGCGAAGTGAAATTCTTCGGCCAGGTACTACCCTCCGCCAAGAAAGTCACCTACAACATTCACATCAAGCGCGTCCTGAAGGGCAAGCTGAACATGGCCATCGCCGATGGCTCGGTCAGCGTCGACGGTCGCGAGATCTACACCGCCGAAGGCCTGCGGGTCGGCGTGTTCACCTCCACTGACAATTTCTAAGGGTTATTCGCATGCGCCGCGTCGTGATCACTGGTCTGGGCATCGTATCGTGCCTGGGCAATGACAAAGCTACCGTCACCGAAAACCTGCGCAACAGCCGTCCGGGTATCCGTTACAACCCGGAATACAAGGAAATGGGGCTGCGTAGCCAGGTTTCCGGCTCCATCGACCTGAATCTGGAAGAGCTGATCGACCGCAAGGTCTATCGCTTCGTCGGCCACGCCGCCGCCTACGCGTATCTCGCCATGCAGGACGCGATCAAGGACGCCGGCCTGACCGAAGAGCAGATCTCCAACCCACGGACCGGCCTGGTCGCCGGTTCCGGTGGCGCCTCCACGCTGAACCAGATGGAAGCCCTGGACACCCTGCGCGAGAAAGGCGTCAAGCGTGTCGGCCCGTACCGTGTCACCCGCACCATGGGCAGCACCGTGTCGGCGTGCCTGGCCACCCCGTTCAAGATCAAGGGCATCAACTACTCGATTTCGTCGGCCTGTGCCACTTCCGCACACTGCATCGGCACCGCCCTGGAGCAGATCCAGTGGGGCAAGCAGGACATCGTCTTCGCCGGTGGCGGCGAAGAAGAGCACTGGAGCCAGTCGTTCCTGTTCGACGCCATGGGCGCCCTGTCGACCAAGCGCAACGAAACCCCGGAGCTGGCCTCGCGCGCCTACGACGCCGACCGTGATGGCTTCGTCATCGCCGGCGGCGGCGGCATGGTGGTGGTCGAGGAGCTGGAACACGCCCTGGCCCGTGGCGCCAAGATCTATGCCGAGATCGTCGGCTACGGCGCAACCTCCGACGGCTACGACATGGTCGCACCAAGCGGCGAAGGCGCGATCCGTTGCATGCAGCAGGCGCTGTCCACCGTCGACACCCCGATCGACTACCTGAACACCCACGGCACCTCCACGCCCGTCGGCGACGTCGCTGAGATGAAAGGCGTGCGTGAAGTGTTCGGCGACAAGGCACCGAAGATCAGCTCGACCAAGAGCCTCTCGGGCCACTCGCTGGGCGCCGCGGGCGTGCACGAGGCGATCTACTGCCTGCTGATGATGGAAAACAACTTCATCGCCGGCTCCGCCAACATCGACGAGCTGGACCCGGAAGTGGCCGACCTGCCGATCGTGCGCAAGACCGAAGACGCCAAGCTCACCACCGTGATGAGCAACAGCTTCGGCTTCGGTGGCACCAACGCCACCCTGGTGCTCAAGCGCTGGGAAGGCAAGTGATCGGTTGACCCGCTGAACAAAAACGCCCGGACTTGAGTCCGGGCGTTTTTGTTTTTGCCATCAGACAATGCAATGGTCTCTGCAGGAGCGGCACAAGGCCGCTCCTACACCGAGAACCGCTGCACCAGGGTGTTGAGGTCCACCGCCAGCCGCGACAGCGCCTGGCTGGCCGCCGAGGTCTCCTCGGCCCCCGCCGACGATTGGTGCGCCAGGTCACGGATGGTGGTCAGGTTGCGGTCCACCTCCCGCGCCACCTGAGCCTGTTGCTCCGACGCGCTGGCGATCACCAGGTTGCGCTCGTTGATCTGGCCGATGGCGCCAGCAATGGCCTCCAGCGCCGCTCCCGCCGCATGGGCGCCGTCGAGCGTAGAGCGGGCCTGGGCATCGCTCTGCTGCATTCCCTGCACCGCACGTTCGGCGCCACCACGAATGGCAACGATCATCTGTTCTATTTCATGGGTGGAGGTCTGCGTGCGGTGAGCCAGCGCGCGCACTTCGTCAGCGACCACGGCGAACCCGCGCCCGGCCTCGCCGGCCCGGGCCGCTTCGATGGCCGCATTGAGCGCCAACAGGTTGGTCTGCTCGGCGATCGAGCCGATCACATCCAGCACCTTGCTGATGTCGTGTACTTGCTGAGCCAGCCGACCGACCTCCTCGGCATTGCCCGCCACGCCACTGGCCAGCGTCTCGATGGCGATCACTGTCGCCTGGACCTGCTGGCGCCCCTCCCGGGCGATGCGATCGGATGCCTGGGACGCCTCGGACGTCGCCACGGCATTGCTGGCCACCTCCTCCACCGCGGCAGTCATCTGGTTGACGGCAGTCGCCGCCTGCTCGATCTCCTGGCTCTGCTGCTGCAAGCCACGCGTGGCATCTTCGGTCACCGCGCTGAGTTCCTCGGACGCCGAGGCCAGTTGGCTGGCCGAATCGGAAATCTGCCCGATGGTACTGCGCAGGCTTTGTTGCATGCTCTTGAGCGCTGCCAGCAGCCGCGCGGGCTCGTCATCCCCCTGCACGACGATCTGTGGCGTAAGGTCACCCGTGGCCACTGTCTCGGCCACCTGCAGCGATTGCCCCAGCGGGCGCACGATACTGCGGGTCAGGGCCAGGGCCAGCACCACCGTGAGGGTCAGGGCAATCACCAGCAGCACCCCGACCCAGACCTTCGCACCGTTGTACACCGCCTCGGCGAGGTCGGTGGCGGTGTTGGCATGGTGGTTGTTCAGCTCGATCAGCTCGTTGAGCGCCGCGGTCATCTGGTCGGCGATCTGGTTGATCTCGCCATTGACCAGTGTGGCCGCCGCGTCGATACGGCCTTCGGTGGCCAACTGCACCACCTGGCCCTGCAGGGTCATGTATTGGCGCTCCAGCCCCTGGTAGCGGTCGAACAGCGCACGCTCTTCAGGCAGCACGATCAACGCGTCGTAACGCTGCTGAGCCTGCACCAGACCGGTCTTGATCTCGTCGATGCGGGCACGGTTCTGCTGTTGCGCGACCGGGTCGGTGTTGACCAGCAGCCTCAGGGTGAGGGCACGGATACGCAGCATGTCCTGGGTCATCCGGCCGACCGAGATCACGCTGGGCAGCCAGTTGTCGTCCACCTGCTCGGACTGCTGGCGCATGCTGGTCATCTGCTGCAGCGCGAAACCGCCCAGCGCCACCACCAGCAAAGCCATCAGGCCAAAGCCCAGGCCCGCGCGGGGGGCGATGTTCAAGCGTCTAAGGCTCATTCCAGGCTCCTTCCCGAAGTGTGTAGATCCGTCGCCTATAGAAGGTATCGGGCCGCCGTGAATTTGCGTAAGACAAAAACGCGATATCAAAGCGCCATATCACGTGTATTCGCACTATTTTGTGACTTTTTGCTGCACTGCAAGGAAATTGCCCAACAACTTGCCACTCAGAGGTGCCGCAGGCCATACAGCGCTCACCAGAGGTTCAGTGCCTACCTGTGAACCGTTATGCTTGGAGCACCCTCCCCTCGCCGTTCGGAGTTTCTTCATGAGCAGCCCCTTGGTCATCCGTCCACGCGCCGAATCGGTCGAGGGCCAGCCGATCCTGCGCCCGTTACCAGCGGCTCAATGCCGTAGCGTCGGCCCGTTCGTATTCTTCGACCATATGCTCGAGACCGAATACGCCCCCGGCAGCGGCATGGATATTCGCCAGCACCCGCACATCGGCCTGTCGACCCTCACCTATCTGTTCGAGGGCGAGATCCAGCACAAGGACAGCCTGGGGTCGGACCAGCGCGTTCGACCGGGCGAAGTCAGCTGGATGACTGCGGGCGCCGGCGTGGCTCATGTGGAGCGCACGCCCGCCGACGTGCTGCGCAAGGGCTCGCGCCTGCATGGGCTGCAGGTCTGGTTGGCCTCGCCCCGCGAGCACGAGCAGGGTATGCCGAGCTACAGCCATCATCCGGCGGCGAGCCTGCCGGTCAGTGACAGCCTCGGCGTGCAGATCCGCATGATTGCCGGCAATGGTTTTTGCCTGGAGTCGCCAGTACCGGTGCTCTCCCCTACCCTGTATGCCCACGTGCACATGCAATCGGCCACGACGCTGGTGGTGCCCGACGAACATGTGCAGCGAGCACTGTATCTGCTGGACGGTGAGCTGCTCATGAACGGCGAGCAGGTCGAAGCCTGCAGCATGATCGTACTGCCGGAAGGGGAAGAGGTGACGCTGTATGCCGAGGAAGAATGCCAGATGGTGCTGATTGGCGGCGCGCCGCTGGATGGGCCGCGGCGGATGAACTGGAATTTTGTGGCCAGTGATGCGCAGCTGATCGAGCGAGCGCGGGCCAAGTGGGCTGCGGGGGATTGGCCGACGGTGCCGGGGGAAACTTCCAGAATCGAGTTGCCTCGCTGAATTGGGGCTGCGTTGCAGCCCTTTCGCGGCACAAGGCCGCTCCTACAGAAATACGCGTCCCCCTGTAGGAGCGGCCTTGTGCCGCGAAAGGGCCGCAAAGCGGCCCCTTGCGGTATCAGCGCTGGAACACTTCCTTGAGCAGGTTATGCATCGCGCGGAATGCCCGCTCCGATGTGCGTCGGTCGTACTGCATCTTGCCCGGCACGTTGGCATTCGGGTCGGTGAACGAGTGCACCGCACCGCCGTAGCTGAGCAACTGCCAGTCGACTTTGGCGGCGTTCATCTCCTCCTCGAAGGCCGGTAGCTGCTCTTTGGGCACCAGCGGGTCGGAGGCGCCATGAAGGACCAGCACCGAACCCTTGATGCGCTTGGCATCCTCCGGGTTTGGCGTGTCCAGGGTGCCATGGAATGAAACCGCAGCCTTCAGGTCAGCACCGGTGCGGGCCAGCTCCAGAGCACAACAGCCGCCGAAGCAGAAGCCGAAGGTAGCCACCTTGCCGGGCTCCAGCAAAGCCTTCGACTGCCCCACCAGTTGCGCCAGCGCCTCCTGCATGCGCTTGCGCAGTTCGCCGCGGTCGTTCTTCAGCGGCATCATCGCCGCGCCTGCCTCGTCAGCATTGGAGGGGCGCACCGACTGCCCGTAGAGGTCGGCGATCAGCACCACATAGCCTTGCTCGGCTACTTCCTTGGCGATACGTTCGGCACCCTCGCCGATACCCATCCAGTTCGGCGCCATCACCAGGCCCGGCTGCGGCAGCGCGCCCGGGGCGTAGACCAGGCGGCTTTCATAAGCCTTGCCAGACAGGTGATAGACCAGCGACTCGACGATGACCTTGCTCATTCAGCTCTCCTTGGGCTTGCACGGGAAAACATGAGGCCTGATTTTGCACAAGACCTGTAGGAGCGGGTTTACCCGCGAACACCGGCGAAGCCGGTGCCATGCACCGTAGCGCAGGCTTCGCGGGTAAACCCGCTCCCACAGGAAACAGACAAACCCCCTCAATAAAAAAAAGCCCGCCGAAGCGGGCTTTGTTTGCATCAACTCAAGCAGACAGCTCGACCAACAGCTTGTTCAGCCGACGAACGTAGGCTGCCGGGTCCTTCAGGCTGTCACCGGCCGCCAGCGCCGCCTGGTCGAACAGGATATGCGAAAGCTCCGCGAAGCGGTCTTCGCTCTGCTCGCCATCGAGTTTCTCGATCAGCGGGTGGGTCGGGTTGAACTCGAAGATCGGCTTCGAATCCGGCACCTTCTGCCCGCTGGCCTCAAGGATCTGACGCATCTGCAGGCCCAGGTCCTGCTCGCCGATGGCCAGGATCGCCGGGGAGTCGGTCAGACGGTGCGACACGCGCACTTCAGCGACGCTGTCACCCAGTGCGCCCTTCAGGCGCTCGACGAGGCCCTCTTTGTCCTTGGCGACTTCTTCCTGGGCTTTCTTGTCCTCTTCAGAATCCAGCTTGCCCAGGTCCAGGTCGCCACGGGCGACATCGACGAAAGCCTTGCCATCGAACTCGTTGAGGTAGCTCATCAGCCACTCGTCGATGCGGTCGGTCAGCAGCAGCACTTCGATGCCTTTCTTGCGGAAGACTTCCAGGTGCGGGCTGTTCTTGACCTGGGCATGGGATTCGCCCGTCAGGAAGTAGATCTTGTCCTGGCCTTCCTTGGCGCGCGCCAGGTAGTCGGCCAGGGCGACGCTCTGCTCGCCGCTGTCGTCCTGGGTGGAGGCGAAGCGCAGCAGGCCGGCAATCTTCTCCTTGTTGGCGAAGTCTTCGGCCGGGCCTTCTTTCATGACTTGGCCGAAGTTCTTCCAGAAGCCCTTGTATTCCTCGGGCTTGTCCTTCGCCAGCTTCTCCAGCATGTCCAGCACACGCTTGGTCAGCGCATTCTTCATCGAGTCGATGATCGGGTCTTTTTGCAGGATCTCGCGGGAGACGTTCAGCGACAGGTCGTTGGAATCGACAACACCCTTGATGAAGCGCAGGTACAGCGGCAGGAACGACTCGGCCTGGTCCATGATGAACACACGCTGCACATACAGCTTCAGACCACGTGGTGCTTCGCGCTGGTACAGGTCGAACGGCGCACGGGCCGGCACGTACAGCAACGAGCTGTACTCAAGCTTGCCTTCGACCTTGTTGTGGCTCCAGGACAGCGGGTTCTCGAAGTCATGGCCGATGTGCTTGTAGAACTCCTGGTACTCCTCGTCCTTCACTTCGGTGCGCGGACGGGTCCACAGGGCGCTGGCGCGGTTGACGGTTTCCCACTCCTGCGCCGGCTGCTCCTCGCCTTCGGCGGCCGCAGGCTGCTCCTTCGGCAGTTCGATCGGCAGGGCGATGTGGTCGGAGTACTTCTTGACGATGTTGCGCAGGCGCCAGCCATCGGCGAACTCGTCCTCGCCCTTTTTCAGGTGCAGGACGATGCGGGTACCGCGCTCTGGCTTGTCGACGGTGGCGACTTCGAACTCGCCCTCGCCTTTCGACGACCAGTGCACGCCCTCAGCAGCCGGCAGGCCGGCGCGACGGCTGAACACGTCGACCTTGTCGGCGACGATGAACGCGGAGTAGAAGCCCACGCCGAACTGGCCGATCAGGTGCGAATCCTTCTTCTGGTCACCGGTGAGGTTCTTCATGAAGTCGGCGGTGCCGGACTTGGCGATGGTGCCCAGGTGCGCGATGACGTCTTCGCGGCTCATGCCGATGCCGTTATCCTCGAGGGTCACGGTATTGGCGGCCTTGTCGAAGCTCACGCGAATCTTCAGCTCGGCGTCGCCTTCGAGCAGCTCGGGCTTGGCCAGGGCCTCGAAGCGCAGCTTGTCGGCGGCGTCGGAGGCGTTGGAGATCAGCTCGCGCAGGAAGATCTCCTTGTTCGAATACAGGGAATGGATCATGAGGTGCAGCAGTTGCTTCACCTCGGTCTGGAAGCCCAGGGTTTCTTTTTGAGTCTCCACACTCATGGTCTTCAAACTCCAATCTGTTGGTTGGTGACGCCTGGCGGACAAAAAAGGCCTGCTTTCAATGGCGGATGACCAGCAGATGGGGGCATGGCCGACTATTTCAAGGGCTTTTCAGGTTCTATCTTGAAATGCGCCCGCGCCGTGGCGATGGGGGCCTCGCGATCCCCCTGCCAGGCGGTGATGGCGACATTGGTCACGCGTCGGCCCTGGCGCCACAACTGGCACTGGGCATAGGTGTCGCGAAAGTGCCCGGCACGCAGGTAGTCGATGGAGAAATCGATGATCTTGGGAATGCTTGCGCTTTCGCTGTAGATCAACAGGTACAGCGCCGCGGACAGCTCCATGAAACCGGCGATCACGCCACCATGAATGGCCGGCAGCAACGGGTTGCCGATGTTGTCCGGGTTGGCCGGCAGGCGGAACAACAGGTCGTCGCCCTGGCGCTCGCACTCGATGCCGATCAACCCGGCATAGGGAATCAGCGCCAGCAAGGGCCGGTAGTCGCCGCGCGCATGGGCGGCGTTCAATTGCTGGCGGACGTCTGCGGGGATCATTCGCGCGGCTCCTTCAGGCTGTTGCCGAACCGAATGCCACCCTTGACCTCCGCCCCCAGGCGCATGAAGGTGCCGACCACCTGGCAAATGGGTTGATCAGGGTCGTCCTGGTAGGCGCTGCCACGGGTGAAGATCACATCGCGGGTGACCCGATAGCACTGGGCGTGGCCATAGATGTCCTTGCCCGCTTCGGCCGGGTGCATGTAGTCGATGCGCAGGTCCAGGGTCGGGCACACCTCGAAGCGCGGCAGCGCGCACAGGGTGGCCATGCCGCAGGTGGTGTCCATCAGGGTGGTCAAGGCGCCCCCATGCACCGCCCCGGTCTGCGGGTTGCCGACAATGGCCGGCGACCAGGGCAGCACCAGGGTCATGCCCTGCGCGTCGGCATGGTGCACGCGCATCTGCAGTAACTGGCAATGTTTCAAGGCTGAGAGAAAACGCTCGGCCATTGCCGTCAATGGGGTCTCGTTCATTGTCCACCGCTGCATAAATTCGGTAAAAAGTCTATATAGGTCGGGCAGTTATATATCTGTAACCTTTGTGGAACTTATTCACCCGGGGTGAACTCGAAGGAACAAGTAAAGTTATTCCACCCAGGAGATACACCCCATGCGTAAACCTTTTGCTTTTGCTCTGATGCTGGCCGCTGCCATGGGCCTGGCTGCTTGCGACAAGGCGAGCGAAGACAAAGCCCAGGACGCACAGCAACACGCCGAGCAAGCCCAGGAAAAAATGGGCGAAGCTCAGGATAAGATGAACGAAGCCGCCAAGGAAAACGCCGAAGCCGCCAAAGATCAGGCCGAAGCGCAGCAGAAGGCCGCCGAGGAAGCCGCTCCGGCCGCGCCAACTGCTCCAGCCGAGCCGGCCAAGCAGTAATCGACCAGAACGGAAAAACCCGACTCACGTCGGGTTTTTTTATGCCTGTCACTTTTGCTTGAAACGTTTCAGTTGGGCGCCCCCGAAGTTTCCCTGGGCAACTCGGTGGGGACATTTTCCGTTGGCGTGAACACCATGACTTCCAGCACATGGGAATGGAATTCGCGGCGATAAAGAATAAACACCACGGCCACGCTCATGACCATGAACAACCAGGGGCT
Source organism: Pseudomonas entomophila (assembly GCF_018417595.1). Classification (NCBI taxonomy): domain Bacteria; kingdom Pseudomonadati; phylum Pseudomonadota; class Gammaproteobacteria; order Pseudomonadales; family Pseudomonadaceae; genus Pseudomonas; species Pseudomonas entomophila. Next base: position 3,998,139 of record NZ_CP070982.1, read on the forward strand.
GATGAACCAGCACAACATGACCATGCCGAAGTAATAGGAACGCAGCCCAAGGTTGAACTGGTTGGCCGCCAGCGATAGCACCCGCGCCGCTCGCGAGGCGAATGCCCTGCGCTCCTGCTCGCTGACCTGACGTTCGCCGATCATCGGCGCCGACCCTACCAGCACCGCGGCGAAGTTGTATTGGCGCATGCACCAGCTGAAGGTAAAGAAGGCATAGACGAAGACCATCGCCAGGCACAGCAGCTTGATCTCCGACATGCCCTGGGAGGCCTGCTGCACCAACGGCAGGTCGGCCAGCAGCGACAAGGCGCGATCGGACGCTCCGAGCACGGTGAGAATGCCGGCCAGGATGATCAGCGTGCTGGAGGCGAAGAACGAGGCATTGCGCTCGAGGTTGCCGATCACGCTGGCATCGGCGATGCGGTTGTCGCGCAGCAGCATGCGGCGCATCCAGTCCTCGCGGTACAGGTGCAGCACGCTGGCCAGGCAGGCCGTGTCGCGGCCCTTCCAGATGGCGTAGCGGGTGTAGCCACCCCAGCAGATGGCGAACCACAACGCGGCCAGCAGGTTGCCCAGGTTGTTTTGGATGAAGGTCATGCAAGCATCCCATAGAAAGAGAAACAGACCGGTTTTCGACGCCTGGTAGCGGTAAAAGACACGCTATCGAATAAAAATCGCAGGGCAAGCCTGCGGCAGTATCGCTACAGGCAACAAAAAACCCCGCTCCTTCACGGAAGCGGGGTTTCGATATCCACCAGTGGCGGACGCCCTTCGGCTTGTGGCCGGCGCCCACCCTTCGGGCTTCAATCCATCAAGCCAGCGCCTCGCGCGGCTTGCCGAGCATGCGGTCGCAGACCACGGCCAGGCCCAGGGTGATGACCGAAGGCACCAGCCAGGCCAGGCCCTGATCGCTCAGCGGCAGGTGGGCCATGGCGTCCGGCAGCATGTGCGCCAGGCTGCTGCCCTTGATGGCGTCGACCATGCCGAACACCAGCGACACCAGCATGACCGGGGCCAGGATACGCACTGGCGAATTCCACAGGTCCTTGACGAAGCTCAAGCCCACCACCACGATGCATGGCGGGTAGATGGCCGTCAGCACAGGGATCGAGAACATGATCAGCTTGGTCAGGCCAAGGTTGGAGATCAGCAGCGAGAAGCCGGCGAGGATCACCACCAGGGCACGGTACGACAGCGGCAGGATCTGGCTGAAGTACTCGGCGCAAGCACAGGTCAGACCGACCGCAGTCACCAGGCAAGCCAACGCGATCAGCACGGCGAGGAAACCACTGCCGAGCGAGCCGAAAGTATGCTGCACGTAGGCATGCAACACCGCGGCACCGTTGGTGGCGCCCATGGCGATTTCATGGCTGCCAGCCCCCAGGCGGAACAGGCTGACATACACCAGGGCCAGGCCGACACCGGCGATCAGGCCGGCGATGATGGCGTAGCGGGTGATCAGCTTCGGCGACTCCACGCCACGCGAGCGGATGGCGTTGACGATGACGATACCGAAGACCAGCGCACCCAAGGTGTCCATGGTCAGGTAGCCATTGATGAAGCCTTGCGAGAACGGCGCAGCAACATACTGCGGCTGGGCCTCGCCGATGGTACCGGCAGGCAGCGCGAAGGCGGCGATACCCAGCACGGCCAGGGCGATGATCTTCAGCGGCGCGAGGAAGCGGCCAACGGTATCGAGCAACTTGCCCGGATACATCGACACTGCCAGCACCACCAGGAAGTAGACCAGGCTGTAGATGAACAACGCCAGCGGGCTCTCACCCGTCAGCGGCGCCACGCCCACTTCGAACGAGACGGTCGCGGTGCGCGGGGTGGCGAACAGCGGGCCGACCGAGAGGTAGCACACGGCTGCCAGCAGGCCACCGAAGAACTTGCCGATCGGGCTGCTCAGGGCGTCCATGCCGCCACCGACCTTGGCCAGGGCGACCACGGTGATGACCGGCAGGCCCACGGCGGTGACCAGGAAGCCAAGCGCGGCCATCCACACGTGCGGACCGGATTGCAGGCCGACGATGGGCGGGAAGATGATGTTGCCGGCGCCTACGAAAAGCGCAAACGTCATAAAGCCAAGCGCCAGGATATCCTGGCCTTTTAACACTTTCATTTAAGGAAATACCACACTGCTGAAATCGGGAGTCGGAAGGGATTTCCCACAGGATTAAGGGAAATGCTGCCCGGCTTGGTGAGCCAGACCCGTTTAGCGTGTCGTTCCCTTTTGGGGTACGGGCACAGAGTGAACGCGTAGCCTACCTGTTTTACCCGACAAACGCACTGGCACAGTGCTGCTTGTCCGATGTGCGTATGTGTTTGTCGTCTGGTTGAACGTGTTGGACGAGAATTTATTGCTCATTTGGGTAGATGTCTGGTTGAAAACCCTGATAGCAGTGATCGGATATTCCGAAACCGCCGAGCCGCTCCTACAACAACGACAAAGGCCACCCGAAGGTGGCCTTTGTGCGCGTGGGGGGTACTACGTGTTACTTACTTCTTGACTTCCCAGCCAGTCAGCTCGGCCAGGGCCTTGCCGATGTCAGCCAGGGAACGCACGGTTTTCACACCAGCGTCCTGCAGGGCGGCGAACTTCTCGTCCGCAGTGCCCTTGCCACCAGAGATGATGGCGCCAGCGTGGCCCATGCGCTTGCCCGCAGGTGCGGTAACACCGGCGATGTAAGAGACGACAGGCTTGGTCACGTTGGCCTTGATGTAGGCCGCGGCTTCTTCTTCAGCGGAACCGCCGATCTCACCGATCATGACGATCGCTTCGGTCTTCGGGTCTTCCTGGAACAGCTTCAGGATGTCGATGAAGTTGGAGCCCGGGATCGGGTCACCGCCGATGCCGACGCAGGTCGACTGGCCGAAACCGGCGTCGGTGGTCTGCTTCACAGCTTCGTAAGTGAGGGTGCCGGAACGCGAAACGATACCGACCTTGCCTGGCAGGTGGATGTGACCTGGCATGATGCCGATCTTGCACTCGCCCGGAGTGATGACACCTGGGCAGTTAGGGCCGATGAGCGTTACACCCAGCTCGTCGCACTTGACCTTGGCGTCCAGCATGTCGAGGGTAGGGATACCCTCGGTGATGCAGACGATCAGCTTGATGCCACCGAAGGCGGCTTCCAGGATGGAGTCCTTGCAGAAAGGAGCCGGTACGTAGATGACCGACGCGTCAGCGCCGGTGGCTTCCACGGCTTCTTTCACGGTGTTGAACACCGGCAGGCCCAGGTGGGTGGTGCCACCCTTGCCTGGGGTGACGCCGCCGACCATCTTGGTGCCGTAGGCGATGGCTTGTTCGGAGTGGAAAGTACCCTGCGAGCCGGTGAAGCCCTGGCAGATGACTTTGGTGTCTTTATTGATCAGGACGCTCATTACTTGCCCTCCGCAGCTTTGACAACTTGTTGAGCAGCGTCGGTCAGGCTGGTTGCCGCAATGATGTTCAAACCGCTTTCTGCCAGTACTTTAGCGCCCAGTTCGGCGTTGTTGCCTTCGAGGCGAACGACGACCGGTACTTTGACGCCGACTTCTTTCACTGCACCGATGATGCCTTCGGCAATCATGTCGCAGCGAACGATGCCGCCGAAGATGTTGACCAGGACGGCCGCGACATTGCTGTCGGACAGAATGATCTTGAACGCTTCGGTAACGCGCTCTTTGGTAGCGCCGCCGCCGACGTCGAGGAAGTTGGCTGGCTTGCCGCCGTGCAGGTTGACGATGTCCATGGTACCCATGGCCAGGCCGGCACCATTGACCATGCAGCCGATGTTGCCTTCCAGCGCCACGTAGTTCAGTTCGAACTTGGCGGCGTGGGCTTCACGGGCGTCGTCCTGCGACGGGTCGTGGAAGGTCTTCAGCTTCGGTTGACGGTACATGGCGTTGGCGTCGATGTTGATCTTGGCATCGAGGCAGTGCAGGTCGCCGTCAGCCTTGATCACCAGCGGGTTCACTTCCAGCAGGGCCAGATCGTGATCCTTGAACAGCTTGGCCAGGCCTACGAAGATCTTGGCGAACTGTTGCACTTGCTTGCCTTCCAGACCCAGCTGGAACGCCAGTTCACGACCTTGGAACGGCTGAGCGCCGACCAGCGGATCGATGGTGGCCTTGAGGATCTTCTCAGGAGTCTCGTGAGCGACTTTCTCGATGTCCACGCCACCTTCGGTGGAAGCCATGAACACGATGCGGCGGCTCGAACGGTCCACTACAGCGCCCAGGTACAGCTCTTTGGCGATGTCAGTGCAGGATTCGACCAGGATCTTGGAAACTGGCTGACCATTGGCGTCGGTCTGGTAGGTTACCAGGTTCTTGCCCAGCCACTGTGCAGCGAACGCCTTGGCGTCTTCCTTGCTGCGAACCAGCTTTACGCCGCCCGCTTTGCCGCGACCACCGGCGTGGACCTGGGCTTTGACGACCCACTCCGAACCGCCGATCTTGTCGCAGGCTTCTGCCGCTTGCTCAGGGGTATCGACTGCGAAACCCTTGGAAACTGGCAGGCCGTATTCAGCGAACAGCTGCTTACCCTGATACTCGTGAAGATTCATGCTTTTTACCGTCTTCGTTAGGTACTGCGCTTCGGCGCTGCGCCATTACTGGCGCCGCACCACCTGTGACCGTTGACCCCGGGTTTTCCCGTGTGATCCGGTCCGGCGGACGTTCCGCGGTGAGTCTTGCACGCAAGACCCACGACGGGCAGCCCGCCGTGGTTTCTTATAATTAACGCTTCTTACGGTTGGCGACGTGAATGGCACCGCCATTCACCGCCAGCGCTGCTTCATGCAGCGCTTCGGACAGGGTCGGATGGCTGAAGACCATCATGCCCAGGTCCTCGGCACTGGTGCCGAATTCCATTGCGATCGCGCCCTGCTGCACCAGCTCCGCAGCCGATGGGCCGATCACGTGAACACCCAGTACGCGGTCGGTCTTGGCGTCGGCGATGACCTTGACGAAACCGCCGGTATCGTTGGCTGCCATCGCACGGCCGCTGGCCGCGAACGGGAAGGTGCCCACGTTAACCTCAACGCCTTCGGCTTTCAACGCCTGTTCGGTCTTGCCGACCCACGCGATTTCCGGGTGGGTGTAGATGACCGACGGGATCAGGTCGTAGTTCATCTGGGCTTTGTGGCCCTTGATGCGCTCGACGACCATGATGCCCTCTTCCGAGGCCTTGTGCGCCAGCATCATGCCGCGCACCACGTCACCGATGGCGTAGACGCCCGGTACGCTGGTAGCGCAGTGATCGTCGACGAAGATGTAGCCGCGCTCGTCGATGGTCACGCCGCTGTCGGCGGCCAGCAGGTCGGTGGTCACCGGACGACGGCCGACCGCGACGATCAGCTTGTCGAAGGTGATCTTCTGCTCGCCTTCGGCGTTGGTGTAGGTGACTTCGACTTCGTTGCCGTTGACTTTCGAGCCGGTGACGCGAGCGCCCAGCTTGATGTCCAGGCCTTGCTTGGTCAGGGTTTTCTGGGCTTCTTTCGACACGGCGGTGTCGGCAGCCATCAGGAAGGTGTCCAGGGCTTCCAGGACAGTGACTTCGGCACCCAGGCGAGCCCAGACCGAACCCAGCTCCAGGCCGATCACGCCAGCGCCGATGACGCCCAGGCGCTTGGGAACCGATTGGAATTCCAGGGCGCCGGTGGAGTCGACGATGACGTTCTGGTCGACCGGAGCCGGCGGAATGTCGATCGGACGCGAGCCGGAGGCCAGGATCACGTTCTCGGCTTCGATGATTTCAGTGGTGCCGTCAGCCTTGGTGACTTCGACCTTCTTGCCGGCCAGCAGCTTGCCGTGGCCCTGGATCGAAGTGACGCCGTTGGCCTTGAACAGGGTGGCGACGCCACCGGTCAGGTTCTTGACGATGCCAGCCTTGCGGCCGACCATCGCGGCAACGTCCATCTTCACTTCGCCAGTGGAGATGCCGTGCACGTTGAAGCTCTCTTTGGCTTCCTTGTACTTCCAGGAGCTGTCCAGCAGAGCCTTGGAAGGAATGCAACCCACGTTCAGGCAGGTACCGCCCAGGGCCAGCTTGCCCTCGGCGTCGGTGTATTTCTCGATGCAGGCGGTGCTGAAGCCGAGCTGTGCGGCCTTGATCGCGGCCACGTAGCCGCCAGGACCTGCACCAATCACTACCACGTCGAATTTCTGGGTCATAAAAGATTCCTTTTTAGCTTCAAGCAGCAAGCTGCAAGCTGCAAGACGAGCACGCTTCTACTTGAAGCTTGCCGCTTGCAGCTTGCAACTGAGCGTTAGATGTCCAGCAGCAGGCGAGACGGATCTTCCAGCAGGTTCTTGATAGTTACCAGGAAGGTTACCGCTTCCTTGCCGTCGATCAGGCGGTGGTCGTAGGACAGCGCGAGATACATCATCGGGCGGATCACCACTTGGCCATTGATGGCCATCGGGCGCTGGATGATGTTGTGCATGCCCAGGATCGCGGCCTGCGGCGGGTTGACGATCGGGGTCGACATCATCGAGCCGAAGGTACCACCGTTGGTGATGGTGAAGGTACCGCCAGTCATCTCTTCGATGGCCAGCTTGCCGTCACGGGCCTTCTTGCCGAAGGTGGCGATGCCGTTCTCGATCTCGGCCAGCGACATCGATTCGGCGTTGCGCAGTACCGGAACCACCAGGCCGCGGTCGCTGGAAACAGCGACGCCGACGTCAGCGAAACCGTGGTAGACGATGTCGTTGCCGTCGATCGAGGCGTTGACCGCCGGGAAGCGCTTCAGCGCTTCAGTAGCCGCCTTGACGAAGAACGACATGAAGCCCAGGCGCACGCCGTTGTGGGTCTTCTCGAACAGGTCCTTGTACTTCGAACGCAGGGCCATGACTTCGGTCATGTCGACTTCGTTGAAGGTGGTCAGCATGGCCATGTTCGACTGTGCTTCGACCAGACGCTCGGCGATCTTGGCGCGCAAGCGGGTCATCGGTACGCGCTTCTCGGTGCGGTCGCCAGCGGCAACGACAACCGGAGCAGCGGCGGCAGCGGCAGGCTTGGCGGCTGGAGCCGGGGCCGACTTTTTATTGGAGACAGCGGCAACCACGTCTTCCTTGGTGATACGACCGCCTTTGCCGGTGCCGGCAACGGTAGCCAGGTCGATACCGTTCTCTTCAGCCAGCTTGCGCGCGGCTGGAGCGGCGACCGGGTCGTCTTCGCCAGCGTCGGCGGCAGCGGCAGCCGGAGCAGCAGCGGCCGCAGCGGCCGGAGCGGCTGCGGTGGCAGCACCACCTTCAACGATCGAGCCCAGGACTTCGTCGGACAGGACGGTGTCGCCCTCGCCCTTGACGATGGCGCCCAGCACGCCGTCGGCGGTGGCCAGGACTTCCAGGACGACCTTGTCGGTCTCGATGTCGACGATCAGCTCGTCACGCTTGACGGCGTCGCCCGGCTGCTTGTGCCAGGTGGCAACGGTGCCATCGGCAACCGATTCCGGGAAGGTTGGGGCTTTGATCTCGATAGCCATTATCTGTGTTTCCTTAAATTCGGTTTCAGGTGCGCGAAAGCGTTAGACAGTGAACGCGTCTTGCAGCAGTTTTTCCTGCTGTTCGGCGTGCTTCGATGCGTAACCACAGGCAGGCGCGGCGGAAGCGTCGCGGCCGGCGTATTCCAGGACCAGCGCCTTGTTGTGGCGGCCCAGGATACGGCGCATGTGGTGCTGGCTGCTGTACCAGGCACCCTGGTTCATCGGCTCTTCCTGACACCAGACCGCATGCTTGAGGTTGGTGTAAGGGGCGAGGATTTCGACCAGGTCGTCCTCAGGGAACGGATACAGCTGCTCGATACGCACGATGGCGATGTCTTCGCGGCCTTCGGCACGGCGTTTTTCCAGCAGGTCGTAGTAGACCTTGCCGCTGGCCAGCACCAGGCGCTCGACCTTGGCCGGATCGAGGGTGTCGATTTCCGGGATCACGGTCTGGAACGAGCCTTCGGCCAGGTCTTCCAAGGTCGAGATGGCCAGCTTGTGGCGCAGCAGCGATTTCGGTGTCAGCACGATCAGCGGCTTGCGCAGCGGACGGATGACCTGACGACGCAGCAGGTGGTAGATCTGTGCCGGGGTGGTCGGTACGCAAACCTGGATGTTGTGCTCGGCGCACAGCTGCAGGTAGCGCTCCAGGCGCGCGGACGAGTGCTCAGGGCCCTGGCCTTCGTAGCCGTGCGGCAGCAGCATGGTCAGCCCGCACAGACGGCCCCACTTGTGCTCGCCACTGGTGATGAACTGGTCGATCACTACTTGCGCACCGTTGGCGAAGTCGCCGAACTGGGCTTCCCAGATCACCAGCGCGTTCGGCGTGGTGGTCGAGTAGCCGTATTCGAAGGCCAGCACGGCTTCTTCCGAGAGGAAGGAGTCGTACAGCTCGAACTTCGGTTGGCCCGGGAACAGGTTCTGCAGCGGGATGTAGGTGCTGGCGTCCTTCTGGTTGTGCAGCACCGCGTGACGGTGCGAGAAGGTGCCACGGCCGATGTCCTGGCCGGTCATGCGGATCGGGTGACCTTCGAACTGCAGCGTGGCGTAGGCCATGGTCTCCGCGTAGCCCCAGTTGATCGGCAAGCCACCGGCCTGCATCTTCTGGCGGTCTTCGTAGATCTTCGCCACCTGGCGCTGGACGACGAAGCCTTCCGGCAGTTCCAGCAGCTTGGCCGACAGGTCCTGAAGGGTCTTGAGGTCGAAGCGGGTGTCGTGACGCGCGGTCCAGGCATGGCCCAGGTACGGACGCCAGTCGACGAACAGCTCGCGGTTGGGTTCCTTGACCAGGCTCTTCACTACGTGCAGGCCGTTGTCCAGCGCGTTGCGGTACTCGTCGATCTTGGCCTGGGCGCGCTCGGCATCGATGCGGCCGGCCTGGATCAGCGCGTCGGCGTACAGTTCACGGGTGGTGCGCTGCTTGCTGATCTGCTGGTACATCAGTGGCTGGGTGCCGTTGGGTTCGTCGGCCTCGTTGTGGCCGCGACGACGGTAGCAGACCAGGTCGATGACCACGTCACGCTTGAACTGCATGCGGTAGTCGACGGCCAGCTGAGTGACGAACAGCACCGCTTCCGGATCGTCGCCGTTCACGTGCAGGATCGGCGCCTGGATCATCTTGGCAACGTCGGTGGCGTACTCGGTGGAACGCGAGTCCAGCGGGTTGCTGATGGTGAAACCAACCTGGTTGTTGATCACGATGTGCACGGTACCGCCGGTCTTGAAACCGCGGGTCTGCGACATCTGGAAGGTTTCCATGACCACGCCCTGGCCGGCGAACGCAGCATCACCGTGGATCGAGATCGGCAGGACCTTGTCACCCACGGTGTCGTTGCGACGGTCCTGACGGGCGCGAACCGAACCTTCCACCACTGGCGAGACGATTTCCAGGTGAGAGGGGTTGAACGCCATGGCCAGGTGGACTTCGCCACCGGGGGTCATCACGTTGGAGGAGAAGCCCTGGTGATACTTCACGTCACCGGAGCCCAGCTCGTTCATCTTCTTGCCTTCGAACTCGTCGAACAGCTCGCGCGGGTTCTTGCCGAAGGTGTTGACGAGCACGTTCAGGCGGCCACGGTGGGCCATGCCGATCACGACTTCCTTGGTGCCGTAGGAGCCGGAACGCTGGATCATTTCGTCCAGCATCGGGATCAGGCTTTCGCCACCCTCGAGGCCGAAGCGCTTGGTGCCCGGGTACTTGGTGCCCAGGTACTTCTCCAGGCCCTCACCGGCCGTGACGCGCTCGAGCAGATGGGTCTGCACATCGGCGGAGAATTCCGGACGACCACGTACGCTTTCCAGGCGCTGCTGGAACCAGCTGCGCTGCTCGGAATCGACGATGTGGGTGAACTCGGCGCCAATGGTGCGACAATATGTCTTCTGCAGCGCTTCGAAGATTTCGCGTAGGCTCGCTTCCTCTTTGCCGATGAACAGGTCGCCGGCACGGAAGGTCGTATCAAGATCGGCATTGGTCAAGCCGTAGTGATTGATCGACAGGTCTACGGGCGCAGGACGCTGCCACAACCCCAACGGGTCGAGCTTGGCAGCCTGATGGCCGCGCATACGATAGGCCTGGATCAGTCGCAGCACTTCAACCTGCTTCTTCTCGTGTTCACTGCTCACGCTCCCGGCGGAAACCGGTTGGGCGCGGCGCTGGTTCTTTGCCAGCAGTACGAAATGGTCGCGGATCGTCGAGTGCGATACATCGGTAGCGGTGCTGCCGTCGGCGGGCAACTTCTGGAAGTAAGTGCGCCACTCTTCTGGCACAGCGTTAGGGTCGTGCAGGTAGAGCTCATAAAGCTCTTCCACATATGCAGCGTTACCACCTGAAAGGTGGGCGCTATCCCACATGCGCTGCATCACGCTTTCTTGCATGCTTGGTCACCCTCGGTTAGGGGACTGATCGGCGAGAGCCACAGCAAACCTGGAAAAGTCCGAACACAGCGACTGAACCACGCCACCTGGATCCTGCTGATTTTCCGGGTACCAGCCCGGAAGCCCCTGCTGGTCTCATATCTTCATAGGTAATGAGCGCGGGCTTTGTGGGCCCTTGCTCGGGTTTACCTCAGTGCGGGCGCGGCGCCCGCACCGAGGTTTACTGCAGGTACAACGTTTGAATCAGGTGCCGCTTTGCAGCAGCATGTTACGTACGTGGCCGATCGCCTTGGTCGGGTTCAGACCCTTCGGGCAGACGTTCACGCAGTTCATGATCCCGCGGCAGCGGAATACGCTGAACGGGTCATCCAGGGACGCCAGGCGCTCCTGGGTCTTGGTGTCACGGCTGTCGGCCAGGAAGCGATAGGCCTGCAGCAGGGCGGCGGGGCCCAGGAACTTGTCCGGGTTCCACCAGAACGATGGGCAGGAAGTCGAGCAGCAGGCGCACAGGATGCACTCGTACAGACCGTCCAGCTTGTCGCGATCTTCCGGCGACTGCAGACGCTCGATGGCCGGGGCCGGGGTGTCGTTCTGCAGGAACGGCTTCACCTTCTCGTACTGCTTGTAGAAGATGCTCATATCGACGACCAGGTCACGGATAACCGGCAGACCTGGCAGCGGGCGCAGGATCAACTTGTTACCTTTTACGACAGCGGACAGCGGCGTGATGCACGCCAGGCCGTTCTTGCCGTTGATGTTCATGCCGTCGGAACCGCACACGCCTTCACGGCAGGAGCGACGGTACGAGAAGCCCTCGTCCTGCTCCTTGATCAGCGCCAGCACGTCCAGGACCATCAGATCCTTGCCGCCGGTGTCGACCTGGAAGGTCTGCATCTTGGGGGCCGAATCGGTGTCCGGGTTGTAACGATAAACTTCGACTTGCAACATAGCGGCCACCCTTAGTAAGTCCGGACTTTTGGTTCGAAGGCAGGAACTGTCTTCGGCGCAAAGTTGACGCCACGCTTGGCGACGCGCTTCTCACCCGGGTAGTACAGGGTGTGGCACAGCCAGTTCTCGTCGTCACGGTCTTCGAAGTCTTCACGGGCGTGCGCGCCGCGGGATTCTTTACGGGCTTCAGCGGCAATCGCGGTCGCTTCGGCGACTTCCAGCAGGTTCTGCAGCTCCAGCGCTTCGATACGCGCGGTGTTGAAGGCCTGGGACTTGTCGTTGATCTTGACGTTGGCGATGCGGTCACGCAGGCCGGCCAGCTGCTCGATACCCTTCTGCATGTATTCGCCGGTACGGAATACACCGAAGTAGTTCTGCATGCAGCTCTGCAGCTCGCGCTTGAGGCTGGCGACGTCTTCGCCGGTGGTGCGCTCGTTGAGCTTGTTCAGGCGGTTCAGGGCCACTTCGACGTCGGTGTCGCTGGCGTCGCGGTACTCGACGCCGTCGCTCAGCGCCTTCTCCAGGTGCAGGCCGGCGGCACGGCCGAAGACCACCAGGTCGAGCAGCGAGTTGCCGCCCAGGCGGTTGGCACCGTGGACCGATACGCACGCCACTTCACCCACGGCGAACAGACCCGGGATGATGTGGTCGTTGCCTTCGGCGTCCATGGTGATGGCCTGGCCATGAATGTTGGTGGCAACGCCGCCCATCATGTAGTGGCAGGTCGGGATGACCGGTACCGGCGCGACCACTGGGTCGACGTGGGCGAAGGTCTTCGACAGCTCGCAGATACCTGGCAGGCGGCTGTGCAGCACTTCCTCGCCCAGGTGGTCCAGCTTCAGCAGTACGTGGTCCTTGTTCGGGCCCACGCCGTTGCCGGCGATGATCTCTTTGACCATGGAACGGGCAACCACGTCGCGGCCGGCCAGGTCTTTCGCGTTTGGCGCGTAACGCTCCATGAAGCGCTCGCCATGGGCGTTGATCAGGTAGCCACCCTCACCGCGGCAGCCCTCGGTAACCAGTACACCGGCGCCGGCGATACCGGTCGGGTGGAACTGCCACATCTCGATGTCCTGCACCGGCACGCCGGCACGCAGGGCCATGCCGACACCGTCGCCGGTGTTGATCAGGGCGTTGGTGGTGGAGGCGTAGATACGGCCGGCACCGCCAGTGGCCAGTACGGTGGCCTTCGACTTGATGTACATGGTTTCGCCGGTTTCGATGCAGATCGCGATCACACCGACGAAGGCGCCGTCCTGGTTCTTCACCAGGTCAACGGCGTAGTACTCGTTGAGGAAGGTGGTGCCTGCCTTCAGGTTGCCCTGGTACAGGGTGTGCAGCAGCGCGTGACCGGTACGGTCGGAGGCTGCGCAGGTACGGGCGGCCTGGCCACCTTTACCGAAGTCCTTGGACTGGCCACCGAACGGACGCTGGTAGATACGGCCGGTTTCGGTACGCGAGAACGGCAGGCCCATGTGGTCCAGCTCGAAGACCGCGGCCGGGCCTTCCTGACACATGTATTCGATAGCGTCCTGGTCACCGATGTAGTCGGAACCCTTGACGGTATCGTACATGTGCCAGCGCCAGTCGTCGTTCGGGTCGGCCGAAGCGATGGCGCAGGTGATGCCGCCCTGGGCGGAAACGGTGTGCGAACGGGTCGGGAACACCTTGGTGACTACGGCAGTCTTGTGGCCGCCTTGAGCCAGTTGCAGCGCTGCGCGCATGCCTGCCCCGCCGCCACCGATGATGATGGCGTCGAAGGAAATGGTTGGAATGTTAGCCATGAATCAGATACCCCAGAGAATCTGCACACCCCAGACGAAGTAAGCGAACATCGCTACGCCGCATACCGCCTGGAACAGGAAACGAATCGCAGTCGCCGACTTGCCGAACGACATCGGCGTCAGGTAGTCGGTGGCAATGGTCCACATGCCGACCCAGGCGTGGGCGCCCAGGGCAACGAGGGCCAGCAGACTGAAGATACGCATCGCGTTGTTGGAGAACAGGCCGTGCCACTGGGCATAGTCGATGCCCGGGTGTGCGGCGAGGTAGCCGATCAGGAAAATGAAGTAAGCCGCGAGAACGACCGCCGAGACGCGCTGCGCCATCCAGTCGTAGAGGCCCGAACGCGAGAGGTTCGTGACGTTAGTTACCATACCCAAACTCCTGCCAGAACGATCAGCACCACGGAGATGACGATCACGATTTTCGAGCCCAGCTTGCCGCCTTCCAGCGTCTCACCGATGCCCATGTCCATGATCAGGTGGCGCACACCTGCCACGAGGTGATACAGCAGGCCGGACAGCAGGCCCCAGGTCACCAGTTTGGCCAGCGGACTGGTCAGACACGCCTTCACCTCGGCAAAGCCTTCCTCGCTACCCAGCGACTTGCCCAATGCGTACAGCATGATGGCAAGGCCGAGGAACAGGATGACGCCGGAGATACGGTGAAGAATGGACGTGTACGCGGTGATCGGGAGTTTGATGGTCCTTAGGTCTAGGTTTACAGGTCGTTGGCTTTTCACGGCTTTTTTCACACTGAAGAGCCCCTAGCTAACAGGGCAAAGTTGTTGGTAAGTGTACTGGTCAGGTACCCACCACCCAGGAGAGCGACGACACCCAGCAGGACGGGCTTGAAAGCCCCTGGGAGTCGGCTGCCGAGTATAGACAGTTAGGCTGCTCATGACAACGTGAGGGACTCGCCCGAATAGCGCATTGCCTTTAATGAACAAAAGGCGTAAACGGGCGGGAATTTCGCGAAAAACCAGGCTCCAGAGGGCGTTTCAACCAGCCTTTAGGCAAATTGACATTCGAATTTATCCCTCTATAGTGGTGCGGGCCCTGCGTGGGGGGTCTGTCTGATGATTTCAAGCATTAATAGGAGGCCACATGGCTGACAAAAAAGCGCAGTTGGTCATCGAGGGCAATGCCCCCGTCGAGCTGCCCATTTTAACCGGCACCGTTGGTCCCGATGTTATCGACGTCCGCGGGTTGGGGGCATCCGGCCACTTCACCTTCGACCCTGGCTTCATGGCGACCGCCTCGTGCGAGTCGAAGATCACCTACATCGACGGTGACAAGGGCATCCTGCTGCATCGCGGCTACCCCATCGAGCAACTGGCCGAACAATCGGACTACCTCGAAACCTGTTATCTGCTGCTGAACGGCGAACTCCCCAACGCCGAACAGAAAGCGCAGTTCGTCAGCACCGTGAAGAACCACACCATGGTTCACGAGCAGCTGAAATCCTTCTTCAACGGCTTCCGTCGCGATGCTCACCCGATGGCGGTGATGTGCGGCGTGGTTGGCGCCCTGTCGGCGTTCTATCACGACTCGCTGGACATCAACAACGCGCAGCACCGCGAGATCTCCGCCGTGCGCCTGGTCGCGAAAATGCCGACCCTGGCGGCGATGGTCTACAAGTACTCCATGGGCCAGCCCATGATGTACCCGCGCAACGACCTGTCGTACGCGGAAAACTTCCTGCACATGATGTTCAACACCCCGTGCGAGATCAAACCGATCAGCCCGGTGCTGGCCAAGGCGATGGACCGGATCTTCATCCTCCACGCCGACCACGAGCAGAACGCCTCCACCTCCACCGTGCGCCTGGCCGGCTCCTCGGGTGCCAACCCGTTCGCCTGTATCGCCGCCGGTATCGCCGCACTGTGGGGCCCGGCCCACGGCGGCGCGAACGAAGCCGTGCTGACCATGCTCGATGAAATTGGCGATGTCTCGAACATCGACAAGTACATCGCCAAGGCCAAGGACAAGAACGACCCGTTCAAGCTCATGGGCTTCGGTCACCGCGTGTACAAGAACCGCGACCCGCGCGCCACCGTGATGAAGAAGACCTGCGACGAAGTGCTGGGCGAGCTGGGCATCAAGAACGACCCGCAGCTCGAACTGGCCATGCGCCTGGAAGAGATCGCCCTCACCGACCCTTACTTCATCGAGCGCTCGCTGTACCCGAACGTCGACTTCTACTCGGGCATCATCCTCAAGGCCATCGGCATTCCGACCAGCATGTTCACTGTGATCTTCGCCCTGGCACGTACCGTGGGCTGGATCTCGCACTGGAAAGAAATGCTCTCCGGCCCGTACAAGATCGGCCGCCCGCGCCAGCTGTACACCGGTTACGAGCAGCGTGACATCGTCGAGCTGAAGGACCGCAAGTAAGCTTTACAAGCCGAACGCAAAAAGGCTGCCCCAGGGCAGCCTTTTTTGTTTCTGCGTCGCCAGTACCGACCCTTTCGCGGGCATGCGTAGCCCCTGTGGGAGCGGGCTTGCCCGCGAAAGGGCCAGATCCGCCGGCTACTACTTCTCGGCCTTCGCGCGCAACGCTTTGAGGGTGTTGAACGGCGCCTCCACCACGAACTTGTTGGCCACCATCGCCGGCACGCTGCCACCCGGCTCGGTGTGCACCTGGTAGATCACCTCGGTACTGTCACCCTTGGGCACCAGCTTCCAGAAGCCCTGCACCCGGGCCACGCGCACGAAACCATCGGTCTCGGGCAGGTACTTTGGCTGCTCCTCGAGCTTGCGCGTGAGGCTGCCATCAGCCTCCTGAACGGTGGTCACGTGCAGAATCGAGTCACGCGGTGTCACCGGCCACGGCGTGTTGAACTGGGTGTAGGTCCAGCTCTGGTCGCCCTCCTGCTTGAGCAGCTTCTGCGACTTGCACTCGTGAATCCAGGCACAGGCCCCCGCCACATCCTCCTGCAGCGCCCTGACCTTGGCCAGCGGCGCCTTGATCACGGTCACGCCTTGGTAGGCCTTGTACTGCGAGCCCGGCACTTCGCTCAGCGATACCTTGATGCCCTCCTCGTCCTTGGCCACCTTCCAGTTCTCGGCCCAGGCCGTCGGCGCCAGCAGGACACCCATGCCACATAGCAGTGCGATACGCTTGATCGATCTCATCATCTTGTTCCTTGTTGTCGAAGATCCAACCTGTCACGCCGCCGTCATCTGCTCCAGCCACCCGATGATGCGGATGGCGTCGTCACGATCATTGCCACAGATATCCACTTCCGCCTTGAAGCCGCCACACACCTTGGGCCGTTCGGGCCTGCCGAACAGCTCGCACAGGTTTTCGACATTCAAGTGCAGGCAGCGCTCACCCGCCGGCTTGCCTTCTGGCATACCGGGGATCGGCGAACTGATGGACGGGGCGATGCAGCAGGCACCACAGCCCTCGCGGCATTTCATGACAACAGGACTCCCAGGAGCAAAACGGGACGAACGTCCCTGGATACTAACCGCTCAAACATACGTTTGAAATTGCCGAACGGATGAATTCACCCGTGACCCGGCAGTCAGTTGCGAAATTCAAAATCGATTGCGGCACCTTCCACGTCATGGCGCGCATCGTTGCGAAGCTGCAATTGCATTTCGTTGCTGATCAACCGGCCATTGAGCTGGAACGGGCTGTCGTCGGACTCTGGCTTGGTCGGGAACATGGACGGCAATAACGCCTTGCGTGGCGGCGGCACATCACCGACATCCGGCTTGAGATGCCGAACCATGTCGGCCGGCAGGCTCAAGTCCAGCTTGGGCACAGCCAGAGGCTTGGCCACGGCCTTGCTGGCTGGCTTCGCCTTCGCTTTGGGCCTGGACTTCACAGCAGCTTTTGCCGGCTTGGCGGCCTTGCCTGTCGCAGCCTGCGCCTTGGCCGCAGGCTCCGCAGCCTGGGCCACGCCCACTGACAACCAGGGCACTGCACAGCACAGGATGAGGGCAAACGGTCGAAGCGCTTTCATAGGTACCGGGAACAGGCTGGAAAAGCGCGTATGCTCCCTGTTCCACGCGCGTCTGACAAGCCTACAAAAGTGAGGCCGTTGACTCCCTGCACAATTGACTGGCCAGCAACCCCAATGCAACCACCGCACGCTCGGCCTCTTTGTTCCACGGGAAGCCGCAATTGAGACGAATACAGTGATTGAACTGCTCGGTGTTGCTGAAGATCAGGCCTGGCGCAATGCTGATTCCCTGCTCCAGCGCTCGAACATGCAGTTCTTGCGTATTGACCCGCCCAGGCAGACTCACCCAGAGAATGAAACCACCTGTTGGTCGAGTCATCTGCGTACCTTCCGGGAAGTGCTGCTGCACAGCCAACTGGTAGGCACTCAGGTTCTTGCGGTATTCCTGGCGAATGAAACGCAGGTGGCGATCATAGCCACCGTTCTCCAGATACGCCGCCACGCCCATCTGGGTCACGCTGCACGCCGAATGCGTAGTGAAGGTCTGCAAGCGCTGAATTTCGTCCTGGTATCGCCCAGCAATCATCCAGCCAACCCGCACACCCGGTGAAAGGGTCTTGGAAAAACTCGAACAGTAGATCACCCGGTCCAGGCGATCGAACGCCTTGAGGGCCTTGGTGCGCCCTTGCTCGAACATCAACTCGCCATAGATATCGTCTTCGACGATCTGGATATCGAAGTCTGACGCCAGGCGCAGCAGTTGCTTCTGACGCTCTTCCGGAATGGTGCCACCCAGAGGATTACTGAGGCGAGCGGTCAGGACCAATGCCTTGATCGACCATTGGTTGGCCGCCAGTTGCAAAGCCTCGAGGCTGATACCCGTGGATGGGTCGCTTGGGATCTCGATGACCTTCAATCCCAGCAGGTCGGCAAGCTGCAACAGCCCATAGTAGGTTGGTGATTCCGCAGCGATCAGATCACCTGGTCGGGTCAGCACTCGCAACGACATCTGCAAGGCATCGACACAGCCGTGAGTGACCACCACTTCACGCGGGTCGACCAACACACCGGCGTCGCGCATGCGTATCGCGATCTGCCGACGCAATGGTTCGAAACCTGGGCTGAACATGTAGCTGAAAGCACGCGGACTATGAAACCGGGTGACTTTGGCCAATTGCTGGTGCAGGGCGCGCACCGGCAGGTAGTCCACATGGGGAACCGCCGCACCGAAGGGAAACACGCCATCACGACGCGCCTCGACCAGAACCTGCTGGATGATGCTGGCGCGTGTGACCAGCCCCGGGCGTTCGACCCGGGCGATATCCGGAGTCTGGGCAGTCAACGCCGGGGTCTGGTGCACGTAGTAGCCCGACTGCGGCCGCGCCCGGATCAGGCCCTGGTCCTCGAGGTTGGCATAAGCCTGCAGCACAGTGGCATGGCTGACATTCAGCTGCGCGCTCATCTTGCGCACCGAGGGCACGCGCTCGCCGGGCTGGTAGACACCACGCCGGATATCATCGGCCAGTTGCTGGGCAATGCGCTGGTACAGCAGCAGGTTGGTCATGGCGTGTTCTCGAAGCGCGGACGGGATCATTGTTCTTGTGCGACTCACTGCGGAGCCAGAATACCGTAACAGTTGAGAAGTGTACTGGGGCAGATCGGAGAATAGTCAACAATACAGTTGCGTGACAGTGAAAAAGTGAGCGACTGCATCGAAGCGCCGACGAACGCGCAAAATGGCTTTGGCTTTGGCTTTGGCTTTGGCTTTGGCTTTGGCTTTGGCTTTGGCTTTGGCTTTGGCTTTGGCTTTGGCTTTGGCGATCAGGATGTTAGCCACACCGTCAGCTAGCGACAGCTGCGCCAGCCCAGGCGCCGCCCGTAACTTCGCGACTTCAGGAGGCTGAGCGCAGGCGTCTGGAGGGCCAGGTGCGCAGCACCCTTCGGCGTAGCCGAAGGCGCGAGATGTAGACTTGCGCAGCAAGTCGTAGGCCGCGCGGGCCCGGAAGGCGCCGGAGCGAAGGGACCCGGAGCGTAGCGGAGGGCCGTATGAATGGAGCGCAGCGTTTTTTGGTTACTTTTTGTCGCGTTTGACAAAAAGTGACCCGCCGTAAGGGCGGAAAGGTGACTTCGAGTCGCTATCGCAAATGGATATGCACACAGCTGTAGAGACCTATTAAGTTTTGACTTTGACTTTGACTTTCAGAGTATTGGCCTTGAAATTCGTGAGCATATCCATTCACGATGGCGGCGCTGACTCACCTTTTCGCCCTTACGGCGACCTTCTTTTGCACGCGGGCAAAAGAAGGCAAAAACCGCTGGCTCCGTTCATACGACCCCTGCGCTTCGCTCCGGGGTTCCCTCACTCCGGCCTTGCTCCCGCGTGGACGCACTGAAGGGCCATCCATGGCCCATCAGTGCTCGACGGGCATCCATGCCCGTCGCCCCGCTACGCAAGTCCTACGTTCGGCCTCCTGAAGTCGCATTTGGCGGCGCCTGAACTATCGCGCACTTAGAAGCAAGATCAAGATCAAGATCAAGATCAAGATCAAAGAAATTGAAGTTAGTTGGCAGACTGGTAGTTATCTATTGGTCATTCCGGCCCATTCGTAGGCAAGCCCGCTCCCACAGGGCGCATACAAACCCCGTGGGAGCGGGCTTGCCCGCGAATGAAAAGCCTGGGTTCAGCGCGCCGGCGCGAGCTTGCCCTTGTCATCGGAGAAGACGATCTCGACCCGACGGTTCTGCGCCCTGCCCCGCTCCGAGGCATTGGCCTCCACCGGGTACTGGTCGCCATACCCCTCAACCTGGATACGCTTCTCGTCGACCCCCAGGTCGACCAGCATGTCGGCAACCGACTGAGCACGATCACGGGACAGCTTGAGATTATCTTCCGGGTTGCCAGTGCTGTCGGTGTAACCCTCGATACGCACCACCCGGCGCGGATTGAGTTGCAGGAACTGCACCAGCTTGAGCACAGTACGGCTGGCAGAGTTCTTCAGATCCGCCTCCCCTGTGTCGAACAGCACATCCCCAAGGGTCATCACCAGGCCACGATCAGTCTGCTCGGACGCCAACGCAACAATCTGCGCCTCGACCCATTTACCCTGCTGCTGAACACTGGCGAGCTTGGCTTCGCGCAAGCCCAACTGCAAGCGCTGACGCTCGAGGTCGAGCTTGGCCAGGCGTTCCTGGTTGAGCGCCAGCTTGGCATGCTCACCGGCAATTTCGCTGTAGCGCTGGCTCAGATAGGCATAATGACGCACGTCGCTGCCCGTGCCGATATAGCCGGCCAGGCGCTCCGCACGCCCCAGCGACTCACCTGCGCGAATCACATCGCGCGGCGCGCTGCGCAGCACATTGGAATCGTCCTTGACCTTCTGGAACGCCGTGCTGGCGTCATCCAGCGCCGACTCGCTGCGCTGGCTGGCGCAGCCCTGCAATCCGACCAGCGCCAGCAAAGCCAGCGCCGCCATGGGTTTGAGACGATTCATGGCTGCACCTCCAGCTGCTTGCGCAAACGCTTGATCCGCGACTGCAGCACCTGCAACTGCTCCTCGCTCTTCTGGGTCAGCACACGAGCCTCGGCCAGGCGCGCGTCCAGCTCGGCCTGCTCGGCACGCATGCGCGCATCACGATAGCTCTCGGTGGCCATGTTGGCCTTGGCACGGGCCAGCTTGTCTTCGGCCAGTTTGTACTCCGGCACTTGCTCGGTGGCGCCGACGGCCTTGGCCTGCTCCAATGCCTGCTCAGAGAGGCGCAGCTGTTCATGGGGCGCCGGGTCGTTGGCGCAGCCGGCCAGGCCGAACACGACCAGGGCAAGAATAAGAGGTTGGATTCTCACGCAATCTTCCTACTGTTTAGGGGCGTCCAGCGGCGCCTGCATCTGCGCTTTCCAGCGCTCGACATTGCGCTGCAGCACGGCCTCGGTCGCCCCGGAGATCGGCAATTCTGTCAGTTTTTTTGCCAGTTGTCCGCGCAACCAACTGTCGTTGCAAGCCGAGTTGTGCGACACCGCCAGGTAAAGGCCTGGGCGGTCCACCGGCAGCCCCCGGGCGACCAGGTCATTACCCACCCCCAGGCTCTGGGCCATGGCCATGCCGGAGTATCGCCCCGCCAGCACATAGTCGACCTGGCCAAGCACCAGTTTCTGGAATGCCTGCGTGAGGTTCTGCGCCGGCTCCAGCCTCAGCTGGGTCTTGGCAAACGCTTCGAATGCCGGCGTCAACCGAGCCTTTTCCGACAGACTTCCCTGGTAGCGGGCCAGATCCGCCGGCCCCTCGAACGCAAGCGTCGCGTCATGCCGGGTCCATACCAGGTACTCGTTGAGCTGCAGCGCCGGGTGGATATAGTCCAATGCAGTCAGCTGGGCGACCTGCATGGGGGTGTCGAGCAGCAGGTCCATGCGCCCACTGCGCACCTCCTCCAGCGCCTGGTCACGCCGACCGGCATGCAGCACCTCCACCTTCACCCCCAACTCGCTCGCCGCCTGGCGCAGCAGGTCGACGTTGGCGCCAATCAGGTGCTTCGGATCGTTCGGGTCCTGCCAGGAATAGGGCGGCGCATCCGGGCTGCCCGTGGCCACCAGCCGCTCGCATTTGCCCACCGCCCACACCGAGGTCGACAGCAGTGCCAGCGCACAGGCCAGCATCCCCTTGCTCGAGCGCAACGCCATGCAACACTCCTTGCATCCATAAAAAAAGCCCGGCCCTCAACAAGAGGGCCGGGCTTCTTTATAAGTGAAGCCGCCGGATCAGACCAGCTTTTCCAACTCCGGAACCGCTTCGAACAGGTCGGCAACCAGGCCGTAGTCGGCCACCTGGAAGATCGGTGCCTCCTCGTCCTTGTTGATCGCAACGATCACTTTCGAGTCCTTCATACCGGCCAAGTGCTGGATTGCGCCGGAGATACCGACGGCGATGTACAGCTGCGGCGCAACGATCTTGCCGGTCTGGCCGACCTGCATGTCGTTCGGCACGAAGCCTGCGTCGACTGCGGCGCGCGAGGCACCGACGGCGGCGCCGAGCTTGTCGGCCAGGGCGTACAGGTGCTTGAAGTTGTCACCGTTGCCCATGCCGCGACCGCCGGAAACGACGATCTTGGCGGCGGTCAGCTCAGGGCGATCGGACTTGGCCAGCTCTTCGTTGACGAAGGCCGACTTGCCGGCGTCATGAGCGGCAGCGACCGCTTCGACGGCGGCCGAGCCACCTTCGGCGGCCACGGCATCGAAGCCGGTGGTACGCACGGTGATGACCTTGACCGCGGCGCTCGATTGCACGGTGGCAATGGCGTTACCGGCGTAGATCGGGCGCTTGAAGGTGTCGGCGGATTCGACCGAGATGATCTCGGAAATCTGGTCGACGTCCAGCAGCGCGGCAACACGCGGCAGGATGTTCTTGCCGTTGGTGGTGGCCGGAGCCAGCACGTGGCTGTAACCCTTGGCCAGCTCGGTTACCAGCGGCGCGACGTTTTCCGGCAGGGCGTGGGCGTAGGCAGCGTTGTCCGCGACCAGCACCTTGGCCACGCCGGCGATCTTGGCGGCGGATTCGGCGACGCCACCGACGTTCTGGCCAGCGACCAGCACGTGCACATCACCACCAATCTTGGCGGCGGCAGCGACAGTGTTCAGGGTGGCCGGGGCTACGGCACCGTTTTCGTGTTCAGCGACAACCAGGATAGTCATTTAGATTACCTTCGCTTCGTTCTTCAGCTTCTCGACCAGTTCGGCCACCGACTTGACCTTGATACCCGCGCTGCGGGCGGCAGGCGCTTCGACCTTGAGGGTCTTGCTGGTGGAGGCGAGGGAAACGCCCAGCGCATCTGGAGTAACGGTCTCCAGCGGCTTCTTCTTGGCCTTCATGATGTTCGGCAGCGACGCGTAGCGTGGCTCGTTCAGGCGCAGGTCGGTGGTGACGATGGCTGGCAGGTTCAACGCAACGGTCTGCAGGCCGCCATCGATTTCACGGGTGACGTTGACCTTGTCGCCGGCGACTTCGACCTTGGAGGCGAAGGTGCCTTGGGCGTAGCCGGTCAGCGCGGCCAACATCTGGCCGGTCTGGTTGTTGTCACTGTCGATGGCTTGCTTGCCGAGGATGACCAGCTGCGGCTGCTCTTTATCGACAACGGCTTTCAGCGCCTTGGCCACGGCCAGGGAGCTCAGCTCATCAGTGGCTTCGACCAGGATGGCGCGGTCGGCGCCCAGGGCCAGGGCGGTACGCAGTTGTTCCTGCGCGGCGGTCGGCCCGATGCTGACGACGACGATTTCGCTCGCCACGCCCTTTTCTTTCAGGCGGACGGCTTCTTCCACGGCGATTTCGCAGAAGGGGTTCATGGACATCTTGACGTTTGCAAGGTCAACGCCGGAGTTGTCCGCCTTGACGCGAACCTTGACGTTGTAGTCGACCACTCGTTTGACAGCTACAAGAACCTTCATGGATTCCTCGTTACTCTCCGGTGAAAAGAAGATCGCCTGGGGGCTGCCCGGCGAATGCGCGTGGGTACAAGGGCACCTCTAAAAACGTTCCGGGGCGGGAAAATTTCAAGTGACCGATCAGTCCTGTCACGACCTTGGATTCGAAAACCCTCGGGTCATTTTCTGTCGTGGCGTGTAGACTCCACTACAAAGCCTGATTCGGCCCGCAAACCCTGCTCCACGCCTGGTCTTTAGGGGTGCACCTGCGCCCGACGGTCAGCCTACGGCGAGCGTAAAAGCGCTCGTATCTTGACCGTAACACCCAATCCGGTCAATACGGCAAATTGGCCACCCTCCAGCCGCGTACCTTTGATTTTACTGGGCTCCGGCAAATTCAAACAAACGTTTGTATTGGACCCGTCAAGTGGTGTAGATATAATGCGCGGCCAAGACAAGACGGTGTAGTCCGTCATCCACGAAGCTACAGCAGCCGCACGCCGTGCATGACCGTCAAGCACCCATAAGACAAGCAACAGCGATGAGCCTTGAGTAGGAGAGAACCAGTGGAACGCGAATACATGGAATTCGACGTGGTCATCGTCGGCGCAGGCCCGGCCGGCCTGTCCGCCGCCTGCCGCCTGAAGCAGAAGGCCGCCGAAGCCGGTAGCGAGATCAGCGTCTGCGTGGTCGAGAAAGGCTCCGAAGTCGGCGCCCACATCCTCTCCGGCGCGGTGTTCGAGCCCCGCGCCCTGAACGAGCTGTTCCCCGACTGGAAGGAACTCGGCGCGCCGCTGAACACCGAAGTTAAGCGCGACGACATCTATGTGCTCAAGGATGCCGGCAGCTCGACCAAGGTCCCCGACCTGTTCGTGCCCAAGACCATGCACAACCAGGGCAACTACATCATCTCCCTGGGTAACCTGTGCCGCTGGCTGGCCCAGCAGGCCGAGAACCTGGGCGTGGAGATCTACCCGGGTTTCGCCGCGCAAGAGGCGCTGTTCGATGAAAACGGCGTGGTCCGCGGCATCGTGACCGGCGACCTGGGCGTCGACCGCGAAGGCCACCCGAAGGATGGCCTGTACACCCCGGGCATGGAACTGCGTGCCAAGTACACCCTGTTCGCCGAAGGTTGCCGCGGCCATATCGGCAAGCAGCTGATCAAGCGCTTCGACCTGGACAACGAATCCGACGTCCAGCACTACGGCATTGGCCTCAAGGAAATCTGGGAAATCGACCCGGCCAAGCACGAGCAAGGCCTGGTGGTGCACACCGCTGGCTGGCCGCTGGATGTGATGAGCAAGGACAACACCGGTGGTTCGTTCCTCTATCACCTGGAGAATAACCAGGTGGTGGTCGGCCTGATCGTCGACCTCTCGTACGCCAACCCGTACCTCTCGCCGTTCGACGAGTTCCAGCGCCTGAAGCACCACCCGGTGATGGCCCAGTACCTCGAAGGCGGCAAGCGCATCAGCTACGGCGCCCGCGCCATCTGCAAGGGCGGCTTCAACTCGCTGCCGAAGATGGTGTTCAATGGCGGCGCGCTGATCGGCTGCGACCTGGGCACCCTGAACTTCGCCAAGATCAAGGGCAGCCACACCGCGATGAAGTCCGGCATGCTCGCGGCCGAAGCCGTGGCCGATGCGCTGATCGCCGGCAGCGAGGGCGGTGATCAACTGAACGGCTATGTCAGTGCGTTCAAGGCCAGCTGGCTGCACGAGGAACTGTTCGCCAGCCGCAATTTCGGCCCGGCCATGCACAAGTTCGGCCCGCTGCTGGGCGCTGCGTTCAACTACGTCGACCAGAACTGGTTCGGCGGCAAGCTGCCGTTCACCCTGCACGACACCAAGCCGGACTACGCTTGCCTCAAGCTCGCCGCCGACTCGCAGAAGATCGACTACCCGAAACCAGACGGCAAGCTCAGCTTCGACAAGCTCAGCTCGGTGTTCCTCTCCAGCACCAACCATGAAGAGGAACAACCCTGCCACCTGAAGCTGACCGACCCGAACATCCCGATCGCCAGCAACCTGCCGCTGTACGACGAACCGGCGCAGCGCTACTGCCCGGCCGGCGTGTACGAGGTGGTCACCCAGGAAGACGGCAACAAGCGCTTCCAGATCAACGCGCAAAACTGCGTGCACTGCAAGACCTGCGACATCAAGGACCCGGCCCAGAACATCACCTGGGTCACCCCTGAAGGCGCCGGAGGGCCGAACTACCCGAACATGTAAGCCCTGCCCTTGCGGCAAGAAAAAGCCCCCTGGCCATGAGGCCCGGGGGCTTTTTCGTGTCTGCCTCAATGCACTACAGCCATTAACAACTCATTTGTCACCACACAAGATCGGCATCGGTTCGGCACCAGACATCAGCGACTCCCGGCGCCCGAAATAGAGGGCCGTAAACAGCCCCACCACGCCCATTGCCAGACAAAAACCGACACACACCCACGGGCTCCACGGCATCAGTGCAATCAACACCAGCGGCGTAATGCTCGCCCACAGCGCATAGGCGACGTTATAGGTGAAGGATATTCCCGACACCCGGATTTCAGCCGGGAACAACCCGACCATCACCGACGGCACCACCCCCACCACGCCACAGGACAACCCAGCCAGGGCATAGGCCAGCCAGATCACGCCCCACTGCCCCACCAGGCTGGCATAGAGCGCACCAACGCCCAGCGGCAGCAGCAAGCTGTAGATCATCAGCGCACGCCAGGCGCCGATACGGTCGACCAGCAAACCGGCCAGCACGCAACCGATATTGAGAAAGACGATGCCCACGCTGCTTAAGGCGAAAGTGTGCCCAGCGCTCATGCCGAAACGCTGCTGCATCACCGTGGGCGTGATCACCACCAGCACCACCACCGCCGACGTCAGCACGCAAGTGAGCAGTGCCGCGGGAATCAAGGACCGGCGATGCTCGCCCAGCACCGTGCGTAACGGGAACGCCACCGGACGCGCCTGACGCTCGCGCAGGGCCAGGAACACCGGTGTCTCGCTGAGCCAGCGGCGCAGCCAGACACCGATCACACCGAACACGCCCCCCAGCAGGAACGGATAACGCCAGGCGTAATCGAGAATCTCCTGGGGCGTGTAGAGCTGCGCCAGCAAGGTTGCGGTCAGCGCCCCGAGCAGGTAGCCGAAGGTCAACCCGGCTTGCAGGAAGCCCAGCGCATAGCCACGCCGCCCAGCCGGAGCATGCTCGGCAACGAAGGTCCAGGCGCTGGGCACCTCGCCGCCCACGGCGGCCCCCTGGAGAATACGCAGGGCCAGCAGGATCAGCGGCGCGGCGTAGCCGATGTCGGCGTAGGTCGGCATCACGCCGATCAGCAGGCAGGGCAGCGCCATCATCAGGATGCTCAGGCTGAACACCCGCTTGCGCCCCAGGTGGTCGGCGAAGTGGGCCATCAGGATCCCGCCCAGCGGCCGCGCCAGGTAGCCCGTGACGAAGATCCCGAAGCTCTGCAGCAGGCGTAGCCACTCCGGCATCTCGGGCGGGAAGAACAGCTGGCTGAGGGTCAGGGCGAAGAACACGAAGATGATGAAATCGTAGATTTCCAGGGCGCCGCCCAGCGCCGCCAGGCCCAAGGTCCGGTGGTCGCCGCGGCTGAACCGGGGCGCGCGGGCGGTATCGATGGCAGTCATGGCAGGTTCCGCAACTTGGCAAAAGGCCAGAGGATAGCAAATGCCGAGGACGCGGGACCGCTTACGGGCTCAAGAAGAGCGGCTGAACACCGTCTGGGCGAAGTTCATCCGTCGCTTGGGGTAACCATTGCCGCCGGCCAGGCTCGGCGGCAATGGTATCTCACCGACCTTCAGCGGCATGTCGATGATCGCCATGAACGTCTCCATGGCCTGGTTGTCGGGCACCCCGGGCAGACTGACGCTCACGGCCTGGCGCTCGCCCACCGGCACGGCCGGGATCTTCAGCTTCAGGGAGTGGTAGAGCAAGGCATGCTGGATCTGCGCGCTGACCCGGCAGAAACGCGCCAGGTCGACTCCCGCGTGGCTGGCCAGCTCGATGTTGCCGACCAGCAGGTTGAACGGCTGCAGGGCACTGTGCACCAGACGCTGCAGGTCGTCGAAGCTCTCCACCGGGGCAATGCGGTAGTAGCCCAGGCCATTGAGCAGTTTTTCCAGCTGCAGCCGCTGGTCGGGGTGCTCATCCGCGATGAGGATGCGCAAGGTCTTGTTCGGCATCGTCCGGGCCCAGGCAGCAAGGTTATGAATGAGGCTCCATGACCGAACTGCGCCCGTGAAGGCAAACGTCAGGCGCAGCGCCTGAGCGGGGTCTTTATTGATAGTTGTCTTGAAACATCCAGAAATCAAGTTGCCACTACAGGAAATTTTCACCCGCGCTTCACGGGGTATTCAGGATTCCCAGAGGCGCATGCGCACGCGGCAGTGCTTCATGGCATTGACGATGTGCTTTTCCACCAGGCTGCGGGAAATGCCCAGGCGCTCGGCGATCTGCTGATGGGACAGGCCGTCGATCTTGCGCAGCAGGAAACTGTCGCGGCATTGCGCGCTCAACTCATTCAGGGCGCGCTGCATCAAGGCCATGCGCTGGTCGAGTTGCATGCCCTGTACCGGGGCCGGGCTGTGCCAGCGCTCGTCACTGTCGAGTATTTCCAGCGGCTCGGCCTGGCGGACCTGGTGCCGGCGATGACGATCGACCACCAGGTTCAGGGCCGTGCGGTAGAGAAAAGCGCGCGGATGTTCGATCTGCTCGCCTTCGCTACGCTCCAGCACCCGCAGGTAAGCGTCATGGGCGACATCCTCCGCAGCCTGGCGATTGCCCAGGCGTGCGGAAAGGAAACTCACCAATTCGCGATAGTAATGTTCCACGACGGCACCTGGCGTTCCCCCGCACACGCACTGACCTGCAGGGCGCGGGTCTGGATGATATCAGCGTGCGATCTTACAAATTATAATTATTCTCAGCAACACAGAGTTCAGCCACTACCGCCGTTAAATCGCCCTGCCTGGCATTCGTTTAACTGGCACCCCCGGGAACGCGCCCTGCCGTCCTCGGCCACTCCCTCCGGCTGGAAGTCCGCATGACTCGCACATCCAATACTCGCCGCCTGGCCTATGCCACACTGGGCCTGCTTGGCCTGGGCAGCCTGCTGGCCTGGAAGGCCCTGCCCTTCGGCGGCGCCACCGTCAGCACCGTGCCGGTGACCCGCGCCGACATCGAGAGCAGCATCACGGCATTGGGCACCCTGCAACCCATGCGCTATGTCGATGTCGGCGCCCAGGCGTCCGGACAGATCCGCAAGTTGCATGCGCAAGCCGGCGATGAAGTGCGTCAGGGCCAACTGCTGGTCGAGATAGACCCCTCCACCCAGCAGGCCAAGCTGGATGCCGGGCGTTTCTCGATCGAAAACCTCAAGGCCCAGCTCGCCGAGCAACGCGCCCAGTTCGTCCTCGCCCAGCAGCAGTATCAGCGCCAGCACGACCTGGCCGCCGCTGGCGCCACGCGCCAGGAAGACCTGCAGGCAGCCCAGGCCCAACTGAAAGTGACCCAGGCGCGTATCGACATGTACCAGGCCCAGATCCGTCAGGCCCAAGCCAGCCTGCGCAGCGACGAGGCGGAGTTGGGCTACACCCGTATCTACGCCCCCATGGACGGTACCGTGGTGGCGGTGGATGCCCGCGAGGGGCAAACCCTCAATGCCCAGCAGCAGACACCGTTGATCCTGCGCATAGCCAAACTGTCGCCGATGACCGTCTGGGCCCAGGTCTCCGAGGCGGACATCGGCAAGGTCAAACCCGGCATGACCGCCTACTTCACCACCCTGGCCGGTGGCAAGCGGCGCTGGAGCAGCACCGTCAGGCAGATCCTGCCGATCCCGCCCAAGCCACTGGAGCAGTCCGGCCAGGGCAGCGGCAGCCCGGCCAGCGCCACGGCCGGCACCAGCGCCAGCAAGGTGGTGCAATACACCGTGCTGCTGGATGTCGAGAACCCCGACGGCGCCCTGATGGCCGAGATGACCACCCAGGTGTTCTTCGTCGCCGGCCAGGCCAGCCAGGTGCTCAGCGCCCCGCTGGCGGCGCTCGACGAAACGCCCGGCAGCGAGCTGCGCCTGGCCCAGGTGCTCAACGCTGATGGCAAGGTCGAGGCGCGCCAGGTGCGCACCGGGCTGAGCGACCGGTTGCGCGTGCAGATCCTCGACGGCCTGCGCGAAGGCGAACGCCTGATCATCGGCGCGCCTATCGCCAGCGGAGGCTGACATGGGCGCGCCCCTGATCGAGCTGTGCGATATCCGCAAGGCGTACGGCGGTATCGATTCGCCCAAGGTGGAAGTGCTGCGCGGCATCAGCCTGAGCATCCACCCGGGCGAATTCGTCGCCATCGTCGGCGCCTCGGGCTCCGGCAAGTCCACGCTGATGAACATCCTCGGCTGCCTCGACCGCCCCACGTCCGGCAGCTACCGTTTCGCCGGCCGCGATGTGGCGGAACTGGACAGCGACGAACTGGCCTGGCTGCGCCGCGAGGCGTTCGGTTTCGTGTTCCAGGGCTACCACTTGATCCCTTCGGGCTCGGCCCAGGAGAACGTCGAGATGCCGGCGATCTATGCCGGCACGCCGCCCGCCGAGCGCCACGCCCGTGCCCTTGCCCTGCTCGACCGCCTGGGCCTGGCCAGTCGCACTGGCAACCGTCCGCACCAGCTTTCCGGCGGCCAGCAACAACGCGTGTCGATTGCCCGGGCCTTGATGAATGGCGGCCATATCATTCTTGCCGACGAACCCACCGGCGCCCTGGACAGCCATAGCGGGGCCGAGGTCATGGCCCTGCTCGACGAACTGGCCAGCCAGGGCCATGTGATCATCCTCATCACCCACGACCGTGAAGTGGCGGCGCGCGCGCAACGCATCATCGAGATCCGCGACGGCCTGATGGTCAGCGATTCGGCCGCCGCGCAACCTTCGCCGGCACAACCCGAACAACTGCAAGCCAATGACCTGCGCCAGCGCCTGGACCGCGGCGCCATCCTCAAGGGCGCCTGGAAAGGCGAGATGTTCGAGGCCCTGCAGGCGGCCTGGCGGGTCATGTGGATCAACCGCTTCCGTACTGCCCTGACGCTGCTCGGCATCATCATCGGCGTGGCTTCGGTGGTGGTCATGCTGGCAGTGGGTGAAGGCAGCAAGCGTCAGGTGATGGCGCAGATGGCGGCGTTCGGCTCCAACATCCTCTACCTCAACGGCAAACGTGCCACCGCCCAGGAACCCGGCGGCATCGTCACCCTCGACGATGTCGCGGCGATCGGCGAACTGCCGCAAGTGCTGCATGTCATGCCGGTGATCGGCGGCCAGTTGATGGTACGCCAGGGCAACAGTAGCCAGAGGTTCTATGTCGGCGGCAACAACACCTGGTTCCCCGCCATTTTCAATTGGCCGGTGGTCGAAGGCACATTCTTCAGCGAAGCCGACGAAGCCAGCGGCGCCGCGGTGGCCGTGATCGGTCAGAAGGTGCGCAGCAAGATGTTCGGCGAAGGCAGCAACCCGCTGGGGCAATACCTGCTGATTGGCAACGTGCCCTTCCAGGTGGTCGGTGTCCTCGCGGCCAAGGGCGCCAGCTCCGGCAGCGAGGACAGCGACGAGCGCATCGTCGTGCCCTACTCCGCCGCATCCATTCGCCTGTTTGGCAGCCAAGACCCGGAGTACGTGGCCATCGCCGCCATCGACTCGCGCCGGGTGAACGATACCGAGGCCGCCATCGACCGCCTGCTGCGCCAGCGCCACCAGGGCAAGCACGATTTCGAACTGACCAACGACGCCGCGCTGATCCAGGCCGAGGCCCGCACCCAGAACAGCCTGTCGCTGATGCTCGGGGCGATCGCCGCGATCTCGCTGCTGGTCGGCGGCATCGGGGTGATGAACATCATGCTCATGACCGTGCGCGAACGCACCCGCGAGATCGGCATCCGCATGGCCACCGGCGCCCGCCAGCGCGACATCCTGCGCCAGTTCCTCACCGAGGCGGTGATGCTGTCGATGGTCGGCGGCGTCACCGGCATCGGCATCGCCCTGCTGGTCGGCGGCGGCTTGCTGCTGGCCGATATCGCCGTGGCCTTCGCCCTGCCCGCCATCCTCGGCGCCTTCGCCTGCGCGGTGATCACCGGCGTGGTGTTCGGCTTCATGCCGGCGCGCAAGGCCGCCCGCCTCGACCCGGTCAAAGCCCTTACCAGCGAATAACCCATGACAATCCCCAGCCGTATCAGCCTGTTGAGCCTCAGCCTTTGCCTCGCCGCCTGCAGTACCCCGCCGCCACCTGCGGCGGGCATCGACGCACCACCCACCTGGCAAGGCATGACCGACCCGGCGCAGCCCTTGCCGGACCCGCAATGGTGGCAGGCGTTCGCCAGTACCGAGCTGGATCGCCTGGTCGAGCGTGCCCGTCAGAACAGCCACGACCTTGCCGCCGCGGCGGCACGGGTGCGCCAGGCCCAGGCCAGCGCAGTGATCGCCGGGGCGCCCTTGATGCCCGAAGTGAAGTCCGGCCTGGATGGCTCCCGCCAGCGCTTGCTGCGCGGCGAAGGCAACGACCAGCTCGATGCCAGCAGCCGCGAACGCACGAGTACCTCATTCGGCGTCCGCCTGAGTGCCAGTTACGAAATCGATTTCTGGGGTGGTCTGCGCGCCACCCGTGACAGTGCCCTGCGCAGTCTGGACGCCAGCCGCTTCGATCGCCAGGTCGTCGAGCTGACCCTGAGCGGTGCCGTAGCCGACAGCTACTTGCAGGGTTTGGCCCTGGAAGAGCAACTGCGTATTGCCCGCCTGAACCTGGAAAACGCCAAGGATGTGCTCGGGCTGGTGGAAGCCCGTGAGCGCTCAGGCTCGGCCACGCGCCTGGAGTTGGCTCAGCAACGTAGCCTGGTAGCCGCTCAAGAGCGACAGCTACCCCTGCTCGAACAGCGCCGACAGGACAACCGCGTCTCCCTGGCCACGCTGCTGGGCGATCCGGTGCAAGCCCTGCCCGCCAGCAACGAGACAATCGACGCACTGCGCTGGCCCGGCATCGGCAGCGGCGTACCCAGCGAGCTGCTCGGACGGCGCCCGGACATCGCCGCCGCCGAGTCGCGCCTGGCGGCGGCCAGCGCCAACGTCCAGGTGGCCAGGGCCGCCATGCTGCCGCGCCTGGTGCTGGGGGCGACGCTGGGCAGTGGCGCGCGAACCTTCGCCAATCTTGGCGACAGCCCCTATTACACCCTCACCGCCGGGCTCACCGCGCCCATTTTCAACAATCGCCGACTGAGCGCAGCCCGGGACCTGGCCCGCGCCGAACAGCAAGAGCTGCTGGAGAATTACCGGGCCAGCATCCTGGCGGGTTTCGCCGATGTGGAAAAGGCCCTGAACGCCATCAGTGGCGTGGAACGCCAGCGCCAATGGCAAGACCAGGAAGTGGAACAGGCGCGCCTGGCCTTCGACCTGGCGCAGCAACGCTATGCAGCCGGGGCCGAGACCCTGCTGACGGTCCTCGAGACCCAGCGCGCGCTGTACCTGGCGCAGGACCAGCAGGCGCAACTGCGCCTGGCGCGATTGCAGGGGAGCGTGGCGTTGTACAAGGCGCTGGGGGGCGGGTGGCAAGTGCCGAAGGCTTGAAAGCCTGGCAGTGATCCTCTGCCGGAGCGGGCTTACCCGCCAAGAATACGACGCGGTGCATGGCACCGGCCATGCCGGTGTTCGCGGGTAAACCCGCTCCCACAGGCACTGCGCCAATTTCGGAATCAGTACTGTCCCTGTAGGCGCCGGGCCGGCACAGTCAATACGGCACAGCTCGAACAGCGTCAGCGGCCTGAAGGCCGCCCTCAGGAAACAATGTTCTTCAACGACAGGTGCCGCGCATACCACGGCCGCTGCGGCACCTTGCGCAGGAAGCCGTCGATCTTGTCGTCCTCGCCAAAGGTGATACGCAAAGCCAGCTTCATGGTCTCGACGTCCATCTCCACCGACTTGCCCGGGCGCGTGCCGGGCTGGGTGCTGCAGCCATGGGTGTCCGGCCCCAGCCAGGGGTCGTCGACCTCCACCCAGCGCCCCAGCGCGAACCAGGGCACGCCGTTGACGTCCTGCCTGCGCACCTGGCCGGGATGGTAGCGCTCGTGAGCACGGAACCAGTCGTCGATGCGGTCGTCGATCCAGCCATGGAAACCCCAGAACACCGGGTTGACGTGAGACGAGAACGGGTCGCCCAGGAAGTCATTCTCAGGCTCGAACCAGCGCGCGGCGAAGTCCGCCTGATCGCGGGCGAACGGCACGGGCGCGGCATTGTTCGGGTCGCGCGGCACCGACGCCCAGCACATGTGCAACCAGTCGTGCAGGGTCATCTCCAGCTCCGAACCGAAGGCCCCCAATGACAGCTTCGACAGGTACACCGGGTCCTGGTACTGCGACTCCCAGACCTGGAAGTTGCCGCAAAAAGTCTCGCTGGCCTTGATTGCCGACACCCACTGGCCATAGGCATCGTCACCCGGCGCCTGCCAGGCCGGCGGCACGCAATAGCCATCGTGGTTGTCGTGGTAACGGGCAAAGCCTTGGCGATCGAACTCGACGTTCGGTTGCGGCAGCGGAAAGCGCGGCCAGGAAGGCAAATCCTGCAAGGTACGCGCGTACATCAGCATGTGCCGGTGCATGAACAGGAAGTCGATGCCGGAACCGTTGCGGTGCTTGCGCGGGCCACGGGCGTCACGTTCGCGATCCCTTGGGCCGGGCTGCCAGCCCAGGCCGCGCAGGGCATTCTGTTTCTGCTCCGACAGGCGATGCCATTTGTCCCGGGTCGCGTGCCACAGCTGGTGGAACAGACGGTGTTCGGCGCCAATCACCCAGGCCTGCATCTGCGGGGTATAGACGAGCCGCTCGCGGGCCTCGGGAAACAGGCGCTTGACCGCGACGAAACGGTTGTCCAACAGGGGCATGGTCAGCGGGCGGTCCAGGCGCTGCAGGCGCCCGCTCAAGGTGCCCGTGCCCGCGTTGGCGAAACGGCCCCACACCTCGTCCAGGCTGGCCACGCATTCGTAGACCGAGCGGCCGCGCGTGTCGACCAGGCGCCAGCGCACTTCACGCGAACTGGCGCCGACCAGGTCGCCCAGCACGCGGTAGGCGGGTTCCCCGTCACCACGCAAACGCTCACCGGTATCGACGTAACCGCGCAAGCCACGCCCCTTGGTGGCCACATCGAAAAACACCTCCAGGCCCTCGGCGGGCAACCCCTCCATGCCGGCGTCGACGCCTTCGAGGCGCAGGTCCCAGACGCCACGCAACCGATCCGCCAGCACCTGGCCGGAATAATCGGCCAGCTCGACGCTCGCCTCACCGGGTGTGACGATGTCGTCCTCCGGGTCATGGGTCAGCTTCTTGTGCGCGTAGTAGGCAGCCGTGCCGGTGGCGCCCGCCACGGCCAGGCCCGCGATGAATCCTCGTCGAGAAATTGTCATTGCGCCTCAGTCCATTCCCGCCATGCTGCGGTGTCTATCCAAGCTAGGACGTAGGCTGGGGCTGAAAATTTAGCGCCCGCCGGGCAAGCCTAATTCAAGCCCGCGCGGACTCGTCTGATCAGTACCCCCTACCAACAGAGGTACGACCATGACCTCCCTGCTCTCCCGGTTGATTCGCCCCACCAAGGCGACCCCCTACCGGATCTTCGATATCGACGTGAAAGCCATCGAGCCGCTGAGCCCTTCAATGTGCCGTTTCGTCTTCGGCGGCCCGGAGGTGGCGCACATGCACACCCTGGCCCCGGACCAGCGCATCAAATTGTTCTTCCCAACGCCCGCCGGGCAACCGCCACGCCTGCCCAAGGACGGCCAATGGCAGCAGGCGCGTCGCGACCTTGCCCCTCAGGACACACCCCCCATGCGCACCTACACCATCCGCGACCTGCGCCGTGAAGCCTGCGAGGTGGACGTGGATTTCGTGCTGCATGGCGTGAACGGGCCGGCGTCGGCCTGGGCGACCCGGGCCAAGGTCGGCGACCGGCTGCAGATGGTCGCGCCGAACCTGGCCTATACCGAAGATCCGGGGGGTTACGAATGGAAGCCACCACGCAGCGCCCAACGTATCCTGCTGATTGGCGACGAAACCGCCCTGCCGGCCATCGCCGGCATCCTCGAGCACCTGGCGCAGGACGCCGCCGACCTGCCCGTGGAAGCGTTCATCGAGGTGCCCCTGGAAGAGGACTGCCTTGCCCTGCGACACAGCCCCGCCACTCGCCTGCACTGGCTACCCCGGGACCTGCTGCGCTGCGCGCACGGCCACGGCATGCAGCATGCCGTGCGTGAACTGGCCAGCCTGCCCGTCATCCGCGCCAGCGCATCGGTGGAACTGGAGGATGTGGACATCGACCAGCGCATACTCTGGGAACTGGCGAGTGGCGAGAGTGGCGACTTCTACGCCTGGGTCGCCGGCGAGTCGGCGACGGTGATGGACATTCGTCGGTTCCTGATCAAGGAGCGCGGGCTACCCCGAGAAAACCTGACATTGATGGGCTACTGGCGCGACGGCCGCACATTCGATTGATGCGCCGCTTCCTGTAGGGGCCAGCTTGCTGGCTCCTACAGGGTGGGGTGCGCGGCGTCAGTTGACCGCGGCGGCCACGGCCTCGGCGAATCGCCCGGCGACCTCGTCGATCTGCTCGGCACTGATGATCAGCGGCGGCAGGAAACGCACCACCGCGCCATGCCGGCCGCCCAACTCGAGAATCAAACCACGGCGCAGGCATTCACGCTGCACCTTGGGCGCCAGGACCCGGCAAGCCGGTGGATGGCCCAGGGCATCGACCTCGCCCTCCGGGTCGACCAGCTCGACACCCAGCATCAACCCACGCCCACGGATATCCCCCAACTGCGAGTAATCCCGCTGCAGACGCAGCAGGTGCCCACGCAGGCGCTGCCCCATGGCTTCGGCATGCTCGCAGAGGCGGTGTTCGACCAGGTAGCCCATCACTGCCGACCCCGCCGCCATGGCCATCTGGTTACCCCGGAAAGTACCCGCATGGGCACCCGGCGACCATTTATCGAGCCAGTCGCGGTAGACCATCACCGCCAGCGGCAGGCTGCCACCGATGGCCTTGGACAAGGTGACCACATCCGGCACGATCCCGGCGTGCTCGAAGGCAAACATCTTGCCGGTACGGGCGAAACCGCTCTGAATCTCGTCGACGATCAGCGCCACGCCGGCCTGCTCGGTGATCCGACGCAGGCCACGCAGCCACTCGATGTCGGCCGGGATCACCCCGCCCTCGCCCTGCACCACCTCGACGATCACCGCCGCCGGCAAGGCCACGCCGGCCTCAGGGTCATTCAGCAGGTTCTCCAGGTAGTGCAGGTTGGCGCGCACGCCAGCCTCGCCACCCAGGCCGAACGGGCAACGGTAGTCGTAGGGGTAAGGCAGGAACTGCACGCCATTGCTCAGCAGCGCACCCAGCGGCTTCTTCGGCCCCAGGCTGCCCATCAGGCTCAGGGCGCCCTGGGTCATGCCGTGGTAGCCGCCCTGGAACGCCAGTACCGTGCTGCGCCCGGTGGCGGTGCGCACCAGCTTGAGCGCCGCTTCCACGGCATCGGTGCCGGTGGGGCCGCAGAACTGGATCTTCGCCTCGCGGCGCAGCGCCTCGGGCAGCAGGCCGAACAGGTCCTGGACGAACTGATCCTTGACCGGCGTGGTCAGGTCCAGCGTGTGCAGGGGCAGCTCATCGGCCAGCACGCGCTGGATTGCCTCGACCACTACGGGATGGTTGTGGCCCAAGGCCAGGGTGCCGGCACCCGCCAGGCAGTCGATGAACTGCCGGCCCTCGACATCCTCCACGTGAATGCCACGGGCACGCTTGAGCGCCAGCGGGATGCGTCGCGGGTAGCTGCGGGCGTTGGACTCTTGTTGCTGCTGGCGCAGCAGCAGCGGCGAGTCCGCGAATTCGTACAGGGCCTGCGGCGCACAGGCCGGCAGCGCCTGGGCAAGGCTGGAAACGGTCGACATCGGAAAAGTCCTCGCAAGCAAGCGAAAGTGCCCGCCACGCGCCCTGTAACCGGATGTGTGTCGGGTGGTCATCGCTTGGAAAACGCTTCAGCGAGGGAAGGATTTAGCGGCTGGTGTGGTATTTGTGATGGCTGCGCAGCGCTGACTCAACAATCATGCCAAGCCCGCTCCCACGAACTTTTCCTGGCCAGAGCCATGCATGCACACTCAAGCGCCCGAACGCGCTGGCACCTGCAACCTCACCCGCAAACCATCGGCCTGGCTGTCGAAACGCAGGCTTCCCGCACAACGTTGGACGATCGCCTGGACAATCGCCAACCCCAACCCACACCCACCACTCTGGCCATTGCGCCAGAAGCGCTCGGTCAGGTGCTGCAGGTCCTCCTGCGCAATCCCCGGCCCATGGTCGCGCACCAGGAAGTCCACCTGCCCGTCCAGTGCCTGCACCTCCAGCTCCACCGCCGCATCACCACCATGGCGCAGGGCGTTGTCCAGCAGGTTGCGCAAGGCCGCCACCGCCAGTGGCGCCGGCATCCCGAGGTAGACCTTGGCGGCATCCTCCGGCAAGCGCAGGAGGATGCGCCGGTTGTCGCCCCCACCGGCATCCTGGATCGCCTGTAGCGCCACTTGCTCGGCGCTGCACTGCACGCCGTCGTCGAACGACAGGCTGCCCTCGACGCGCGCCAACATCAGCAACTGCTCCAGCGTACGGTGCATCCGGTCAGTGCCCTGCTCGGCATGCTCCAAGGCCTGCTCGCGCACCGCGCCGTCGGTCATCCGCGCCACCTGCAGGTGGGTCTTGATCGCGGTCAGCGGGCTGCGCAGCTCGTGAGCGGCGTCGTCGGTGAGCCGGCGCTCGCGCTCGATGGTCTGGGCGATACGCAGAAACAGCTGGTTCTGGGTATCGAGCAACGGTTGCAGCTCGCTGGGCAGGCCGGCCACCTGCAACGGCTCGACACTGTCGGCGCGCCGCCTGCGCAAGGCGTCGCGCATGCGGTTGAGCGGTTCGAGGCCCTTGCCCAGGCCGATCCACAGCAACCCCAGGCTACCCAGCAGCGCCATCAGCACCGGCGCCGACGCCGCCAGCAGGATCGACTGGTTCAGCGCCTCGCGCTCCTGGTGGCGGTCGGCAGTGGTGATACGCACATCGCCATGGTTGTAGGTGAAAGTGCGCCACGAGGCACCGTCGATGGTCTGGTCGCGGAAGCCGCTGCGCTGGTCGTCCATCGTGCCGTCATGCTTGTGGTTGCTGGCCAGGATCTCGCCGCGCAGCGAGCTCACCTGGCAGGCCATGCCATCCGGCACGCTGAACTGGTCCGCGGAGAAGTGCGCGTCCTGCCCCTTGGCCGTCAATGGCTGCGGCAACTGGTCGATCAGTCCGGCGACCATGCGTGCCGACGCCACCAGGCGCTGATCGAGGGAGAACATCATCTGCTGACGCAGGTCGCGCAGCATCCACGCCGCCGCCAGCACCCAGATGACGATGAAGGCGCTACCCAGGATCAGCGACAGGCGAACGCGCAAGCTCACGACGACGCCTCCTGCGGCGCCTGCGCCGGCCCCAGGCGATAGCCCAGGCCACGCACGGTCTCGACAATGCCGTTGCCCAGCTTGCGGCGCAGATGGTGGATATGCACGTTGAGGGCGTTGCTTTCGACCTCGTCGCTGAAGCCGTACACGCAATCTTTCAACTGCTCACTGGACAACACCCGCCCCGGGTTCTGCAGCAGCGCCTGGAGCAACGCCTGCTCGCGACGCGACAAGTCCACCGGCGCGCCGGCCAGGGTCGCTACACAGCTGCTCGGGTCGTAGCACAGCGGCCCATGCTCGATCACGTTGACCGCCCGCCCCGCCACCCGCCGCAGCAGGGTGTGCAGGCGCGCCGCCAGTTCGCGCAGGTCGAACGGTTTGAGCAGGTAATCGTCGGCTCCCGCCTGCAAGCCATCGACCCGGTCGGTGACCGCGTCGCGCGCGGTCAGCACCAGCACCGGCAGCGTTTCGCCCTGCTGGCGCAGGCGGCGCAACAGTTTCAGGCCATCTTCGTCGGGCAGCCCCAGGTCGAGGATCATCACGTCGAACTGCGCAGCCTGGAGCATCTGCCGCGCCTGCGACGCGCTCGCCACCCGGTCCACGGTCAGGCCCTGGGCCGAGAGCCCGGCGCAGATGCCGCTGGCGATCAGGTCGTCGTCCTCGCAGAGCAGAACGTGCATGGGGAAGTCTCCTGGGGTGGGGAAGCTGGCATTGCACAGGATGGTGATTAAGGGGGGATTATGACCCTTGGCGCGGGTTTCGTCGTGGGGTGCCGTATTGGCGGGCTGTAGCCTTGCAGCACTGTTGGGATCGAGCGCCGCTACGCGCCGCATCGCGGATGAATCCGCTCCTACACACAGGGCATGATTGTCCGCCTTGTTGGCACGACGCTATATTTCGAGC
Organism: Pseudomonas entomophila; assembly: GCF_018417595.1. Classification (NCBI taxonomy): domain Bacteria; kingdom Pseudomonadati; phylum Pseudomonadota; class Gammaproteobacteria; order Pseudomonadales; family Pseudomonadaceae; genus Pseudomonas; species Pseudomonas entomophila. Next base: position 4,037,946 of record NZ_CP070982.1, read on the forward strand.
TGGCAACCCTGGCCTGTAGGAGCGGATTCATCCGCGATGCGCCGCACAGCGGCGCTCAATCTCAACCGCGCTACAACCCCTTCGTCGAGCCCCTCGCAAGCACCAGGCTCAAGGCTGGAAATGATCAAATGAACGATACCTACCAAGGCAGCTGCCTGTGCACGGCGGTACGCTATGAATTGCAGACCGCGCCAAAGGCGGTCAGCCATTGCCATTGCAGCCAGTGCCGCAAGGGACATGGTGCGCTGTTCGCCACTTACGGCAGCGTGCCTCGCGGTGCACTGCGAATACTGGAAGGGGCTGACTGCCTCACCGAATACCCCTCTTCCGAATCGGTACTGCGCACCTTCTGCGCACGATGCGGCTCATCCTTGTTCTGGTCGCGCTCACAGGGCGAGTTCACCGACTGGGTTTCCATCGCGTTGGCTACGCTCGATACGCCCTTCACCCCAGAAAAGCACAAACACATTCATCTCGACTCAGCGGTTCACTGGTACCCACACACCTGAGTGCAAATCACCGGACAAGGATGAACGACATGGTTTCGCTGACCCACGCGCGCGTATTGGACATCGCACTGGAAAACGCCACCAATCGCGCATTGCTCGCGCTGCTGCCCACACTGGACCTGCCCAACTGCATGCTAACGGCAGGCTGCCTGTTCCAGACGTTCTGGAACGTCCGCTCGGGCCGAGCGGCCGAATGGGGCATCAAGGACTACGACATCGCCTATTTCGATGAAGACCTGTCGTGGGAAGCCGAGGACCGGGTGATCGCCCGGGTGCGTGACGCTTGCGAGCACCTTGGGGTCAATGTGGAAGTGCGCAACCAGGCCAGGGTTCATCTCTGGTATGAAGCCAAGTTCGGGGCGCACTATCCGCCGTTGCAGTCGGTGACCGAGGGGATAGACCGCTACCTCATCTGCTCCACTTGCCTGGGCGTGGAAGTCGGCACGGGTGAGCTGTACAGCACCTATGGCCTCGAAGACCTGCAAGACGACGTGCTGAGAATGAATGCCCGGAACCCGCAGCCGGTGCTGTTCAGGCGCAAGGCCGACAGCTATCGGGAGCGGTGGCCTTGGTTGAAGGTCGCTGGCTAGGCGAGTGCCTGGTGTAGATGGGCCAGCGCTCGCTGAAAGACTGGGTGACAGTCCGCGTAGGGCAACTGATCGAGTGGAGCCCAGAAAAACTCGAACACGTGGCCATGGTCGTCCAGGGTCTGGTGAGACCAATGCTCAGGCAGTGCCGCTTGCACCTGGCACAGGTGGAACGACCAGACCTGATCAAGGTGTCCGGATGCCCAGCAACCCAAGTCATCCTTGATCGTTGCGCCATGGATACCCGACTCCTCCGCCAATTCGCGCAAAGCCGCCTCACGCGGTGCTTCGCCCTGTTCGATGGTGCCTTTCACCAGCTGCACCCCGGCCAAGGGGTGGCGAAACAGAAGGATTAGCGGCTGCGGCGTGGATGAGAGCACTACGGCACAGGCCTTGGCTGGCAGCATGGCGATGTCCTTTTCGGGGATGACGGCTGGTTATCTTACCGTTGCAGGCCGTAGCGAAGACTCCCCACGTGAAGTGACCACGGTTTAAGTGGCGAAAATCAGATTTCACCGCTTCCTTGTAGTCCATTTCCCAAACATACTGCTGCGGCCTTTTTTCCGTTGCGACCTCCCAGGCAGGGCTCTAGTCTCGGCGAGTCGCTGGTGTTCAGCGACCGGCTTTGACAGGCCGCGACGGTATTAAGCATGCGGCTAGCCCTTGATGGCGGCTGTACGTGCGGGCACGCTCGCGTGCGCCGGAACTTTGCTTATTCCGCCGGTCTGTCAACCCGCGTACAGCTGCCACCCTTCTGTTTGACAGCAGACAGGTGGCAGCCCTCAAAGGAATAAGAAGATGCTAAAGATCGTCCCCGATCCACCCCACAACCACCACTCCCTCGAAGACACCATCATCCGGGCCACGGAGTACGCTCTCTGCGCGCAGACCGTGGCGCATCAGGCTGTTCTGCTGCATCCCAAGTCGCCCGTGTCGATTCTGGTCATGGCCGCGATGCATGAAATGGAGGCGCTGCGGGTGCTGCTCGAATCGGCGTTGATTCAGGTGCAGATGCCGCAGGTGGAGCCTCGCACGTTGCATTAAGGTGTTAGCCATAGGTTGCCTGGGCTGGCCTCATCGCCGGCAAGCCGGCTCCCACAGGGGATCGGCGTGGCTGCGCGGCAGATGCTGTGTAGCTGATTGCTGGACTACCTGCTCGCCCAGGCACCGATCATTTCAGGGAGATTGAGCCATGAGCACAGACGACACCACGCCCCACACCACCGTGGGCAAGACCAAGTTCTACCAGGGTGAAAAGCATACCGACCCGCTGTTCTGCATCGAACCCGGCATCCCTTGCCAGCACGCACGGGAACAGGCTTCGGAATTGATGGGCTGCGTGTGCGACCTGACCATCACCGGGATCATGGAGGAAAAGCCTCAGCTGATCTGGGCATCGTATTACCTGAGCGCGCTGGCCAAGGCGCTGATGGATGATGCGGAGTTGGGGATGAAGCATTAAGGCGTTGTTTTTTCGAGGCGTTTGACGAAAGGGTTGCAGCGCCTGGGAGATCGAGCGCCGCCCGCGCGGCGCATCGCGGATGAATCCGCTCCTACATCGGTTGCAACGTGCCGCATCTGTCAGGCCATAGTTGCCTGCCTTGGCGCCAGCCGAAAAATCGCGTCGTACAAACAAGGCGAACAACCATGGCCTATCAGGCATAGGCACGTTGCAACAAATGTAGGAGCGGATTCATCCGCGATGCGCCGCGCGGGCGGCGCTCGATCTTGAATGCGGTGCATGGCTACCGCCCTGCACCTGGCTGCCAACACACGATCAAAAACACTTCACCCCCGGCCGGCACCTTAATCGCCAATCGGACCGGACGAATCCCACCATGCTTGGTAAACTGGCGCCCATCAACCTATCCATCGCCTGCCAGCGGGACCCGCCGCCTGGCTTCGCTGAGTTCGTGCCCCAGACATATGCAATCTCAAGCCGCTTCCTCCTTGCGCCCCGAGCCATCCCGCCGCTTCAGCGTTGCGCCGATGATGGATTGGGCGGGTACTTCTATCAGCCTTTGATTTCCGCGTAATCTCTAGCGCCATAAATCCATCCGTACCAATTTTTTACCAACCAAATCTTTTGACGACAGTCATAAAAGCCCCAGTGTCGCCTTGGCTCTGCTAGACACTCTATGCTGCATCGATCACGGCCTGGCGAGTTCGATCCTTCATGGTAGCCGGCACAAAAGACATCGCTTTTTGATCGGCCGGTCAATCAAACATCATGGGTCGAAAGCTCATATCCAGGCCTGCGGTGGTTTTTGGCGTGTGCCGATGGCGCACATGCAGGGCACTGTGCCACTATTCGGGTAACGAATGAAGAAGAGGTCTGTGATGAAGCTCTCTGGAATCCGTATCAGAAATTATCGAACCATTGCCAATGAGCAGACGGTGGATTTGAGTCGTGGAATGACTTTAGTGGGGCCAAACAACGCTGGTAAAACTAATATTTTAACAGCTATAAAAATGTTGTTTACCGGCTATGAAAACGTACATGCCTATTCCCGAGAGCATGATCTTACCTTCGGTGAACGTTCCGGACAAACAAGCCTCGTGGGTGTCTTCACCGGCGACAGTGCCGGTAAAGATAAGGCGATTTATGACTTACTCGCCGAACTGAAAGGAATGCTACAAGCGGAGGGAGCTGCAGAATACGTCAACGACAACGAGATCCACCTCTACCTTACCTTCACTACAACTTCCAATCCATCATATCGATTCTTCCCCAACTCCAAACGCCCTACGGATGCCAGTGGCAAATCTGCTTTCTCACGCAAAGAACGGGATCTAGTGCAAAAGCTATTAGCCAGCTTTGTATGCCATTATGTTCCATCAAACAAGTCATTTGAAAATATTTATCAAGAACCTCTCACCCCCTTCATCAAAAAACACGTTTCCAAATCACTAGAAAACAAAGTTAAAGAAATCGAAAACAGTTTGGCAACCACCGCCTCCAGCTTGACATCAGCGCTCAAAGACTGTGGACTTCCGGATATTTCCGTTCGTTTCGACATGCCCAACAAAGCTCTCACAGACTTACTAAGCGGCTTCGAGTTTAAACTGCGCGACCCCAATGAAACATCTGTATTCAAAAAAGGAGTTGGCATTCAGTCAACAGCAATTTTGTCTTCATTCGACTGGATCACTCAGCAAGAAGTAGATGGCGGACTGGAGGTTATCTGGCTCATTGAAGAGCCTGAGGCATTTTTACACCCCACACTCAATACTGTCTGCAAACGACTCTTAGCGAGACTGCAATCCAGAAGCCTTGTAGTTATCACCACACACTCACTTAGTTTCGTCCCGCAAAACCCGGCCCTTACGGCGGGCGTGACACGGTCCGACGGTAACAAATCATTGATTTCCAAATATAAAACCTATAGAGAATCAACTGAAGCCATCCGCAAGTCCATCGGCGTAAAATTCTCAGACTTCTTCAATCTTGGCCAATTAAATGTACTACTGGAAGGTCCTTCAGACAGGGAGTACCTTGAATGGATCTTGAAAATACTGGACCCAGCCGACTACCCTCTATCTCATCTACGGTCAAGTGAATGCCATTATTTAGACTATGGCGGCGTAACTCACTTAGCTGGATTTCTTCGGGCCACCTGGGAGTTCATCAGAAGTGAGACCTGTGTAGTATCTGTCTTTGACGGGGATCCTGCGGGAGAGCGGGAGCGAAGAAACTTACAACAGTATTTTGGCCAGAAAGATATCCCATTCCAGCCGAACGACGACTTCATATCTGTACGCAAGGGCTTTCCAATCGAGGCTTTGTTCCCAGACAGCTGGATCAGCAAATGTAAAACAGCCCATCCAAATTGGTTCTCTGACTTCTCAGTAGATGTTTCAGGCGAGCTGGAAGCCTTCGAATTAAAAGACGGCTCCAAAAAGAGCTTTGCGGCATTCGTAAAGGATTTGGCCAATAAAGCCGAGAACTTAGAATGGGCTAAAAGATGGATCGACGTCTGCAACGCCCTCGATAACGCCTTAAGAAATAAAAAGATCAAACTTTCACTAAGTGAGGGAGCAATAGAACTAGCTGACCTTACTGAGGACACAGAGCCGCTGAACGAGAATGATATCGACATCGATGCCGCGAAGAATACTGAACCCGTTGCGATCGCCTAGTTTCGGCCGAGCCTTCGACGCTGCCATTTAGCCTAGGGGGATGAATTTTAAACCATGCGCGATAATCATATTCATTATAACCATAGCAGCCGACATAATAATGGACATCGAATCTTTTCAGCAATGCCTGACCTACATAAAATCCAACAATGCAGCAAAACCTATAATTGAGACATTGCTCCCTTACGGGAGTGCGCTAGCAGGAGTTATTATTGGCTTTTTATTAAATCAAACGCGAGATTGGTGGAAAGATCGAAACTCGCTAAAAAATAAGAAAAAATGCATTAGCGAAGACGTCCATCGAGCTCGGCACTCAATGCAGCTTGCCATCAAAGAATGCGTCAGCATTTTAAACATTCTTATCATAAAAAAACTTCCTTCCGGCCACAATTTTCCGACAGGTTTCAAAACCCCTTTGCTAGAGGAATACTTTCCAGCCATTGCGCACACATACAGCGTTCAAGACAGATACTTTTTGAAAGAACTCGACACACACACCAACCACCTAGAGCGTCTTACAAAAGAATTATCACCAGACAAAGGCGTCTTCGGTTTTTCCCTTACCACCTTAGAAATCCTAAACACTTGTGCAACTATGATAGGGATGTGCGACCTTTTACTAGGCGAGCAAAATCGAGACAACTTACCTGCCCTACTAACATCGCTCGGGCATAATAATGATGACTTATTAGTCATTGAGATAATGTCTGAAAATGCCGAACAAAATAACGACAAACTCAAACTCTAATAACCAGCTCGTTTCTGTTGGGACCACAGTTTAAAAGATGGCTGGGCATACAATGGTGTGCGACTCGCCCCAATTCTGCGCCAGTCGCCGCGAGCGTTCAGCTCGCGGATACGATCCAAAGTTGGTCGACCCGCGTCGTGTAGGACTGACTCATCATCTCCCGACGCATCCCCCAATAGGGGGTGCGGGGGACGCTCCCTGCCCGCACCGTTCCCCTGCCATACCGGTCGTTGATCTCATCAAGCACCGACATCAGCCGGCAACTAGTCACCGGCTGGGTCACCGCGAACAGGTCGTCGGTGAACTCACCAGGCTGCCGCAGATCGAGTAGCAACACCTCGGCCTTGCTGTATCGGTAACCGGACTGGTAGACACGCTCCACAGCCTCAGTTGCCGCCCGAGTCAGTAGCAAGGTGTCGTTGGTGGGATACGGCAGGTCGACCAGCGCACCTTTGGCAAAGTGCAGCTCGTTAGGGTTGAACATGCCGGTGCGGATCGACACTCGCATCCGCTTGCACAACGAGCCCTGGGCTCGCAGCTTTTCGGCTGCCCTGCCCGTGTAGGTGGCCACTGCCTGCTTGATCGGCGTCAGCTCCGTCAGGCGCTTGCCGAACATCCGGCTGCAGCAGATCTCCTGCTTCGGTGGATCTGCCTCATCCAGTTCAAGGCATGGCGTGCCGGCAAGTTCACGGGCGGTCTTCTCTACCACCACACTGAACTTGTCGCGCAGCATCCTCGGATCAGCCTTGGCCAGCTCCATCGCCGTGCGAATGCCCATGGCTTCCAGGTGCGCCGTCATCCGCCGGCCGATGCCCCACACCTCTTTCACCTCGGTGTTACGCAGCACCCAGTCGCGCTTGAAGTCATCTGTGATGTCGACCACACCGCCAGTCTGCGCCTGCAAGCGCTTTGCGGTGTGGTTGGCGAGCTTCGCCAGGGTTTTGGTGCGGGCGATCCCGACACCAACAGGAATGCCCGTGCAGCGCAGTACTTTGGCGCGCACATCCCGGCCGAGCTGGGAGAGGCTGCCCGTCATGCCGGTGAGATCGGCGAAGCACTCATCGATCGAATAGACCTCGGCCGCCGGCACCATCGATTCGATCAGTGACATGACCCGCTCGCTCATGTCGCCATACAGCGCGTAGTTCGACGAGAAGGCCACAATGCCATGCCGGCGAAGTTTTTCCTTCGCCTGAAAGTAGGGCTCCCCCATCCTCACGAACGGCTTCGCATCGTACGACCTGGCGATCACACAGCCGTCTGAATATCTGAATGACACTAACAGTTAGCGCCCTGTAAATCATTGATTTATAGATAAATTATCTATCTAACAGTTTTTAAGATTTTAGTATCGACGATACCGTCTAGGTGACGCGCTCGAAGGAATAAGAGCTCGCGCAATGTTTCTACAGGTGGGTAGCAGACGCCTGCCAACCCGCGTCCCTGTCGCACGGATCATTCTTCACCATCTCTAGAGAAATGCCCGCCCAAGCAACGTTCACATATGCAGGCGCCTCGAAATCGGCTTCAATAGCATTGATGGCTCAATGCTACCCGCACTGTAAGTAGAAAAAACAGCCAAACTCGAAAGCTTGCAACTCTAAATGGATGATTTGAAGTGAATAAGACTTACCCAAAAGGATCGGAATGGCGCAAATGGGATCTTCACGTGCACACCCCTGCCTCTGTGCTCAGAAATGAATTTGGCCAAGACTGGGACAGATATGTAACCGAACTCTTCACGCGAGCTATTGCATCCGGAGTTAGCGCAATTGGTGTTACCGATTATTATCTACCAGAAGGGTACAAGATTCTTAGACAGAATTATTTAGACAACCCTGAAAAGATGCAGGAACTTTTTGATACCCAAACTCTTCTTGCCATTAACGAAATCAAAGTATTTCCCAATATAGAGTTCCGAATTAACAAATTGGTTATTGGCAAAGAAGCCGATCTTTCCTGGAATCGAAAGGTCAACTACCACGTTCTATTATCCGATGAAATACCTGTAGAAAAAATTGAAAGCGATTTCATTTCGCAGATCCAGATTTTTTTCAATGCTACCGTTGGCAGCCAAATTGAGCGCCGTCCACTTACAAGATCTAATCTTGAAGAACTGGGTCAGCGTTTGATTGCAGAACACCCACCATTCGCAACAAGTGGTAGCGCATTATTCGTTGGAATGATGTGCGCATCTGTAGATGAAGATGAAATTTCGAGACTTCTTAATCAGAATGCTTTTTTTAGAGAAAGGTACCTGACAGCTCTTCCGTGCGACGAAGACCTTAGCGATGTCAACTGGAACTCACAGGGACACAATTTACGCAAAAACCTTATAAAACAGGCCCACTTCATATTTTCGTCAAATCAAAAAACCGCAGCATTCTTTCTTGGCGGCAAAGAAAAAACTTCCTTCATAAAAGAGTTTGGAGCAATTAAAGCTTGTTTATGGGGCTCCGACGCACATAAATGGGATGAGCTATTCAACCCCGCCAAAAATAGACATACATGGATCAAAGGTGATTTAACTTTTTCAGGCTTAAAACAGGTGATTTACGATCCTAGCTCAAGGGTTGCGATACAAGAGCTCTCACCGCAGCAAAAAAGCCCGTACCAGACCATTGAAAAAGTTCGCTTCATAAACAATGGACAGCAAAAGCTATTTAACGAGGAATGGCAAGAACTCAATCCGGATCTGAATACGATAATAGGAGGGAAATCTTCCGGCAAATCTTTATTACTCTATCATATTGCCAAAGCGGTAAATGCAGAAGAAGTTGACAGTAAAATACAGTTAGCTAAGGCGTCGACTTACACGGGATTACCGTCTCTTGACTTTGAAGTGCACTGGTCTAACGGCGATGTTAGCCGGCTTTCAGAAACCTCAGAAAAAAAGCCCATAACATATATACCTCAGCTCTATATTAACCATCTCGCCGAGGAAGATGGAAGATCCCAGCTCAACACGCTAGTGCAGGACATACTTCTACAAAACTCAACATTTCAACATTTTTCTGAAAACCAAGAAAGAAAAATAGTTACAACCAACAAAGATATAAATCAAAAGATCGACTCTTTTTTTGAGCTTAGAGCCAAGTACAGCTCTCTAAATAAGGAGGCAGAGGCAATTGGAACGCGACCTGCTATTACGGCCGAGATTGAAAGATTGCAAACTGAAATTAAAACTTTGCGCGAAAAATCCGGCTTCTCCGATTTAGAGGAGCAGAAATACAAGCGTCTTTCGACTCGCAAATCAAGCCTTGATAAGCGGGAAGCTATTATTTCCAAAATTGAGACTGGGTGTCAGCAGATAACCGCTTCTGTCACGAGTAGATTTAATGCCCAAATCGAAACCCTTAAAGACTCAATACTTGCTGATATAGATCTGCCAAGCGAGTCAACCTTTGCAAGCAATGCCCTGGACTCTTTAGAGCGAAAACTATTGTGCACAGTTGAAAACTTTAAGCAAGAACTATCTCACAGCATTCAAAACACACCAGCATTAAATATAAAAATAGCAACTGAATCCCGCGAGATCGACAAAGCGCTTCAACCTCTTTTAATTAAAATTACTGACCAAGCAACACTTGACCTTGCAACCAAAAAGCTAAAAGCAGAGGAAGCAAAGCTAAAACAGCTAGATGATATTGCCGAGAAACAAACATCAATAAAAACACAAGGGTTAGATTGCAAGCAAGAGCTAACCAATCTATACACCCAACTTATACAAACCTATTACGATTATGCTAAAGAAACCTCAAAGCCGGATTATCAATTTGAAGACGACATTGCGGTATCAGCAGAAGTCATGCTGAACGAGGATAAATTCAACGAGTTCTCCCTGCTATTTGATCGGCGCGGTAATATGAGCACTTTATTAGGTGATCTGCTACTACCCACGGGCGAGCTAAACTTCAATATCGAAACCCATGCAGAACGCATCACAAATACACACTCTACCTATATCAAAAAGATCAATATTCCCGCGACTCGCAAAGGCATAGAAGACATTGAAGTAATTAGAAAGCTTTATAGCGATTGCTTTTATATAAACTATGTTGTTCATTATAAAAGCGATGATATCGCAACCATGTCACCAGGCAAACGTGGATTGGTGCTATTAAATTTGATTTTACACTTAAGCAACGCATCACATCCAATTCTTATCGACCAACCAGAAGATAACTTAGATAACAGAACTATTTACGACCAACTGAAAGATTTTATCAGGCAGAAAAAAAGAAAACGCCAAATAATTATGGTCACTCACAACGCGAACCTAGTGGTAGCAGCTGATGCGGAGTGCGTAATTGTAGCGAACCAAGCAGGCCAACAATCGGATACCACTGTAGACAACTATCGATTCGAATATTTCAGTGGAAGCTTAGAGTGCTCTTATGAGGCACCGCTGACAGGCGGCCCATTGAGATCTCAGGGCATCCGCCAGCATGTATGCGAGATCCTTGAAGGCGGAGTTACGGCCTTCAAGGAACGGGAACTAAAGTATGGCTTTAAAATTTAGCTATTATCAAATAAGGCGTGAAGAATTTTTCTTTAGCTTTGTCTGATCGCAGATCTGTTAAGTTGATTTAACAAACGAAAAAAATAAAAAGGAAGGACAACACTCTCAATCAGGGGCCTTTCCGTTAGGGGGCCCTGACTTCGGTACCTCTTTACAAGCGGGTCACTTCACACACGTAGGCCTGGCAGGCCTTCAGCGCGATCACTGCTCAATCACCTTCATCGGTGATGGCGACAATTCGCCGAGCATGCGCTGGGTCAAGTTGGGCGCATACGGCTCCATCCACCAAGCCTCCGGTGTCGGCAGGCGTTCGCACCCCACTGTCATCACCCGAGGCGGCAACGGTTCCGGCATCGAGTAGGACTGACAACCGCAGATCAGCAGTAGCCAGCCGGTCGCGCAGGCGACACTGCGCGCTGAAACATCATTGATTTCCTCCCAAGACGCTCACTCGCCTCTGGCGAAAATCAGACTTAACCGCTTCCTTGTAGTCCATTTCCCAAACATACTGCTGCCGCCTTTTTTCCGTTGCGGTCGCCCTGGTGGGGCTCTAGTCTCGGCCTGTCGTTGCACATCAACGATACAGCTTTGACAGGCTGTGACGGCAAATTGCATGCAGCTAAACCTTTATGGCAGCTGTACGTGCGGGCACGCTTGCGTGCGCCGGAACTTTGCAATTTCCGCCGGTCTGTCAACCCACGTACAGCTGCCACCCTACCGTTTGACAGCAGGCAGGTGGCCGCACCACCAAAGGGAAGTTGCTATGTTAAAGATCGTCCCCGATCCACCCCACAACCACCACTCCCTCGAAGACACCATCATTCAGGCCACGGAGTACGCCCTGTGCGCGCAGACCGTGGCGCATCAGGCTGTTCTACTGCATCCCAAGTCGCCCGTGTCGATTCTGGTCATGGCCGCGATGCATGAAATGGAGGCGCTGCGAGTGCTGCTCGAATCGGCGTTGATTCAGGTGCAGATACCGCAGGTGGAGCCTCGCACGTTGCATTAAGCCGGTATGTCGTGAGTTGCCTGGCGGGCCCTGTTCGCCGGCAAGCCGGCTCCAACAAGGGGCGCGAATCGCCTGTAGGAGCCGGCTTGCCGGCGAATGGGCCAGGCCAGGCACCCAGCACTTCAGGGAGATTGAGTCATGAGCACAGACGACACCACGCCCCACACCACCGTGGGCAAGACCAAGTTCTACCAGGGTGAAAAGCATACCGACCCGCTGTTCTGCATCGAACCCGGCATCCCTTGCCAGCACGCACGGGAACAGGCTTCGGAGTTGATGGGCTGCGTGTGCGACCTGACCATCACCGGGATCATGGAGGACAAGCCTCAGCTGATCTGGGCATCGTATTACCTCAGCGCGCTGGCCAAGGCGCTGATGGATGATGCGGAGTTGGGGATGAAGCATTAAGGCGTTGTTTTTTCGAGGTGTTTGACGAAAGGGTTGCAGCGCCTGGGAGATCGAGCGCCGCCCGCGCGGCGCATCGCGGATGAATCCGCTCCTACATCGGTTGCAACGTGCCGCATCTGTCAGGCCATAGTTGCCTGCCTTGGCGCCAGCCGAAAAATCGCGTCGTACAAACAAGGCGAACAACCATGGCCTATCAGGCATAGGCACGTTGCAACAAATGTAGGAGCGGATTCATCCGCGATGCGCCGCGCGGGCGGCGCTCGATCTTGAATGCGGTGCATGGCTACCGCCCTGCACCTGGCTGCCAACACACGATCAAAAACACTTCCCCCCCGGCCGGCACCTTAATCGCCAATCGGACCGGACGAATCCCACCATGCTTGGTAAACTGGCGCCCATCAACCTATCCATCGCCTGCCAGCGGGACCCGCCGCCTGGCTTCGCTGAGTTCGTGCCCCAGACATATGCAATCTCAAGCCGCTTCCTCCTTGCGCCCCGAGCCATCCCGCCGCTTCAGCGTTGCGCCGATGATGGATTGGACAGACCGCCACTGCCGCTTCTTCCTGCGTCTGCTCTCCAAACACGCCCTGCTCTACACCGAGATGGTCACCACCGGCGCCCTGCTGCACAACGACGCCCACCGTTTCCTGCGCCACGACGACAGCGAGCACCCGCTGGCCCTGCAACTGGGTGGCAGCGTGCCAGCGGACCTGGCGGCCTGCGCGCGCATGGCTGAAGAAGCCGGCTACGATGAGGTCAACCTCAACGTCGGCTGCCCCAGCGACCGGGTGCAGAACAACATGATCGGCGCCTGCCTGATGGGCCACCCGGCGCTGGTGGCCGATTGCGTCAAGGCGATGCAGGACGCCGTGAGCATTCCGGTGACGGTCAAGCACCGCATCGGCATCAACGGCCGCGACAGCTACGCCGAACTGTGCGACTTCGTCGGCCAGGTGCGCGACGCGGGCTGTCGCAGCTTCACCGTGCATGCGCGCATCGCCATTCTCGAAGGGCTGTCGCCCAAGGAGAACCGCGAGATCCCACCACTGCGCTATGACGTGGCGGCGCAACTGAAGACGGACTTCCCGGACCTGGAGCTGGTGCTCAATGGCGGGATCAAGACCCTCGAGGAGTGCCGCACGCACCTGGAAACCTTCGATGGCGTGATGCTGGGGCGCGAGGCGTATCACAACCCCTACCTGCTGGCCGAGGTCGACCAGCAGTTGTTCGGCAGCAGCGAGCCGGTGATCAGCCGCGCCGAAGCGATGGCCAAGCTGCGCCCGTATATCGTCGCGCATATGGAAAGCGGCGGCGCTATGCATCACATTACCCGGCATATCCTTGGCCTGGGCCAGGGCTTCCCAGGTGCTCGGCGCTTCCGTCAGCTGTTGTCGGCGGACATCCACAAGACCGACACGCCGTTGGCAGTGCTGGACCAGGCCGCAGAGCTGCTGCAGGGGCGCTGAGCCTGGCCCCTACCGGTGCAATACCGACTTGAGGCAGGCGCAGGCCCTGTAGGAGCGGGTTTACCCGCGAATACGGTGGTGCGGCCACCGACGTATTCGCGGGTAAACCCGCTCCTACAGGGGCCAGTAAACTCAGTGCCTGTGTGTGTCCATCGAGCATTGGGTGACCTCGCGGGGAACCTGCGCCGCGCATTCGACTCGAACCCTCACCTTCCACGCAGCCCCACACGCGTCAGGCCCGTTGCCGGGCCGCCGGGGCTCGGGTAATGTCGAGTCATTGCACAGGACAGAGCACGCCCATGACCTCCAAGCTGGAACAACTCAAGCAGTTCACCACCGTGGTCGCCGACACCGGCGACCTGGACGCCATCACCCGCCTCAAGCCGGTCGACGCCACCACCAACCCGTCGCTGCTGCTCAAGGCCGCCGCCATCCCGGGCTACGCCGACCTGCTCAAGCAGGTCAAGGCCGATAGCAAAGGCAATGTCGACCTAGCCTGCGACAAGTTCGCGGTGGCGGTGGGTGCGGGCATTCTCAAGGCTATTCCTGGCCGGATTTCCACCGAAGTGGATGCGCGCCTGTCGTTCGACGAACCGGCGCTGCTGAAAAAAGCCCGCCAACTGATCGAGCTGTACGAAGCCGCTGGGATCAAGCGCGATCGCGTACTGATCAAGCTGGCCTCCACCTGGGAAGGCATCCGCGCCGCCGAGAAGCTGGAAAAGGAAGGCATCCAGACCAACCTCACCCTGCTGTTCTCCTTCGCCCAGGCCCAGGCCTGCGCCGATGCCGGGGTGTTCCTGATCTCGCCATTCGTAGGGCGTATCTACGACTGGTACAAGAAGAGCACCGGCAAGGACTACGTCGGCGCCGAAGACCCGGGCGTGCAGTCGGTCACGCGCATCTACGACTACTACAAGACCAACGGCTACAACACCGTGGTCATGGGCGCGAGCTTCCGCAACATCGGCCAGATCGAACAACTGGCCGGCTGCGACCGCCTGACCATCAGCCCCGAGCTGCTGGTGCAGCTGTCTGACGACCAGGGCGAATTGCCACGCATCCTCAAGCCGGGCAATGCCGGTGAAGCCAAGCAACAGTTGAACGAAAACCAGTTCCGCTGGGCGATGAACGAGGACGCCATGGCCACCGAGAAGCTGGCCGAGGGTATTCGCCAGTTCGCTCGGGACCAGGAGAAACTCGAAGCCTTGATGGCCGACAAAGCCTGATACATATTTGGGTTGATCGACGGGCGGTAAATGCAGAGCATTTCCCGCCCGTTTTCCGTTGGGGTGGCCAATGACGCCACACCCAATAAAGCCGAGCCTTAGATGACTCTCAGTGCCACCCTCCCTCTTGTCCTCGCCGGCCCCGTACTTCGCCGCCTGGAACCCCAGCGCCTGGCCATCTGGCTGGTGGGCTCGCAACCGTTGCGCCCAGAATTCATCCTCGAACATGAGGGCATCATCGCCAATATAGGCATTGAAGTGATCCCAGTCGGCACGCACGCCTTCATCCACCTGCTGGATATCCACTTCGACAACCCACTGCCCAGCAACACAACCCTCGAATACGACCTGCGCCTGGACAACGGCCAAGGTATCGCCGACTGGGCAGCGCACCTTCTCTACCCCGGCGCCAGCCGCCCCAGCTTCGTGCTGCGCGACCGCCTCGACCAACTGCTCCACGGGTCCTGCCGCAAACCCCATCACCCGGCCGCCGACGGCCTGCTCTGCGCCGACCGCCTGCTTTTGGCGGGACCGCGCCCCGAAGAGCGCCCGGCCCTGCTGCTGATGACCGGCGACCAGGTCTACGCTGATGACGTTGCCGGCCCCATGCTGCGTGCCATCCACGCGCTGATCGAGCGCCTGGGCCTGTCCGACGAGACGTTGGATGGCGCCTTGGTAGACAGTGGTGCCGCGCTCTACCGCCATCCGGCCTGTTATTACCACCGCGCCGACCTGCTGCCGGCCCAGGAAAGCAACGAAACCCTGCGTGAACGCTTCTTCGGCGGCAAGCGCAAGCCGATCTTCTCCTCCAGCAACGCCGACAACCACCTGGTGACCTTCGCCGAAGTCATGGCCATGTACCTACTGGTCTGGTCGCCCGTACCTTGGGCGCTGGTGCATTTGGACATGCCGCCCGGCCTGACCGACAAGCACCAGGCCCGCTATTGCGATGAGCTGCCGCCGATCGAGGCTTTCCGCGGAGGGCTCGGACAGGTGGCACGCGTAATGGCCCACCTGCCCTGCCTGATGATCTTCGACGACCACGACATCACCGACGACTGGAACCTGTCGGCGCAATGGGAACAGACGGCCTACGTCCACCCGTTCTCCCGGCGTATCATTGGCAACGCGCTGCTGGGTTACCTGCTGTGCCAGGGCTGGGGCAACGACCCGGATGGCTGCGCAGCGCTGGTCGGGCGGTGCCGGCAGTTGGACGAGGCGCGGGACGAACTGATCGGCGAACTGCTGCGCTTCCAGGGCTGGCAATACGCGCTGCCCACGGAGCCGCCACTGCTGGTACTGGACACGCGTACCCGGCGCTGGCGCAGCGAAAACAGCCTGCAGAAGCCCTCCGGCCTGCTCGACTGGGAAGCCCTGTGCGAACTGCAACAGGCGCTGCTGGACCACCCTTCGGCGATCATTGTGTCACCGGCACCAATCTTTGGGGTCAAGCTGATCGAGACCGTGCAGCGCGTCTTCAGCGCGCTGGGCTACCCGCTGCTGGTGGATGCCGAGAACTGGATGGCCCATCGCGGCGCGGCGCAGGTCATCCTCAATATTTTCCGCCACTCGCGCACGCCGGGGCATTACGTGATCCTCTCCGGGGACGTGCATTACTCGTTTGTCTATGAGGTGCTGATCCGCCATCGCCAGCGCAGCCCGCACCTCTGGCAGGTGACCAGCAGCGGCATCAAGAACGAGTTTCCCCGTCGCCTGCTGGATGTGCTGGATCGGCTCAACCGCTGGCTGTACGCACCACGCTCGCCACTCAACTGGTTCACCCAGCGTCGGCAGATGGAGGTGGTGCCGCGCACGCCCAGCCATAGCAAGGCGGGTGAGCGCCTGTGGAACAGCGCGGGGCTGGGGTGGGTGTTCTTCGATGGAGAGGGACGGCCGGAACGGGTGTATCAGCTGAATGCCGATGGGCGTGAGACAACCGAGTTTGCTCGGTGATTGTGCGCTGATGACTAGGGCTTGCATGGCACTACTGGGCCAATCGCGGGTAAACCCGCTCCTACAGGATTTTTACCGGCCTGTAGAGCGGCGTAATACGCGCAAATTGCAAAGGTCAGGAACGCTCTAGCGCGCTCACCAGGTCATGGAAGGCTTCGCGGTTGGAGTCGTTCAGCCCCATCAGGATCTTGTGCGCCTCCAGCACCTTGGAGCGCACCACGTTCTCGTCCTGATCTTGCGATGGCAGGTCGGTCAGGCACTCCGGGCAGGGTATCGGGCGGTCGACGATGTTGAACACCTGGTCGAAACCCATCGACTGCAGCAACCGGGAAATGTCCGGGTTGGTGGTGACCACGGTCGGCAGCAGGCCGACCTTCTGCCGGGACAGGATCGACAGCTTGGCCAGCAGGCCCAGCGTGGTGCTGTCGATGCTTTCGGTCTCTGTCAGGTCGATGACGATGGCCGAGAAGTTCAGCGCGGTGAAAATCTTCTCAATCGTCGCATCCAGCGCCGAACACAGGGTCAGGCGCACTTCACCGACAAATTTCAGAACGAAGGTCCCGCTCTGTTCGGCGAACTGGATTCTACCGGTACTCATTCAAGGTTCCTGCTCAACACCAATAGGGCGATATCATCCGGCATCTCCCCAAGCGTAGCCAATTCGAAACGTTGGCGCAGCCCTTCCAGGCTGCCCCCTGCTTCCTTGACGATCTCCGGCAAGGACGCTTCCTTATCTTTGAGTGTGCCCCCCGGCAAAAGGTCCAGAATGCCATCGGACATCAGGGTGAGGCTGAACTGCGGTGGTAGCTCCAGCACCTGGTCCTGGTAACTGGCCTCGTCAAACAGCCCCACCGGCAGGCCGCGGCCTTCCAGATAGCGGGCCTGGCCTGGGGTGTACAGCACCGGCAACGGCAAATGGCCGCCAACGCTGTAGGTGAGCAGGCCGGTGTCCTCGTCGATGACGCCACCGACCATGGTCACATGCTTGCCCAGCTTGCAGTTGATCAGCCCACGGTTGATGTGGCTGAGTACCTGCGAAGGCTTGAACTCGCGCATCTTGCCGCTGCGCTTGATTTCGAACAGCAGGCGCGTGGTCATGAACTTGAGCAGAACGGTAACGAACGCCGAGGATGCACCATGGCCGGACACGTCCGCCAGGTAGAAGGCGATGCGCCGCTCATCCACGCGGAAGTAGTCGGCAAAATCACCCGACAGGTACAACGATGGGATGATCTGGTGCTCGAACGCGTACTCACCGGCCTTCCAGGGGCTTTCCGGCAGCATGTTCATCTGCACCTGGCGCCCGGCATTCTGGTCCTCCTGCAGCAGGTGCAAGCTGGCTTCGAGTTCTCGGTTGGCCGCCTCGAGTTTGTCACGATAGCGCTGGTTCTCAAGTACCAGGCGCGAACGGTCGAGCGCGCGGCGCACCGAATGCTCCAGCACGGCCAGGTCTTCCAGGGGCTTGATCAGGTAGTCCGCGGCGCCAAGGCGCAAGGCTTCCACCGCGTCGCTCATGACACCGGCACCGGACACCACGATCACCGGCAACTGCGGCGCGCGCTCGCTGACCCGGCGGATAAGCTCGAGGCCGCCCATCTGCGGCATGCGCAGATCGCAGATCACGAGGTCGGGCTGGTGTTCTTCGAAGACCTGGAGCCCCTGCTGGCCGTTGGCGGCCTGGAGGACGCTGAAACCGCTGTCTTCCAGATAGGCGGCGAGGCTGGCACGGACCACGTCGTCGTCATCGATGATCAGCAGCGTTGCACTGGTTTTCTGCATGTGGGCGAACGGCGCCAGATTTGGGTTGGCGTAGCGGCTGCGGATACCCCGTCAGACACTACTGGAATGCTCTCTAGCCACTCTCTATTTGAGTTGTAGGACAAGAAGACTGGTCCGGCAAATAGCAGAGGTGCCCTGTAAGGCGCTGACGGTACTCCCATCCGCCTGGCGTTTCAAGCGTGGGAAGGTAGACTTCCCTGCACTTTACAGGGCAAATCACCTGGCGTTATAAGAAAGCCGACCCGTGCGATCCGATGAAAGGAAGCAGCCATGTCCCAGCCCCCCGTGAACTACAGCGAAAAACGCGATTTCATCCGCATGCGCATCGACACCGAGGTCAGCCTGCTGCATGCCGGCCAGGTGATCGCCGCCGTTTGCCTCGACCTGTCCAGCAGCGGCATGCAGGTGCAGGCCCCGCAGCGGTTCCAGGTGGGCGATTGCCTCGAGGTGCGCATCGACTCCGACCACCCTGCACTCAAGGGCCTGCATGCCAGCACCGAGGTGGTGTGGATCGCCGACCAGCCTGGCGGCGAGCAGAAGCTCGGCCTGCGCATCCTGGCCATGCACTGACCTCGACTGTGTCACAGGATGAAAAAAGGCGACCCGAAGGTCGCCTTTTTCACATCCAGCCGAATCAGAAGTCGTCTTCGACCGCACCGTCCTTGACCTTGAACTCGCGGTTCTGCAGGTAGGCGTTGCGCAGGAAGATGTACTTGTCACCCTGGATCAGCTTTTCAGCCTGCAGCAGGCTGGCGCGGGTGTCGATCACGTCCAGGGCGAAGATCGAGTTGCGCGTGGGTACGTGGTCGATGTAACGGTAGGGTTCGGTGTAGGTGTCCGGGTACTTGGCCAAGCCGTCACGCACGGTGCTCGGCCCCAGCAGCGGGATGACCACATACGGGCCGCTGGGTACGCCCCAGTAACCGAGGGTCTGGCCGAAGTCCTCGTCATTGCGCTGCAGGCCCATCTTGGTGCCGACGTCGAAGAAGCCGCCGAGGCCGAAGGTGGTGTTGACGATCAGGCGCGCGGTGTCGACACCGGCGGCATGCGGCTTGAGCTGCAGCACGTCGTTGGCCAGGTTGGTGACATCACCCAGGTTGCGGAAGATGTTGTGGATGCCGTCCTCGAGGAACTGCGGCGTCACAGCCTGGTAACCCTTGGCCAGCGGCTTGAGGGCATAGGTGTCCAGTGCATCGTTGAACTTGAAGATCGGTCGGTTGACCGCCTCCCAAGGGTCTTCCTCTGTGGCCGCCTGAGTAGCCGCCACAGGCGCCAGCAACAAGCTGGCGCAGACACAGGCCTGGGTGATTCGCTCGATCACTCCGGCACCGATCCTACGCATAGATGTTTCTCCATCTGATTTCACGGCGGCAACGGCCTTTGGCGCGCTGCTGAACAAGACGCCAGTATAATGGCTTGCTGGCTTAGGGATAGTCTTACATATCTCTGTCAAGATTTTGTGAACAAGTGTCACCGTCATCGGGTGGTAATAAAGCCGGGATAGCCTGCGGACTATTTCAGGGAAGTTGCCATGCAAGACGCCCCCGCCTTCACCGCCGTGTTGTTCGGATTGCGCGGCTGCCTGGTCCAGAGTTCGGATGGCAACCACTTGCCCGCGCCCGGCGCACTGGACTCCCTCGAGCGCCTGCGTAAACAGCAAGTACCTTGCATCTGGCTCGACGAGCTCAATGCCGCTCAAGGCCGGCAGCTCACCCGCGTACTCCCCGACTGGTTGCCTGGCCATGCGGTCAACGGGGGCACCTGGCCGGCGCCCGACGCTTGCTGGCAAGCGCTGATGGCCCTGGAAAGCCAACGGCTGGAAGGTTGCGTTCTGGTCAGCGGCGAACCGCTGTTGCTGCAATCGGCGCTCAACGCAGGCCTGTGGACTGTCGGCCTGGCGGCTTGCAGCCCTTCGTGCGACCTGAGCTCCAGCCAATGGCAGGGTATGACGCGGAAAGAACAGGAACTGGCCCGCGGCAAGGCCACCCTCGCACTGTTCGGCATGGGTGTGCATTCAGTCATCGACCACCTTGAGGCGCTCGACACCTGCCTGGCTGATATCGCCCAACGCCGGCACAAGGGCGAGAAACCCTGATACGCCACAGTTGATGCGAGTCATGCAAAGCACCGGCAGGTGGATTACGCTAGAAGGCAGGCAAGAACCTTTGGCGCTTCACCGAGGTCCATGCCTTGCCAAGCCATTGATGGAGTATGAACAATGCCTGCCCGCGAACTGCAAGAGCAACTCGATAGCCTGCGCGAGCAACTGGACCGCAATCCACCGCTCTCGCTGGAAGAGCGCGACCACCTGCACGAACTGATGCAGCAGATCGAAGCCCAGATCAAGCTCGAAGAAGCCACCCAGGACAACAACGTCGTCGATGGCGTGAACCTGGCCATCGAACGCTTCGAAGCCGAACACCCCGACCTGACCGCCACCCTGCGCAGCATTGTCAATTCGCTGCACAGCATGGGTATATGAACCCCTGCAACACCATCGGGGCCGTAACTCGGCCCCAATTGCCTTATGTCCTACTGACGAACCAGGCGCAGGTTCTCAGGGCTGATCACCCGGGTGCTGCGGTAGGGGTTGATGTCCAACCCGCCACGCCGTACATAGCGCGCATATACCGTCAAGTATTCCGGTTGCA
Organism: Pseudomonas entomophila; assembly: GCF_018417595.1. Classification (NCBI taxonomy): domain Bacteria; kingdom Pseudomonadati; phylum Pseudomonadota; class Gammaproteobacteria; order Pseudomonadales; family Pseudomonadaceae; genus Pseudomonas; species Pseudomonas entomophila. Next base: position 4,058,944 of record NZ_CP070982.1, read on the forward strand.
GCAGCTTTTTCAGGTCCAGGTAGATGCGCTCCACGCACTGCTCGTGGAAATCAGCGTGCTGACGGAAGCTGATCAGATAAGTCAAAAGGCTGGCATGGTCCAGCGCGCGCCCCTTGTACTCGACCACCACGCTACCCCAGTCCGGCTGGCCGGTGACCGGGCAATTGGACTTGAGCAAGTGGCTGTGGACCGTCTCTTCCACCACGCGCTCGGTCGAGCAACGCAGCAGCTCGGGTTTTGGCTGCTCGTAGTTATCGATTGCCACGTCCAGCGCGTCGATGCACTGCCCCGGCAAGGCGGTGACACCTTGAGCCTCGATATCGGCCAGGGTGCTGACCTTGACCGCCACCGGCTTGCCCGCAGCGGTGGAAAGATCCTTCACCAGGCACGCCTGCAACTGAGCCACCGACTCGAACTTCGTCTGGTTCAGCGAGTTGAGGTACAGCTTGAACGACTTGGACTCGATGATGTTCGGCGAATCGCACGGGATGGCGAATTCACCAATGGCCACCACCGGCTTGCCCGATGGCAGCAGCCAGGACAGCTCGAAGCAGTTCCAGTAATCCACGCCCTGCCAGGGCAAGGCGTCACCGCTGACACCCAACTCGGCCCACTTGGCCAGGCGTGGAATCGGGAACAGCAGCGAGGGCGTGTAGGTGGCGATATATTCGCTGGACTTGCCCAGCGGAGAGTGTTCGGCGGCGGGATGCATGGAAACTGACCTGAGGGTTCGAAATTGCCCCTAGTCTACCGGTTTTGCACCCCGCCTTGGGGCTCTTGTCACTCGATGGTCAGCGGCCCGACCATACCGGCCTGGTAGTGACCGGGTACGTTGCAGGCAAACTCGATGGGGGCAGACTTGCGGAAGGTCCAGGTCAGCTCGGCGCGCTGCCCAGGCTGGACCAGCACGGTGTTGCCTGCCCCATGGCCATGCCCCCCCATGTTCATCTGGCTGTGATCCATCTGACCATGGTCCATGCCCTCATGGTTCATGCCTGTGGTGAACATCTTGCCCTGCATGGCCACCATCTCCTTCTGGTGCTCGGCATGCATGGCCTTGTCACCCAGATTGAACTCGTGGGGCAGCTTACCTTCGTTGATCAGCACGAAACGCACGGTTTCGCCGGCCTTGACCTTCAGGCTCTTGGGCTCGAAGGCGATGTCCTTGAGCACCACCTCGACGGTGCGGCTGGCCTTGGCCGCTGGAGCCGGCTCACCGAAGGCGAAGTTCTTCGACTCGTCGGCGAAGGTGGGCAGGCTGAACAGCGCGAGCGCGGCAGCGACAAACAGGTGTTTCATGAGTGGCTCCGAAAGGTGCGGGGAGAATATGGCCATTCTCGAAAAGGCTGGCTGGCAGCTGGCTGACGAGGAGATTACAACTTTGTCAGCTTCGGCGAGGCGGCGGATCGTCACGTATGATTTCAGGCATCGCCCTTGTAGGGGCGGGCTCACCCGCGAATGCTGCCGTGAATGCTCCTGCGTTTTCGCGGATGAATCCGCTCCTACAAGGCTCGCGTGAACCTCTGGAACTGTGAAAGCCCATGAAACTACTGATCGTCGAAGACCAGGCCAAGACCGGCCAATACTTGCGCCAGGGCCTGAGCGAGGCCGGTTTCGCCACGGAACTGGCCACCGACGGCGATACGGGCCAGCACCTGGCACTGACCGGTGACCACGACCTGCTGATCCTCGACGTGATGCTGCCGGGGCGCAACGGCTGGCAGATTCTCCAGGCCGTGCGCCAGGCCGGCCTGGACACGCCCGTGCTGTTTCTCACCGCCCGCGACGCCGTCGAGGACCGCGTGCATGGCCTGGAGCTGGGTGCCGACGACTACCTGGTCAAACCCTTCGCCTTTTCCGAACTGCTGGCACGGGTGCGCAGCCTGCTGCGCCGCGGCGCCAACGCCAGCCAGGACACCAGCCTGGCGCTCGCCGACCTGCGCCTGGACCTGATCCGCCGCCGCGCCGAGCGCACCGGCCAGCGCATCGACCTGACCGCCAAGGAATTCGCCCTGCTGGAACTGTTATTGCGTCGCCAGGGCGAAGTACTGCCCAAGTCGCTGATCGCCTCGCAAGTGTGGGACATGAACTTCGACAGCGATACCAACGTGATCGAAGTAGCCATCCGCCGCCTGCGCCTGAAGATCGACGACAACCATCCGACCAAGTTGATTCATACAGTGCGTGGCATGGGTTACGTGCTCGAGGAGCGTCAGGATTGATGCGCCGCCTGTCCCTCGGCGGCCGCCTGGCCCTGCTGTTCGCCGCCTGTACCGCCACCGTGTCGCTGAGCGCCGGCCTGCTGTTCAACCGCGCCAGCGAACGCCACTTCATCGAGCTCGACCAGCAACTGCTCAGTGGCCGCCTGTCACTGATGCGCAGCCTGCTCGATGGCATCACCAGCCCAGGGCAGTTGGGCACGCGCCTGCCTGAACTGCGCAACGAACTCAGCCACCAGTCCGACCTGGCCCTGCGTGTACGTGGCGTCGATGGCAGCACTTGGTTCGACAGCCGTATCGACCTGCCGGACGACCCGCGTCAATTCGGCCTGGCTACCCTGCACGCGGGCGGCGTCGACTATCGCAGCCTGAGCGTCCCGCTCAGCGAAAACCAACCTGGGTCACCGCAGCTCACCCTGTTCCTCGACATCACCCACCATCAACACTTCCTCCAGGGCATGCAGCGCCTGATCTGGCTCACCGTTGGCTTGTCTGCCGTGGCCACCGCGCTGCTGGGCGCCTGGGCCGCACGCCGGGGGCTGAAGCCACTGCGACGGATGGGCAAGGTCGCCGCCAGTGTCAACGCCCGCTCGCTGACCACCCGCCTGCCGGTGGCGCAGATGCCCGAGGAACTGGCGGAGCTGGCCAGCACGGTCAATGCCATGCTGCAGCGCCTGGACGACGCCTTCCAGCGCCTGTCGGCGTTTTCCGCCGATATCGCCCACGAGCTGCGCACACCGCTGTCCAACCTGCTCACCCACACCCAGGTCACCCTCACCCGCCCGCGCAGCCTCGAGGAATACCGCGAGGCCCTGCATGGCAACCTGGAGGAACTGCAGTGGATGGCCCAGTTGGTCAACGACATGCTTTACCTGGCCAAGGCCGACCACGGCCTGCTGATGCCCAATCGCCAGCCACTGGACCTGGCCGTGGAGGTCGATGCGCTGCTGGAATATTACGCACCGCTGGCCGAGGACGCCGAGGTGCGGCTGTCGCGCCAGGGCGAGGCGCATACCGAAGGGGATCGGCACATGCTGCGCCGGGCGCTTTCCAACCTGCTGGACAATGCCTTGCGCTTCACGCCGGCCGGTGGCGAGATCCACGTGACACTGGAACAAGGATTGCGCATCAGTGTGGCCAACACCGGGCCGGCCATTGCCCCGCATCTCATGGAGCGACTGTTCGACCGATTCTATCGGGCAGATCCGGCTCGCCAGAAAGGCAGCAGCGAACATGCCGGACTGGGGCTGGCGATCACCCGCTCGATCGTGCAGGCGCACGGAGGACGTATTCGGGCGGAAAGTGAAAGTGGGTGGACGCGCTTTGTGATCGACATTCCCCAGGATCACTGAAAGCCATCGCGGGGCAAGCCCGCGCCCACGCCAGCCCCCGTTATCAGGATTTTGGCGTGGGAGCGGGCTTGCCCCGCGATTGCGATCAGAAGCGTTACTCGTAGCGCAGGGCCATCGCCGGCTCGATCTGCGAGGCCCGATAGGCCGGGTAGATGGTTGCCAGGAAGCTCATCACCAACCCCGCCACGCAGATGATCGCCACATCGCCCCACTGCAATTCGGACGGCAAGCTGCTGATGAAGTAGATGTCGGACGTGAAGATGTGCTGGCCACTGACCCGCTCGATCCAGCCGACGATGGCGCTGACGTTGAACGCCGCGATCACCCCCAATACGCCGCCGATCAGCGTACCGACGATACCGATCAGGCTACCCTGGACCATGAACGTGCCCATGATCTGCGCCGGCGTGGCGCCGATGGTGCGCAGGATGGCGATGTCCGCACCCTTGTCGTTCACCACCATCACCAGGGTGGCGATGATGTTGAACGCCGCCACCGCGATGATCATCAGCAGCAGCAGGCCGATCATGGTCTTTTCCATCTTCATGGCGCTGAACAGGCTGCCCTGGGTGTGCGACCAGTCATCGGCGCGGTAGCCCTCGCCCAGGCCGGCGGCGATGGCCTTCGACACCTGTGGCGCGGCATACAGGTCTTGCAGCTTCAGGCGCACGCCCTGCACCTGGCCCGGCGCCCAGCGCTGCATCTCGCCAGCATCGGCGACATGGATATAGGCCTGAGAGCCATCCAGCTCGGCACCGACCTTGAAGATGCCGACCACAGTCAAACGCTGCATGCGTGGGGTGATGCCGCCTGGTTCCTTGCTGATCTCGGGGACGATCAGGGTCAACTTGTCGCCAGTGTTCAGCCGGAAGCGCCGGGCCGTCAGCTCGCCGATGACCACGCCGTACTCGCCAGGCACCAGGTCCTGCAAGCTACCTTGGACGATATGCTGGGTGACGATTGAAACCTTGCCCTCTTCGGCCGGGTCGATACCCGCCACCTGGATCGGCTGCATGGCGCCTTTATACGACAGCATGCCCTCCAGCTCGGTGAGCGGCGCGGCGGCGATCACCGCCGGGTTGCCCTCGGCGGCGCTGGCCACCTTGCGCCAGTCGTCCAGCGGCTGCACGCCGAGGATGCTGGCATGGGGCACCAGGCCCAGCACGCGCGAGCTCATCTCGCGCTGGAAGCCGTTCATCACCGACAGCACCACGATCATCGCCAGCACGCCAAGCGACAGGCCGATCATCGAGGTCATGGAGATGAACGAGATGAAGTGGTTGCGGCGCTTGGCACGGGTGTAGCGAGCACCGATGAACAAGGGCAAGGGTCTGAACATGGACGGCAACACCTAAGAAGAAAGTGAACCGGGGCGCGCTTCACGGCGCCCCGCGCAAGCGACTCAGATCGCCACCAGGTGCCCGTCTTCCAGACGCAGCACACGGTCCATCTGGCGCGCCAGGTTGAGGTCGTGGGTGACCACCAGGAACGCAGTCTGCGAGTGGCTGGACAGCTCCCGCATCAGTTCCTGGATGCCCTGGGCGGTGTGGTGGTCGAGGTTGCCAGTGGGCTCGTCGAGCATCACCAGGCCCGGGCGGTTGACCAGAGCGCGGGCGATGGCCACGCGCTGACGCTCACCGCCGGACAGTTCGGCTGGCTTGTGATTCAGGCGGTGGCCCAGGCCGACCCGCTTGAGCAGCGCCTCGGCGCGCTCGCGGGCCTCTGGAATAGGTGTCTTGCCGATCAGCAGGGGCATGCAGGCGTTCTCCAGGGCGGTGAACTCCGGCAGCAGGTGGTGGAACTGGTAGACGAAGCCCAGCGCGCGGTTGCGCAGCAGCCCACGCGCCCGCTCGCCCAGCGCCGACAACTCTTCACCGGCCAGCCAGACGCTGCCTTGGGTTGGTGTATCGAGGCCACCCAGCAGGTTGAGCAAGGTACTCTTGCCCGAGCCGGAGCTGCCGACGATGGCCACCCGCTCGCCCGGTTGCAGCTCCAGGTTCAAGCCGGACAGCACCTGCACCGATTCCGGGCCCTCTTCGTAGCTCTTGCCCAGGTTGCGGCAACTCAACACGGCTTTATCACTCATGCGCGACTCACTCATAACGTAGCGCCTCTGCAGGCTGGGTGCGCGAGGCGCGCCAGGCCGGGTACAGGGTGGCGAAGAAACTCAGGACCAGCGCCGCGCCGCAGACCATCCACACGTCCTGGGCCTGGAGCTGCGAGGGCAGGTAATCGATGAAATACACATCGGCGTTGAGGAACTTGTGCCCGATCAACGTCTCGATGCCGGCGATCGCCGCACTCACGTTGAGCGCGCCGAAAATGCCCAGCACCGCGCCGACCAGGGTGCCGACCACACCGATCACCGTGCCCTGGACCATGAAGATGGCCATGATCTGCGCGGGGGTCGCGCCCAGGGTGCGGAGGATGGCGATGTCGCCACGCTTGTCGTTGACCACCATCACCAGGGTGGAAATGATGTTGAACGCCGCCACCGCCACGATCAGCAGCAACAGCAGGCCAATCATGGATTTCTCCATGCGGATCGCCTGGTACAGGTTGCCGTGGGTGCGGGTCCAGTCACGTGGATAGAACTGCTGCTCGCCCAGCTGCTGGGCGATGTCCCAGGCCGCGCGCGGCGCCTGGAACAGGTCGTCGAACTTCAGGCGCAGGCCCTGGACTTGATCCGCTTTCCAGCGGTGCAGGCGCGACAGGTCGGAGAGGTTGGTCAACCCAAGATAGCCGTCGATCTCGCCGGCACCGACGTGGAAGGTGCCGACCACGGTGAAGCGCTTCATGCGCGGGAACATGCCGGCCGGGGTGACGCTCACCTCGGGGGCGACGAAGGTCAGCTTGTCGCCGATGCCCACGCCCAGCTTCTGCGCGGCCTTGTCGCCGATCATGATGCCCCACTCGCCCGGCGCCAGCTTGTCGAGGCTGCCTTCGAGCACGAACTTGTCGATGATCGACACCTCGCGCTCACGGGCCGGGTCGACGCCGTTGAGCAGCACCTTCTGCACCTTGCCCTCGTGCGTCAGCAAACCCTGCATCTGGGTGAATGGCGCGACCGCCAGCACCTGCGGATTCTGCTTTACTTTAGAGGCAAGGGCCTGCCAGTCATCGATGGGCTGGCCGGTTTCCAGGGTGGCATGAGGGATCATCCCCAGCACGCGGGTACGCATCTCGTGGTCGAAACCGTTCATCACCGAGAGCACCACGATCATCACCACCACGCCCAGGGCGAGGCCGATCATCGAGGTGAGCGAAATGAACGAGACGAAGTGATTGCGACGCTTGGCACGGGTGTAGCGCGTACCAATGAATACGAAAAGAGGTCTGAACATGTCGGGGCTTGTTCGGATGAAAGGGAACGTCCTTGTGGCGAGGCGCCTACGGCGGCTTTACACTCGGACAACCGCCGTAACCTTGGGTTCGCCATGACGACATTAGACGAAGAAGATCGCCGCGAATACTACCGCATCGAAGATCGGATCGCACTTCAAATCAGCCCCCTTAGCGCGGCCGAAGCCCTTGAAACAGAACTGTTGCAAGATGATTCACCGTTGTTCAACCTGCTCAGCGAACTGCACCTGTCCGACTTCGAGTCGCAGCACCTGCTGCGCCAGTTGAGCGAGAAGGACCGCACCCTGGCCGCGTTCCTGCGCGCCCAGAACAAACGCCTCGACCTGCTCAGCGCGGTCGTCGCGCAAACATTGATTGGCGAGATCGGCCAGCCACAACCGGTGATCATCTCCGAGGGTGGCATCGAGTTCGCCCAGGCGCAGAAAATCGCCCCGGGCACCCGCGTGAAAGTGAAGATGGTGCTGATGCCCCGCGCTCACGGCCTGCTGCTGCGTGGCCGGGTCACCCACTGCGACCGGCGCCCCGACGGCGACTACGAGGTCGGCACCGAATTCATCGACATGACCGACGCCCAGCGCCAACTGCTGGCCCGCTACATCCTGCAGCGCCAACAGCAGCAACGGCGCCAGGCCCTGGAACAGAACGACCCCGCCTCCTGAGCCTCACCCTCTGATTTGAAGGAACGAACGTGACCCTTATCTACGGCCACCGCGGCGCCAAGGGCGAAGCGCCCGAGAATACCCTGAACAGCTTCCGCCAGTGCCTGTCGCACGGCGTGAACCGCTGCGAACTCGACCTGCACCTGTCGGCCGACAACGAGCTGATGGTCATCCACGACCCGACCCTCAAGCGCACCACCGGCCGACGCGGCAAGGTGGCCGAGCGCACCGCGGATGAACTGGTCAGCTACGACGCACGCAAGGGCGGCCCGGGGCATGTGCAGCCCTGCCCTATCCCACGCCTTGAGGAACTGTTCGAGAAATGCGCCTTCGAGCACTGGCAGCTGGAGGTCAAGAGCGCCTCGCGCACCCGCGCCGCCAGCACCGTGCTGGCAATCCGCGAACTGGCCCAGCAATACGGCCTGCTGGACAAGGTCACCATCACCTCCAGCTCACGGGAAGTGCTGGGTGCCGCCCTGGAGCTGGTGCCGGATGTCGCCCGCGGCCTGGTCGCCGAATACGCCTGGCTCGACCCACTGAAAGTGGCGCAGAACTATGAGTGCCAGATGCTGGTGCTGAACTGGACACTGTGCACCCCCGAGCGCCTGATCAAGGCGCAGCGCCAGGGGCTGCACGTGTCGGTGTGGACGGTCAACGAGCCGGCACTGATGCGCCGGCTCGCCGACTTTGGCGTGGACAGCCTGATTACAGACTTTCCCGGTTTGGCCAAGACCACCCTCGGGCAGGGCTGAAATCGGTCTCCCCGACCGGCTCAGGCCACCGGTCGGAGCCGCTCAAAAAAGCCGGTTCAAACCATCATAGGCAGCTACCCGATAGGCTTCGGCCATGGTCGGGTAGTTGAACGTGGTGTTGACGAAGTACTTCAGGTTGTTCTGCTCACCCGGCTGGTTCATGATCGCCTGGCCGATGTGGACGATCTCCGAGGCCTGGTAACCAAAGCAGTGCACGCCCAGGATCTCCAGGGTTTCGCGGTGGAACAGGATCTTCAGCATACCCTGCGGCTCGCCGGCGATCTGCGCCCGCGCCATGCTCTTGAAGAAGGCCTTGCCCACTTCGTATGGCACCTTGGCTTGCGTCAGTTCCTGCTCGTTCTTGCCGATCGAGCTGATCTCCGGAATGGTGTAGATGCCGGTGGGCACGTCATCGACGAAGCGCCAGCTGCCGTTGTCGACGATGCTGCCGGCCGCCGAGCGACCCTGGTCGTGGGCAGCACTGGCCAGGCTCGGCCAGCCGATCACGTCACCGGCACCGTAGATGTTCGGCACGCTGGTGCGGTAGGCCTGGTCCACTTCGATCTGGCCACGGCTGTTGACCTTGATGCCAATGTTCTCCAGGCCCAGCTTGTCGGTGTTGCCGGTACGGCCATTGCACCACAGCAGGGCGTCGGCCTTGATCTTCTTGCCCGATTTCAGGTGCAGCACCACACCGTTGTCCAGCCCCTCGACCCGCTCGTACTCCTCGTTGTGGCGCACGGTGATGTTGTTGTTGCTGAAGTGGTAGCTCAGCGCCTGGGAGATCTCCGAATCCAGGAAGCTCAGCAACTGGCCGCGGTTGTCGACAAGCTCCACCAGCACGCCCAGGCCACTGAAGATCGAGGCATATTCGCAACCGATCACCCCAGCACCGTAGACGATCAGCTTGCGTGGAGTGTGGCTGAGGCTGAGGATGGTGTCGCTGTCGTAGACGCGCGGGTGGTGGAAGTCGATGTCGGCCGGGCGATACGGGCGCGAACCGGTGGCGATGATGATGTGCTTGGCCACCAGTTTTTCGACCACGCCGTTGGGGCAGACCACTTCGACGGTCTGCTCGTCGGCGAAGCTGCCGGTGCCGAAGAACACGTCGACCCGGTTGCGCGCGTAGTAGCCGGTACGCGAGGCGACCTGCTTGCTGATGACCTTCTCGGCGCTCTTGAGCACGTCGGGGAAGGAGAACCAGCGCGGCTCACCGATGGCGCGGAACATCGGGTTGGTGTTGAACTGCATGATCTGCCGCACCGAGTGACGCAGTGCCTTGGACGGGATGGTGCCAAGATGGGTGCAGTTGCCGCCAACCTGGCGACGGCTGTCGACCATCGCCACCTTGCGCCCTGCTTTGGCGGCGTTCATTGCCGCGCCTTCTCCGGCCGGGCCGGAACCCAGCACCACTACGTCGTAGTTGTAGACAGCCATGCGTACTCCTTCAGAACTGGCCCGCCGGCCGGATGGCCGCGGGGCGCGATCATGTCGCCGGGGCGCCATGAGAAAATTCGGGTGCAGTCTAATCAAGCGTGAACGCCGCGCACATTAACCCTTGGTCGCGTCGTAGGCCACTGTTGCCTGCACTACATGTGGTTTCACCGGGTCCGTGGTGGCGATCATCCGTGCCTTGCCTTTCATTCGCCTTTCAACGCCCTGTCGAACGCAGGCGTGGAACGGGAGACGAAGCCACCTTCGGCCCGGGTCACCAGCACCGCTGCCAGATCATGGGCGACGGCGAAGTCCCAGCCGCGCTCTGGCCCGAGGATCAGCAGCAACGTCGAGTAACCGTCTGCCTGGAGCGCTGAAACGTCGAGCACCGTCACTGCCGCCAGGTCATGTTCGACCGGGCGCCCCAGACGGGCATCGAAGGTGTGCGAATAGCGCCGGCCATTGTCCTCGAAATAGTGGCGATAGTCACCCGAGGTCGACACCGCCAGCCCCTGCACCGGAATGACCTGGCGGGCGATCTGGCGATCCTCGCGCGGCAGTTCCAGCGCCACTCGCCAGGGACTGCCGTCGGGCTTGCGGCCGACCGCCTTGAGTTCGCCGGTGGCTTCGGCCAGGAAGCTGTCGATGCCCATGGCCAGCAGGCGTTCGGCGATCAGGTCGACGGCATGGCCGGCGGCGATGCTGTTGAAGTCCAACTCGACCGGGGCGTCCTTGCACAGTGTGCCCGCCTCTATGCGTAAATGCTGGTAGCCCACCCGCTGGCGGGCGCGGGCCAGCGCCCGGGGTTCCGGCACCTGCATCTCCCGCGACTGCGGCCCGAAGCCCCAGAGATCGAGCAGCGGCTCGACGGTAAGGTCGTATGCCCCCTGGCTCTGCTCGGCGAGCAGTTGGCCGAAGGTGACCAGTTCGCGCAGGTCATTGTCGATGGGCAGGCACTGGTTGGCCGGCAGTTGGTTGAAGTGGCTGACGGTGGAGTCGCCGCGATAGGTGGAGTAATGCGCATCGATGGTCTGGAGGATACTCTCGACCGCAGCTTGCACCTGCTCGGGCGCGGGGCCACCAGGCTGGCGGACGTACTGGATGCTGTAGCTGCTGCCCATGGTCGGGCCGCCGAAGCGCTCGAGGGTGGGGCCTTGGTCGCAGGCGGCGAGGATCATGAAGGTGAACAGGAGAACCGTACGCAAATTCGAGTTCTCGGCTGGCTGCACCGACCTCTTCGCGGGTATACCCGCGAAGAGGCCGGCACAGGCAACACAATGGCCGGACAAAAAAACGGGAACCCGAAGGTTCCCGTTTCTTCAACACATTACAAGCGAATCAGCGTGGAAACGCTGGCGGGTTCACACCGGCCATCTCTTCCATCACGCGAACGACCTGGCAGCTGTAGCCGAACTCGTTGTCGTACCAGACATACAGGACGACACGGTTGTCGTTGCAGATGGTCGCCTCGGCGTCGACCACACCGGCGTGGCGCGAACCCACGAAGTCGGTCGAAACCACTTCCTGGGAGCTGACGTAGTCGATCTGCTTGTGCAGTTCCGAGTGCATGGCGGTCTGGCGCAGGTACTCGTTGATTTCGTCGCGGTTGGTGGCCTTTTCCAGGTTCAGGTTGAGAATGGCCATCGACACGTTCGGTGTCGGTACGCGGATCGCGTTGCCGGTCAACTTGCCCTTGAGCACTGGCAGTGCCTTGGCGGCGGCGGTGGCAGCACCGGTCTCGGTGATGACCATGTTCAATGGCGCGGCGCGGCCACGACGGCTGCCCTTGTGGAAGTTGTCGATCAGGTTCTGGTCGTTGGTGAACGAGTGAACGGTTTCGACGTGGCCGTTGATGATGCCGTACTTGTCGTTGACAGCCTTGAGCACCGGCACGATGGCGTTGGTGGTGCAGGAGGCGGCCGAGACGATCTTGTCGTCGGCGGTGATGTCACCGTGGTTGATGCCGTGCACGATGTTCTTCAGCGCGCCCTTGCCAGGTGCGGTGAGGATCACGCGGGCGGCGCCTGGGCAGGCCAGGTGCTGGCCGAGGCCGTCGGCGTCACGCCATACACCGGTGTTGTCGACGATCAGGGCATCGTTGATGCCGTACTGGGTGTAGTCGACTTCGCTCGGGCTCTTGGCGTAGATCACCTGGATCAGGTTGCCATTGGCGGTGATGGTGTTGTTTGCCTCGTCGATGACGATGGTGCCGTCGAACGGACCGTGTACCGAGTCACGACGCAGCAGGCTGGCGCGCTTGGTCAGGTCGTTCTCGGCACCCTTGCGCACGACGATGGCGCGCAGGCGCAGGCCGTCGCCACCACCGGTCTTCTCGATCAGGATGCGCGCCAGCAGGCGGCCGATGCGGCCGAAGCCGTACAGGACGACGTCGGTGCCCTTGCGTGCGGAAGCGTTCTGCTGACCCACCACGTCGGCCAGTTCGTCACGGACGAACTGTTCAGCGCTGCGGCCATTGCCTTCGGCCTTGAACTTGTTGGCCAGCTTGCCCAGGTCGACCGAAGCGGCGCCCAGTTTCAGCTCGCTCATGGCTTTGAGCAGGGGGAACGTCTCGTGGACGGACAGCTCGGTCTCGTCGGCCTGGCGGTGACGGGCAAAGCGGTGGGCTTTGAGAATCGAGATAACCGAACGGTTGATCAGGCTGCGGCCATAGATCGAGCTCACCACGTTGTTGTTGCGGTAGAGCTGACCGATAAGCGGGATCATCGCTTCAGCCAGGGCTTCACGGTCGATCCACTCACCAAGACACTGGTCGGGCTTCTGAGTCACGGTAACCTTCCACATGTAGGGGAACAAAAAAGGGGCTACATTATGACGCCCCTCGGCGTATCGGGCAATGAGCGCCTGTCGTCGACCGCAACACCCGTCGCCCTGCCCTTTCGAGCCTGACAGCGAGCCCGGTCACCGGTACAATCGACCTCTTTGCCGCAACGCTTGGAGCCCGATCTCCCGTGTCAGTTCTGCGCCTTCCGCACATGTCGGCCACGGCCGGCAAACAAACCTGGGGCAACCTGCCCGGTGCCGCCTTGAGCCTGGCCATCGCCGAGGCCGCCAGCACCGCCGGTCGCTTCACCCTGCTGCTGACCGCCGACAGCCAAGCCGCCGACCGCCTGGAACAGGAGCTGCGCTTCTTTGCGCCGGAGCTGCCGGTGCTGCCCTTCCCCGATTGGGAAACCCTGCCCTACGACCTGTTCTCGCCGCACCAGGACATCATCTCCCAGCGCATCGCCAGCCTCTACCGGCTGCCGGAGCTCGACCACGGCATTCTTGTAGTGCCGGTCACCACCGCCCTGCACCGCCTCGCCCCCACGCGCTTCCTGCTGGGCGGCAGCCTGGTGCTGGACGTGGGGCAGAAAATCGATGTCGAGCAGATGCGCACACGCCTGGAAGCCAGCGGCTACCGCTGTGTCGACACCGTCTACGAGCATGGCGAGTTCGCCGTGCGTGGCGCATTGATCGACCTGTACCCGATGGGCAGCAAGCAGCCCTACCGCATCGACCTGTTCGACGACGAGATCGAGACGCTGCGCACCTTCGACCCGGAAACACAACGTTCGATCGACAAGGTCGAATCGGTGCGCCTGCTGCCGGCGCGCGAGTTCCCCATGCAGAAGGACGAGGTGACCCGCTTCAAGGCCCGCTTCCGCGAGCGCTTCGATGTCGACTTCCGCCGCAGCGCGATCTTCCAGGACCTGACCAGCGGCATCATCCCGGCCGGCATCGAGTACTACCTGCCGTTGTTCTTCGAGGAAACCGCAACACTGTTCGACTACCTGCCGGCGGACACCCAGGTGTTCTCGCTGCCTGGCGTCGAACAGGCGGCCGAACACTTCTGGAACGACGTGCGCGGGCGCTACGAAGAGCGCCGCGGCGACCTGACTCGCCCGCTGTTGCCGCCCGCCGAACTGTTCCTCCCGGTCGAGGACTGCTTCGCCCGCCTGAAGCAATGGCCACGGGTAGTGGTCAGCAGCGAAGACCTCGATCCCGGCGTCGGCCGCGAGCGCTTCCCGGCCCGCGCCCTGCCCAATCTGGCCATCGAGGCCAAGGCCAACCAGCCGCTGGCGGAGCTGGCGAACTTCCTTGACCAGTTCTCCGGCCGCGTGCTGTTCACGGCAGAATCGGCGGGCCGGCGCGAAGTGCTGCTGGAGCTGCTCGAACGCCTGAAGCTGCGCCCGCAGACCGTCGACGGCTGGGCCGATTTCGTCACCGGAAAAGAGCGCCTGGCGATCACCATCGCTCCGCTCGACGACGGCCTGCTGCTGGACGACCCGGCCATCGCTCTGGTCGCCGAAAGCCCATTGTTCGGCCAGCGCGTGATGCAGCGCCGTCGCCGCGAAAAACGCGGCGAGGCGGCCAACGACGCAGTGATCAAGAACCTCACCGAACTGCGTGAAGGCGCGCCGGTGGTGCATATCGACCACGGCGTGGGTCGCTATCTGGGCCTGGCGACACTGGAGATCGATGGCCAGGCCGCCGAATTCCTCACCCTCGAGTACGCCGAGGGCGCCAAACTCTACGTGCCGGTGGCCAACCTGCACTTGATCGCCCGCTACACCGGCAGCGACGATGCCCTGGCGCCACTGCACCGGCTGGGCTCCGAAGCCTGGCAGAAAGCCAAGCGCAAGGCCGCCGAGCAAGTGCGCGACGTGGCCGCCGAACTGCTCGACATCTACGCCCGCCGCGCCGCGCGCAAAGGCTATGCATTCGCCGACCCGGCCGCCGACTACGCCACCTTCAGCGCCGGCTTCCCGTTCGAAGAGACGCCCGACCAGCAGGCGGCCATCGAAGCAGTGCGGGCCGACATGCTCGCCGGCCAGCCCATGGACCGCCTGGTCTGCGGCGACGTCGGCTTCGGCAAGACCGAAGTGGCCATGCGCGCTGCGTTCATCGCTGTGCACAGCGGCCGCCAGGTGGCGGTGCTGGTGCCCACCACGCTGCTCGCCCAGCAGCACTACAACAGCTTCCGCGACCGCTTCGCCGACTGGCCGGTGACCGTCGAGGTGATGAGCCGTTTCAAGTCAGCCAAGGAAGTCGCCACCGCGGCGGCGGAGCTGGCCGAAGGCAAGATCGACATTCTCATCGGTACCCACAAGCTGCTGCAGGACGATGTGCGCTTCAAGGACCTGGGCCTGGCCATCATCGACGAGGAACACCGCTTCGGTGTGCGTCAGAAGGAACAGCTCAAAGCCCTGCGCAGCGAAGTGGACATCCTCACCCTGACCGCGACCCCTATCCCGCGCACGCTGAACATGGCGGTGTCGGGCATGCGCGACCTGTCGATCATCGCCACGCCCCCGGCGCGACGCCTGTCGGTGCGTACCTTCGTCATGGAGCAGAACAAGAGCACCGTCAAGGAAGCACTGCTGCGCGAGCTGTTGCGCGGCGGCCAGGTGTACTACCTGCACAACGACGTCAAGACCATCGAGAAATGCGCCGCCGAGCTTGCCGAACTGGTGCCCGAGGCCCGCATCGGCATCGGCCACGGGCAGATGCGCGAACGCGAGCTCGAACAGGTGATGAGCGACTTCTACCACAAGCGCTTCAACGTGCTGATCGCCTCGACCATCATCGAGACCGGCATCGACGTGCCCAGCGCCAACACCATCGTCATCGAGCGCGCCGACAAGTTCGGCCTGGCGCAACTACACCAGTTGCGCGGCCGGGTCGGCCGTAGCCACCACCAAGCTTATGCCTACCTGCTGACACCGCCGCGCCAGCAGATCAGCGCCGACGCCGAAAAGCGCCTGGAGGCCATCGCCAACACCCAGGACCTCGGCGCAGGCTTTGTCCTGGCCACCAACGACCTGGAAATCCGCGGCGCCGGCGAACTGCTCGGCGAAGGCCAGAGCGGGCAGATCCAGGCAGTGGGTTTCACCCTGTACATGGAAATGCTCGAGCGTGCGGTCAAGGCCATCCGCAAGGGCAACCAACCCAACCTCGAGCAACCGCTCGGTGGCGGCCCGGAGATCAACCTGCGCCTGCCGGCACTGATCCCCGAGGACTACCTGCCCGACGTGCATGCGCGCCTGATCCTCTACAAACGCATTGCTTCCGCAGCCGATGAAGACGGCCTCAAGGACCTGCAGGTGGAGATGATCGACCGCTTCGGCCTGCTGCCGGAACCAACCAAGAACCTGATGCGCCTGACCTCGCTCAAGCTGCTGGCGGAAAAGCTCGGCATCAAGAAAGTCGACGCCGGCCCCAACGGCGGCAAGCTCGAGTTCGAGGCCGAAACCCCGGTCGACCCGCTGACCTTGATCAAGCTGATCCAGGGCCAGCCCAAACGCTACAAGTTCGAAGGCGCGACCCAGTTCCGCTTCCTCGTGCCGATGGAGCGCCCGGACGAACGTTTCAACACACTCGAAGCGCTGTTCGAGCGCCTGACCCCACAAACAAACTAAGGAAGCTCCATGCGTGCCATTCGTAGCCTGACCCTGTTGCTGGCGCTGCTCGCGCCAGCCGCGTTCGCCGCAGGCCCCTATCAGGTCGAAATGATCCTCGTACGGCAGAACGCCGTACCGGCCGTGACCAGCCCATTCGCCCCGGAAAACTGGAGCAACGGTGCCCCGCGCCTGGAAAAAGCCGCCGAACGCCCAACGGCGCTGGATGACGAGATCACCCGCCTGCAGGCTACCCCGAGCTACACCGTGCTGCTGCACAAGGCCTGGCAACAGGACGGTGACAAGATCGCCCTGGGCGCTGGCGAAGAACAGTTCGGCCACTTCCCCATCGAAGGCAACTTGAGTATCGGCGAAGACCGCTTCATCAGTGTCGAAGCCAACCTCTGGGTCAACGAACTGGACGGCAATGGCAGCGTACTGCGCAGCGAGCAGTTCAAGCAGAGCAACAGCAACATGAAGGCCGGGCAACTGACCTTCCTCGATGGCGGGCACCTGGCCGTGCTGCTCAAGGTCACACCTGCCGGCATGCGCAAGATGCCGCTGCCGGACCCGGAGATGATGGAGCAGTGAGGTGAGCGACGGTGATGTGCTGCAATTGCTCAGGGAGCATCCCGACTGGGTTGACCACATCGATGCCGGTGCCCTGACCCGCGGACGCGCCTATGCCGCCCAGGGCCACTCCCGGACCCTGTCACTGCACGGCAATACCGCCGAGGCGATCTGCCAGGGTTCGGGAGGCCAGCGCTACCACCAAACCATCCACCTGATACTCAACGGCGCCGACCTGCGCGTGTTCGGAAAATGCAGCTGCCCCGTCGGCATCAATTGCAAACACTGCATGGCGGCGCTGTTCCACCTGCTGGACAACGCAAGCGATCTGCAAGCGCCGCTGCCCCAGGAGCAGGCTGCACTGTCCTTGCCACCCGATCTCGACCAATGGGTCGAGGCACTCGAGGCGCCAGCCCTTCCCACCGCTCACCGTGAACCGGTGCGCAAAGGCCCAGCCATTTACTTTCGAATCCAGAGCGACCACGAGCATTACCGACTGGAAGCCGTCAAAGGCACCCGGCAAGCGGACGGCAACTTGAAATTCAGCCGGGTGACAGCGCTGCCCGAACTGATCTACTACACCCCACGCTACGTCACGGAAGATGATGTTCGACTGCTGCGCCTGATCGATACCTGTAGCCGGGGGGCACTCCCCGTGGTGAAACTGGAGGGCAAACAAGGCGCGGAACTGCTGGGCTACGCCCTGGCCAGCGGCAAGCTGCTGTACGAGCAGGAACAAACACCCCTGGTTTGCGGGCCAGCTCTGCATGCTGAGTTCCGCTGGGTCAGGCTGGACAGCGGCAGTTACCAAGGCGCTTGGCACCATGAAGGCCAGGTTGCGCTGCAGGTAGTCCCCACCGACCCGTTGTTCTATGTGGACCCACGCAATCATCACCTCGGCAAGTTGCTGCACGACCTCGACCCCTTCATTGCCCACCAGCTTGCGCGGGCGCCCCTGGTACCCGAACACCTGATTGTCCCCTTGAGTCATCGATTGAACGCCTTGAACCGCCAAGTCCCCACCCCAACCGCCGTCAGCAGCGAGCAGATCGAAAGCATCGCCCCCCGCGGGCGACTGACCCTCGGCAGCCTCGAGTTCAGCGCCTACACGCCCAAGACCGGGCGCATGCAGCGCCAGATGCAGCACCGCGCCGCCCTGTCGTTCGACTACGACGGCCTGCGTGCCAGCAGCAGTGACGACAAACCACTGACGCGCCTGGTGGGCAGCACCAGCCAGCGCATCCGCCGCCAGCCCCAGGCTGAACAGGCGCTGCGCAAGGTGCTGCGCGACTTCGGCTTCAAGCCCGCCACCCGCCAGAGCAAGGCCCTGCCCGACAGCGCTGGCGAGATGCACCAGCTACCCGATGACGAAGCCTGGCTGCGCTTCGCCCGCGAAGGCCTGCCGCGCCTTCGCGACGCAGGCTGGACAATCGACGTGCACCGCGACTTCGCCTTCAACCTGCACGAGGTCGATGACTGGTACGCCACCATCGAGGAGGCGCCGGGGCACGAATGGTTCGACCTGGAGCTGGGCATCGTCGTCGATGGCCAACGCCACAGCCTGCTGCCCATCGTCCTGCAATTGCTGCGCGCCAGCCCGGAGCTGCTGCGCCCCAGCGAGCTGGCCCGGCGCAGCGACGACGAGCACCTGCTGATCGACCTCAACCGCGCTCGCCAGGACAGCCCGGCGCTGCGCGTCGCCCTGCCCTATGGCCGTATCAAGGCTGTGATGAACACCCTCGGCGAGCTCTATCTGCATGAAGACGCCGTCGGCCCCAGCCTGCGCCTGGAGCGCGCCGACGCCGCGCGCCTGAACGACATCGAACACCTGCCCCTGCAGTGGGAAGGCGGCACCCATGTTCGCGACCTCGGCCGACGCCTGCGTGACGCCCGCGACCTGCAGGTCGCCCCGCCCACAGGCCTGAACGCCACGCTGCGCCCCTACCAGCAACAAGGCCTGAACTGGCTGCAGGCCCTGCGTGAAATGGGCACCGGCGGCATCCTCGGCGATGACATGGGCCTAGGCAAGACCCTGCAGACCCTCGCCCACCTGCTGCTGGAAAAACAGGCCGGACGCCTGACCAGCCCGGCATTGGCCGTGATGCCCACCAGCCTGGTGCCCAACTGGCTCGACGAAGCCCAGCGCTTCGCCCCCGACCTGCGCGTATTGGCCCTGCACGGGCCGGGACGCAGCAAGCACTTCGCGGCACTGGGCGAATACGACCTGGTGCTGACCACCTACGCCCTCGCCCCCCGCGACCTCGAACACCTCAAGGCGCAGCCCTGGCACCTGCTGGTGCTGGACGAGGCGCAGAACATCAAGAGCAGCACCAGCAAGGCCGCCCAGGCCGTGCGCGAGCTGCAGGCCAACCAGCGTCTGTGCCTGACCGGCACGCCCATGGAAAACAACCTGGGCGAGCTGTGGTCGATCTTCCACTTCCTGATGCCCGGCTGGCTGGGTGACAGCAAGCGCTTCACCCAGGACTACCGCACCCCGATCGAGCGCCATGGCGATACGGAACGCATGGCCCATCTGGCCAGCCGTATCCGCCCGTTCCTGCTGCGCCGCACCAAGGAGCAGGTGGCGACCGAGCTGCCGGCCAAGACCGAGATGATCCATTGGGTGGAGCTCAGCGACGCACAACGCGACACTTATGAGGCGGTGCGGGTGGCGATGGACAAGAAGGTCCGCGAAGAGATCGCGCGCAGCGGCGCGGCACGCAGCCAGATCGTCATCCTCGACGCCCTGCTCAAGCTGCGCCAGGTCTGCTGTGACCTGCGCCTGGTCAAGGGTACCGAGATCAAGGGCACATTCGCCGACAAGGGCAAGCTTGGCAGCCTGCTGGAGATGCTCGAAGAACTGCTGAGCGAGGGGCGCAAGGTGCTGCTGTTCTCGCAGTTCACCTCGATGCTGGCGCTGATCGAGTTCGAGCTGGAGAAGCGCGGCATCCGCTACAGCCTGCTGACCGGCGACACCCGCGACCGTCGCGCGCCGGTGCAGCAGTTCCAGAATGGCGAAAGCGATGTGTTCCTGATCAGCCTCAAGGCGGGAGGCACCGGCCTGAACCTGACCGCCGCCGACACCGTCATCCACTACGACCCCTGGTGGAACCCGGCCAGCGAGAACCAGGCCACCGACCGTGCCTACCGCATCGGCCAGGACAAGCCTGTGTTCGTGTTCAAGCTGATCACCCGGGGCACGGTGGAAGAGAAGATCCAGCTGCTGCAACAGGAGAAGGCGGCACTGGCCGCCGGCTTGCTCGATGGCGGGCAGACTGGGCAGTGGAGGATGGGGGACGAGGAGATCGAAGCGCTGTTCGCGCCGTTGCCGGGCAAGCGCGGGCGCTAGAGCGCGATGCTGGCCTCTTCGCGGGTACGCCCGCCGGAGGCCAGAGAGGCATACCTCAGATCAATCGATCAACTGCGCATCCTTCAACGCCCCCAGCGCCTCCAGCCAGCGCGGCTGCTGGCGGTAGTCGGTACGGGCGAAGCCCTGCCCGCGCATCCGCGCGATCCGCGGCGACGGCTTGACCTTCATGCGCTGCGCCGCGCTCAGCGCCAGCTCCGCCGCAGCCCGGTCGTTGCACACCAGGCCCATGTCGCAACCGGCGCTCAACGCCGCCTCGATGCGGCTGGCGGCATCCCCCACCACATGGGCGCCGGCCATGGACAGGTCATCGCTGAAGATCACCCCGTCGAAGCCCAGCTCGCCGCGCAGGATTTCCTGCAACCAGCGACGGGAGAAACCGGCCGGCTGGTTGTCGACCTGCGGGTAGATGACATGGGCCGGCATCACCGCCGCCAGCTGGCCACTCAAGCGCGTGAACGGCACCAGGTCGGCCACGCGCAGCTGCTCAAGGCTGCGCTCATCCACCGGGATGGCCACATGGGAGTCGGCCTCGGCCCAGCCGTGCCCCGGAAAATGCTTACCGCAGGCCGCCATGCCAGCAGCGTTCATGCCACGAATGAAGGCACCCGCCAGCTGCGTGGCACGCTCGGGATCACCTTCGAAGGCACGGCTGCCAACCACCGCGCTGCGCTGGTGGTCGAGATCCAGCACCGGGGCGAAACTCAGGTCCAGGCCGACCGCCAGCACCTCGGTCGCCATCAGCCAGCCGCATTGCTCGGCCAGGTACTCGGCATTGGCGTTGTCGGCGATCGCGCGCATGGCCGGCAGGCGCACGAAGCCCTCGCGCAGGCGCTGCACCCGCCCACCTTCCTGATCGACGGCGAGGATGAGGTCGGGGCGAATGGCACGGATCGACGCGCACAGCTCGCGCACCTGGCGCGGGCTGTCGATGTTGCGGGCAAAGATGATCAGGCCGGCCACTTCGGGCTGGCGCAACAGGTGCCGGTCTTCGGCAGTCAGCCATTTACCGGCGATGTCCACCATCAGAGAGCCTTGCAGGCTGACAGTCATAGCGAGTCCTTCATTGAAGATCCAGGGAGGCCCAGTGCGGGCAGGCAGCCTCGTCAATCCGCACACGGCAGCCGGCCGGCACGCGATCGAACAGGTCAAGCAGGTCGGTGTTGCGCAGGCGCACACAACCATGGGACAGCGGGATACCCATAGGTTCAGTGTCGGGTGTGCCATGCAGGTAGATGTAGCGGCGGAAGGTGTCGACTTCACCGAGGCGGTTGATGCCCAGCTCGCAGCCACCGAGCCAGAGAATGCGGCTGAGGATCCAGTCGCGCCCCGGATACTGCGCGTGCAGTGCCGGCGACCAGACTTCGCCGGTCCAGCGTCGCCCGCAAAGGACCGCGCCCCTCGGCAGGCCCGCGCCAATCTTCGCACGCACCCGGTGCAGGCCTCGCGGCGTGCAACCGGAGCCGCTCAGTTCCCCCGCACCATTGCGCGCCGAAGAGATCGGCAGGCGCAAATGCAGCGTCCCATGGCTAAAGCCATAGAGGCACTGGTCGGCGAGGGATATGTGCAGGAAATCGAGGTCGAGCATGGGCGCTAGCTTAGCCGAAGCGCCCTCCTGCGCCCAGTGTCAGGCCTTGGCGGATGCGCCGCTCTTGCTTCGCGGCCGCAGTTGCGCGGCGGACATGGCCTCGTCGGTAACCCCCGTGTCGGCACGCATGCCGGCAGCCAGGAACGGCACCATCAGGCGCATGACCTGCTCGATCGAGGTATTGATACCGAAATCGGTTTCGGCGATGGCGCGCAGGGCCTTGATCCCGGACATGCTGAATGCCGCGGCCCCCAGCATGAAGTGCACGCGCCAGAACAACTCCAGCGGAGGGATGCGCGGGGCGGCTTCGTGGACCAGCAGCATGTAGCGGCGGAACACCTTGCCGTACATGTCCTCCAGGTAGCGGCGCAAGTGGCCCTGGCTCTGGCTGAATGCCAACCCCAGCAGGCGCATGAAGATGGACAGGTCGTTGTTGCTGCGCGGCTGTACGGCGAGCGCCTGCTCGACCAGCATTTCCAGCAACTCTTCGAGCGAAGCCTTCTGCTGCGCCTGGCGGCGATCCAGTTCACGCTCGAGGCTGGCGCAGAAAGGGCCGAGAAAACGCGAGAAGACTGCCTGGATCAGGGCCTTCTTCGAGCCGAAGTGATAGTTCACCGCCGCCAGGTTGACCCCAGCCTTGCTGGTGATCAGCCGCAACGAGGTTTCCGCGAACCCGCGCTCCGCGAACAGCTGCTCCGCCGCATCGAGGATACGTTCGACGGTTTCCGACTGGGCCATGACTACTCCACCTGACAAACAGTTGTTTGAAACATACGTTTCAGGCCTGCCGATGTCAAGGCTCGGTGACCGGGCGGTCGCCATTTAAAAGCGCCAAGCCGCAAGCTGCAAGCGACAAGATGCGCCCGACGCACACTGCTTCTTGCAGCTTGTAGCTTGCAGCTGGCTTCTTACTGTATATAATCCCAGTCACTGTATAAAAAGACAGAGCCCTCGCCCATGCTGAAACTGACGCCACGCCAAGCCGAGATTCTGGCTTTCATCAAACGCTGCCTCGAAGACAACGGCTTCCCCCCGACCCGCGCGGAGATCGCCCAGGAGCTGGGCTTCAAGTCGCCCAACGCCGCCGAGGAACACCTCAAGGCCCTGGCGCGCAAGGGTGCCATCGAGATGACCCCCGGCGCCTCGCGCGGCATTCGCATCCCCGGCCTCGAAGCAAAGGCCGAGGACAACGGCCTCCCCATCATTGGCCGGGTCGCTGCCGGCGCACCGATCCTCGCCGAACAGCACATCGAGGAATCCTGCAATATCAACCCGGCCTTCTTCCATCCGCGCGCCGACTACCTTCTTCGTGTGCACGGCATGAGCATGAAGGACATCGGCATCTTCGACGGCGACCTGCTGGCCGTGCACACCACCCGCGAAGCCCGCAACGGCCAGGTGGTCGTGGCCCGCATCGGCGACGAAGTCACCGTCAAGCGCTTCAAGCGTGAAGGCAGCAAGGTCTGGCTGATTGCCGAAAACCCCGAATTCGCCCCCATCGAAGTCGACCTGAAGGAACAGGAGCTGGTGATCGAGGGCTTGAGCGTCGGCGTACTTCGCCGCTGAACCAGGAGGCGTCATGCAGCCGTTCATCCAAGCTCCCCTGCAAGCCCAGTTGCCGCTGTTCGAGGCCTTTCTTGCCCAGCCGGTACTACCAGGCCTCAAGGCCAGTGAACAGCCACGCAAGAGCTCCCAGCCCGAACTGTTCAGTGAACTGGCGTTGCGTGGCGCGCCTGGGCACTGCCAGAGCCTGTTGGCCCCCGTCCTGCGGGAGCTCAGCGAGGAAGACGAAACCCGCTGGCTGACCCTCATCGCGCCACCCGGCAACGTCACCCAGGCCTGGCTGCGCGAGGCAGGCCTGAACCGTGAACGCATTCTGCTGTTGCAGCCCGGTGGCAACCAGAGCGCCCTGCAGCTCGCCTGCGAGGCATTGCGACTAGGGCGTAGCCATACGGTCGTCAGCTGGCTGGGTAACCTCAACAACAGCACCCGACAGCAATTGCTGCGCGCCGCCGTCACCGGAAACGCACAAAGCCTGAACATCCGCCTCGGCTGATGTTCAGGCTTTGCCTGTCAAACGCTTGCCAGCGGGTCAATGAAGAACCCGCGCCCCCTCGTCACGCTCGAAGTCGCCCTCGACCAGCTTGCCGGCCATCTGCACACCCACACTGAGCATGGCCTTGGCCACTTCCACATGCTGTCCTTGCAGAAATGCCTTGGCATCCTCGGAGAAATCCAGGGTTACCAGGGAACCCTCATCCTCGGCACGGCGCAGCTCGATCCGGCCATCAGGCAACTCGACAATTTCTAGGAAGGACGTTGACATATAGGGCCTGCTTTTCACGAAAGGCCGGCATTGTACCAGCCATGGATGCTGTCAGCACTCACTCAGCGCGTCGCGGAATCGTCTCACCAGGTCTTTCAAGTTCTGCCGCCAGGCCTCCAGCTCCTCGCGGGAAAGCACCAAGGGCTCGGCCTCATCGAGATTGACAGCCTGGATCAGCGGCTGGGTGACGTCGGTCTTGGCCATTTTCTTCGCGACCGGCGGTCGGAACAATTCGGCATAAGTTGCAAGCAAACGTGCCAGCCAGGTTTCCGATTGCCGCGCCAGCTCCAGCATCTCGGCCATTTCCGGAATCGCCACGCTACGCAGTGTTTCGTCATTGAGCAGCAGCTCGGCCTGCGCGGCCGACGCCTGGGGCAGGCGATAGAAACCAGCGATTTCGTGGCACAACCCCAGCAAAGCGCCATACAGGTGGAACAATGCCGCTTCACGCTCGGCCTGGACCAAGCCCTGAGCATTCATCGCCCCACTTGCCTCAGCCTTGGCCATGGATTCCAGTGCAAGGCCTGCGAAGAACAGTTTCTGATTGGTGCGGGTGTAGAGTTCCTGGGCCATTTTCGATGACCTCCCATGGGCAGCAAGGCGATAACCCAGTGTCGGGGAAAGCCCGGCCTTCCCGCAAGCACAAACGAATTGGGGCCGCGAAGCGGCCCCAATACAGGCGTGATCGATCAGCGCTTGTCTTCGACCTTCCACGCCTTGCCGTCGAAGAACGCTTTCCAGCCGGTCGGCTTGCCGTCAACCTCGGACTGCACGTACTGCTCCTTGGTCTTGCGGCTATAGCGAATCACCGCTGGACGGCCATCAGGGTCTTTCTGCGGTGCGTCGCAGAGGAAGTGATACTTAGGATCGATCTCGTGCTTGTGCGGCACAATCTCCAGCACCAACGGCGCGCGGGTCTCGCGGTTTTTCGGGAACTGGCTGGCGGCCAGGAACAGCCCCGAGGCACCATCACGCAGCACGTATGTGTCATCGACCTTCTCGCACTTGAGCTCCGGCATGTCCACCTTGTCCATCTTCGGTGGCGCCGCCTCGCCGCTCTTGAGCAACTTGCGGGTGTTCTTGCAGGTCGCGTTGGTGCAGCCGAAGAACTTGCCGAAACGGCCGGTCTTGAGCTGCATCTCGCTGCCGCACTTGTCGCACTCCAGGCTCGGCCCTTCATAGCCCTTGATGCGGTAGCTGCCCTCTTCGATCTCGTAACCTGCACAATCCGGGTTGTTGCCACAGATATGCAGCTTGCGCTTCTCGTCGAGCAGGTAGGCGTCCATCGCCGTCGCACAGATCGGGCAGCGGTGCTTGCCACGCAGCACCAGCGACTCGGACTCACCCTCGTCGTCGGCAGCGATTTCATCGCCCGGCACCAGGTTGACGGTCGCCTTGCAGCGCTCCTTGGGTGGCAGGCTGTAGCCAGAGCAACCGAGGAATACGCCCGTGGACGCGGTGCGGATCATCATTGGCCGCCCGCACTCCTTGCAGGCGATGTTGGTCAAGGTCGGCTGGTTGGCACGCATGCCGTTTTCAGCGGACTCAGCCGTCAGCAGCTTCTTGCTGAAGTCGCCATAGAATTCGTCGAGGACGTTCTTCCAGTCACGCTCGCCCTGAGCCACGTCGTCGAGGTTTTCTTCCATGCCGGCGGTGAAGCCGTAGTCCATCAGGTTGGCGAAGCTTTCGGACAGACGCTCGGTAACGATATCGCCCATCTTCTCGGAGTAGAAACGGCGATTGTGCAGCGTGACGTAGCCACGGTCCTGGATGGTGGAAATGATCGCCGCGTAGGTCGATGGGCGGCCGATGCCGCGCTTTTCCATTTCCTTGACCAGGCTGGCCTCGGTGAAGCGTGCCGGCGGCTTGGTGAAGTGCTGGCTGGGGTCGAGCTGGATCAGCTTGAGCGCTTCGCCCTGGGCCATTTCCGGCAGCACATCATCTTCGCCCGGTTTGCTCTGCTGTGGCAGCACACGGGTGTAACCGTCAAACTTCAGAATGCGGCCTTTGGCGCGCAGCTCGAAATCGCCGGCCGCCACGGTGACACTGGTGGACAGGTACTGCGCCGGCGGCATCTGGCAGGCCAGGAACTGGCGCCAGATCAGCTCGTACAGGCGCTCGGCGTCGCGCTCCATGCCACTGAGTTTGGTTGGGTGGGTGTTGACGTCGGATGGGCGGATCGCCTCGTGCGCCTCCTGGGCGCCTTCCTTGCTGCCGTACACCACGGGAGCGTCCGGCAGGTATTGCTTGCCGAACTCGTTCTCGATGTAGCTGCGCGCCATCTCCACCGCGTCGGTCGACAGGTTGGTCGAGTCGGTACGCATGTAGGTGATGTAGCCCGCTTCGTAGAGACGCTGGGCCATCATCATGGTCTTCTTCACACCGAAGCCCAGGCGGTTGCTCGCAGCCTGCTGCAGCGTCGAGGTGATGAACGGCGCCGACGGCTTGCTGCTGGTCGGACGGTCTTCGCGCTTGACCACGCTGTAGCTGGACGCCTTGAGCTTCTCCAGCGCCGCCATGGCCTGGGCTTCGTTGAGCGGCTTGAAGGCTTCACCCTTCTCACGCGCCACTTCGAAACGCACCTTGGCATTCTTGGCGGTGCCCAGGTCGGCGTGGACTTCCCAGTATTCTTCCGGGTTGAACGCACGGATCTCGCGCTCACGCTCGACCACCAGCTTCACCGCCACCGACTGCACACGGCCTGCGGACAAGCCACGGGCGATCTTGGCCCACAGCAGCGGCGAAACCATGTAGCCGACCACGCGGTCAAGGAAACGGCGCGCCTGCTGGGCATTGACCCGATCGATATCGAGGTCGCCCGGCTGGGAGAAGGCCTCCTGGATGGCTTTCTTGGTGATTTCGTTGAACACCACGCGCTTGTAGCGGCTGTCGTCGCCGCCGATGGCTTCGCGCAGGTGCCAGGCAATGGCTTCCCCTTCGCGATCCAAGTCGGTTGCGAGATAGATGGTGTCGGCATCCTTGGCCAGGCGGCGCAGCTCGTCGATGACCTTCTCCTTGCCGGGAAGGATCTCGTACTTGGCTTTCCAGCCAGCCTCCGGGTCGACCCCCATGCGCGCCACCAGCTGACGACGGGCCTTCTCCTTGGGCGACAGGGCCGGCGCCTCACCCGCGGCCTTGCCGCGCTTGGCCGCCGGTTCCTTGCTCGCGCTGGCGGAACCGCTGGTGGGGAGGTCGCGGATATGGCCGATACTCGACTTCACCACGTACTGGTTGCCCAGGTACTTGTTGATGGTCTTGGCCTTGGCCGGGGATTCCACAATGACCAGCGATTTGCCCATGGATCGGAGTATTCCTGAATCTGAAGATGAAAAACGCGTCAGGTGCCAGACGCGGCACCGCTATATATAGTGGCAAAAGAGTGAGGTCAAGCGCGGACGCTTACTCGCCTGCCTGGGCCAACAGCCCGGACAACCCTTCTTCGGCCTTGACCAAAGCAAAGCGTGGCACCTGCTCGCCGTCAACCTCGACCGACTCGAGGAACATCGAAAGAGGGCGAACCCAGAGCCCGAACTCACCGTACAGGGCCTGGTAGAACACCACCCACTCTTCGCTTTCGGAGTGGCGCGCGGCGCCGAACACACGATACTCAGGCCCTTTGTAGTGCCGGTACACACCGGGTTGTATCTGC
Source organism: Pseudomonas entomophila (assembly GCF_018417595.1). NCBI lineage: Bacteria > Pseudomonadati > Pseudomonadota > Gammaproteobacteria > Pseudomonadales > Pseudomonadaceae > Pseudomonas > Pseudomonas entomophila. The sequence goes on from NZ_CP070982.1 coordinate 4,086,621, forward strand.
ATGTCACTCAGCCTCTTGAACAAATCCTGTAAAAAACAAAAACCGGGGCACATGGCCCCGGCTGCTGGCTTGCAACGCGATCAGACGCGTTCGAAGACAGTGGTGATGCCTTGACCGAGGCCGACGCACATGGTGGCAACGCCGAGCGTGCCGCCATTCTGCTTCATGACGTTGAGCAGGGTGCCGGAAATCCGCGCACCGGAGCAACCGAACGGGTGGCCCAGGGCGATGGCGCCGCCGTGCAGGTTAACCTTCTCATCCATCTTGTCGAGCACTTTCAGATCTTTCAGCACGGGCAGGGCCTGTGCGGCGAAGGCTTCGTTGAGCTCGATGAAGTCGATGTCAGCCATCGTCAGGCCGGCGCGCTTGAGGGCTTTCTGCGTCGAAGGCACCGGGCCGTAGCCCATGATCGCCGGGTCGACACCCGCAACAGCCATCGAGCGGATGACCGCCAGCGGCTGGATCCCCAGGTCCATGGCGCGCTGGCCGGACATGACGATCATGCACGAGGCGCCGTCGGTGATCTGCGAAGAGGTACCCGCCGTCACGGTGCCGCCTTTCGGGTTGAACGCAGGCTTGAGCGACGCCAGGCCTTCGAGGGTGGTTTCCGGGCGAATGGTTTCGTCGAAGTCGAAGACCTTCAGGAAGCCGTTCTCGTCATACCCCTGCATCGGGATGATCTCGTCCTTGAACTTGCCTTCGACCGTCGCCTTGTGGGCGAGCTGGTGCGAACGCACACCGAACAGATCCTGTTGCTCACGGGTGATGCCGTGCATCTTACCGAGCATTTCAGCGGTGAGGCCCATCATCCCGGAGGCCTTGGCAGCGTGCAAGGACAGGTGCGGGTTGGGGTCGACGCCGTGCATCATGCTGACGTGGCCCATGTGCTCGACACCACCGATAACGAACACGTCGCCGTTGCCGGTCATGATCGCCTGGGCGGCGGTGTGCAGCGCGCTCATCGACGAGCCGCACAGGCGGCTGACGGTTTGCGCGGCGGAGGTATGCGGGATCGGGGTCATCAACGACGCCATGCGGGCGATGTTCCAACCCTGCTCCATGGTCTGGTTGACGCAGCCCCAGATCACGTCCTCGACTTCTTTCGGGTCGATCTTGTCGTTGCGCTCCAGCAGCTTGCTGATCAGGTGCGCGGACATGTCTTCGGCGCGGGTGTTGCGGTGCATGCCACCCTTGGAGCGGCCCATTGGCGTGCGACCGAAGTCGACAATCACCACGTCTCTTGGATTCAGGCTCATATCAATAATCTCGCTCTAGCTCGTTGGGCGCTCAGTTGAAGAAGCGCTGGCCGTTCTTGGCCATTTCGCGCAGCTTCGCCGTGGCGTGGTACAGCGGCCCCAGGTCGGCGTACTTGTCGGCCAGTGCGACGAACTCGGCGACCCCGATCGAATCGATGTAGCGCAGCGCGCCACCGCGGAAGGGAGGGAAACCGATGCCGTAGACCAGGCCCATGTCGGCTTCGGCGGCGGTCTCGACGATGCCGTCTTCCAGGCAGCGCACGGTTTCCAGGCACAGCGGGACCATCATCCAGTTGATGATGTCTTCGTCGCTGACTTCACGCTGTTCGAAGATGATCGGCTTGAGCACGTCGAGCACGCTGGCGTCGGCGACTTTTTTCGGTTTGCCGCGCTTGTCGGTCTCGTAGGCGTAGAAGCCCTTGCCGTTCTTCTGGCCCAGGCGGTTGGCCTCATACAGGGCGTCGACGGCGGAGCGGCGATCATCCTTCATGCGGTCCGGGAAGCCCTCGGCCATCACGTCGCGACCATGGTGGCCGGTGTCGATGCCGACCACGTCCATCAGGTAGGCCGGGCCCATTGGCCAGCCGAACTTTTCCATGACCTTGTCGATGCGCACGAAGTCGACGCCTGCGCTGACCAGCTTGGCGAAACCGCCGAAGTACGGGAACAGCACGCGGTTGACCAGGAAGCCCGGGCAGTCGTTGACCACGATCGGGTTCTTGCCCATTTTCTTCGCGTAGGCCACGGTGGTGGCGACCGCCACTTCACTGGACTTCTCGCCACGAATGACTTCGACCAGCGGCATCATGTGCACCGGGTTGAAGAAGTGCATGCCGACGAAGTTCTCAGGGCGCTTGAGCGCCTTGGCCAGCAGGTTGATGGAGATGGTCGAGGTGTTGGAGGCGAGGATCGCGTCTTCCTTCACCTGCCCTTCCACTTCCGCCAGCACGGCCTGCTTGACCTTCGGGTTTTCGACCACGGCTTCGACAACGATGTCGACATTGCCGAAATCGCCGTAGGACAGGGTCGGGCGAATGGCGTTGAGCGCCTCGGCCATCTTCGCCGGGGTCAGGCGACCTTTCTCGACGCGCTTGCCGAGCAGCTTGGAGGCTTCGTTCAGGCCCAGCTGGATGGCTTCCTCGCGGATATCCTTCATCAGGATCGGGGTGCCCTTGACCGCCGACTGATAGGCGATGCCGCCACCCATGATACCGGCGCCGAGCACGGCGGCCTGCTTCACGTCGTGGGCGATTTCGTCATGAGCCTTGGCCTTGCGCTTGAGCTCCTGGTCGTTCAGGAACAGGCCGATCAGGCTTTCGGCTACCGAAGTACGGGCCAGCTTGGCGAAGCCGGCGGCCTCGACTTCCAGAGCCTTGTCGCGACCGAAGTTGGCGGCTTTCTGGATGGTCTTGATGGCTTCGACCGGCGCCGGGTAGTTCGGGCCGGCCTGGCCGGCAACGAAGCCCTTGGCGGTCTCGAAGGCCATCATCTGTTCGATGGCGTTGAGCTTGAGCTTCTCGAGCTTGGGCTGGCGCTTGGCCTTGTGGTCCAGCTCGCCGCTGATGGCGCGCTTGATCAGGTCCAGGGCACCGGCCTGCAGCAGTTCAGGGGCGACCACTGCGTCGACGGCGCCGACTTTCAGCGCGTCTTCGGCGCGGTTCTCTTTACCGGCAGCGATCCACTCGATGGCGTTGTCCGAGCCGATCAGGCGCGGCAGACGCACGGTACCGCCGAAACCTGGGTAGATGCCCAGCTTGACTTCCGGCAGGCCGATCTTGGCGCTGCTGGACATGATCCGGTAGTCGGCCGCCAGGCACATCTCCAGGCCACCGCCCAGGGCGATGCCATTGATGGCGGCGACGGTTGGTACTTCGAGGTCTTCGAAGTCGCTGAAAATGCGGTTGGCTTCCAGGTTGCCGGCGACCAGTTCGGCCTCGGGCAGCTTGAAGTTGTCGACGAACTCGGTGATGTCGGCGCCGACGATGAACACGTCCTTGCCGCTGCTGACGATCACGCCCTTGACCGAAGCGTCGGCCTTGATGGCGTCCACTGCCTGACGCAGCTCGTTCAGGGTGAGGCGGTTGAACTTGTTGACGGACTCACCCTTGAGGTCGAACTTCAGTTCGACGATGCCGCTTTCAAGAGCCTTAACCGTGATGGCTTTACCTTCGTAAATCATCAACTGATCTCCACGATATGGAAGCTGAACTGTACACGCCGATCGCTGACGCAAGGTCCGGTCTGCCGGTCCCTCGCCACAGGCACACCCGTCGGCGCGCTAATCGGGATTCTGTAAGAGCCGTCTGACATACAAACGCTCAATTCATACGCCCGTTTGATTCGGGTGTGCACACATTCTCCGAAAAGAACGGCGTTGTCAAATGCTCGCGCACACCGTGAAAACGCGACTTTCCGGTCACTCTCCACTGGCGGCGGGTGAAACATGATGACAGTGATCGCCGACCATTCATGTCAGCGATAAACCATCCTTGAGCGACGAACCCTACTTTTTCCAAACGCGCCACCAACGGCAGCTACACTGGAGCTGCACACTTCAGTTCCGGCCTGCCTGGCCCTTTTCTGCCGAGCAGAAACGACAACGGGGCGCGTACGAGCATCACTGCTCGTACGCGCCCCGTTGTCGTCACGACCGGTCAGGCGAGGGTTTCGAGTGCGTGGGCAATATCCTGCAATACAGATTTGTCGCCACGCTCGCTCCAGTACAACGCGATCATGCGGCTGTCAGCCTCGAGTTTGTAGACAGTCTCCGGCAAGCGGACCAGGACCTCGAGGTGGTGCGGATCCGCGCAAGGCTCACGCCACTGGTTCCACCAGATGCCCGGGGTGATCTGCCAGTAGCACCAGCTGTCTTCATGCCCCTTGCGGCGCGCCCGGTGGTACTGCGGGCACGGGCTGGGGGGTTCCTGCTCCAGCCAGTGCGGCCACTGTTGCGGCGCCAGTTGCATGGCCAGCCCCATGCGCCGCCCTTCCAGGCGCAGGTTCATCTGCTCGCTTTGCTTGCGCGAAGGGCGCAACCAGGCGAGCGGGCTGAGCACCACCGCAAGGATTGACACCACCAGCCATACCGTCATATCTGTAGACCTTATAAAGCGTTGCAAATGAGCGGGTTAGTCAGGATTCACGGAAGACCCGCGCGAAAGCGACCATACTTCTTCTATCGCGATTGTCAGGAGTCATGCTCATGTCCTACGAACACCTTCTGGTCGCCGTCGACCTGACCGAAGAATGCGACCCGGTGATCAAGCGCGCCAAGGCCATTGCCCTGGCCAGCGGCGCCAAGGTCTCGCTGGTGCACATCGTCGAGCCCATGGCCATGGCCTTTGGTGGCGATGTGCCAATGGACCTCTCGCAGCTGCAACAGCAGCAGTTCGACCAGGCCAAGGAGCGCATGGACCGCCTGTTCAACAAGTACCCGGATATCAACCGTGGCGATTCGCACCTGGTCTATGGCCAGCCGCGCCAGGAGATCCATCAACTGGCCAAGGATCAGAAGTGCGACCTGATCGTGGTCGGCAGCCATGGCCGCCATGGTTTGGCGCTACTGCTGGGCTCCACCGCCAATGACGTGCTGCATGGCGCGCCTTGCGATGTGCTGGCAGTACGCCTGCTGAAGAAAGAATAAGCATCGCCGACCTGTTCGCCGGCAAGCCGACTCCTACACATATCCCGTAAGAGCCGGCTTGCCGGCGAACTGGCCGATAACATGACTCAGCCTTCGAGCTCGGCCCAACGCTCCACCAGCGTATCCAGTTCGCCCTGCAGCGTCTCAAGCTTGGCCAGCACCGCCGAAGTCTCGCCGATCGGGCGCTGATAGAAGCCCGAAGCATTGATCTCTTCCTGCACCGTGGCCATCTTCTGCTCTACCGCATCGATCTGCCCAGGCAGCGCTTCCAGCTCACGCTGCAGCTTGTAGCTGAGCTTCTTCTTGCTGGCATCGGCGGCTGGCGCGGCGGCCGGCGCAGGCGCCTGCTGCTCCACTTGCTTTTCCACCACGGCGCTGTTGAGCTCGGACTTGCCGCCCTTGCTCTCGGTCACCCCCAGCAGCTTCGGCGAACCACCCTGGCGGATCCAGTCCTCGTAACCACCGACGTACTCGCGTACTCGCCCTTCACCCTCGAATACCAAGGTGCTGGTGACCACGTTGTCGAGGAAGGCACGGTCGTGGCTGACCATCAGCACGGTGCCCTTGTAGTTCGACAGCACCTCCTCGAGCAGTTCGAGGGTTTCCACGTCCAGGTCGTTGGTCGGCTCGTCCAGCACCAGCAGGTTGGCCGGCTTGCTGAACAGCTTGGCCAGCAACAGGCGCGCACGCTCACCACCCGACAGCGCCTTGACCGGCGTGCGGGCACGCTGGGGGCTGAACAGGAAGTCGCCGAGGTAACTGAGCACGTGGCGGTTCTGGCCATCGATCTCGATGAAATCGCGACCTTCGGCCAGGTTGTCGATAACGGTCTTTTCCAGGTCGAGCTGGTGGCGCATCTGGTCGAAGTAGGCGACTTCCAGCTTGGTGCCACGCTCGACCTTGCCGGACGTCGGTTCCAGGTCACCCAGCATCAGCTTGAGCAGGGTGGTCTTGCCGGTACCGTTGGCACCGAGCAGGCCGATACGGTCCTCGCGCTGCAGCACCATGGAGAAGTCCTTGACCAGTTTCGGGCCATCCTTGTGCGCGAAACTGACGTCCTCCAGCACCATCACCTGCTTGCCGGACTTGTCCGCCACCTCGATCAGGATATTGGCCTTGCCCTGGCGCTCACGGCGCTCGCCGCGCTCCACGCGCAATGCCTTGAGCGCACGCACGCGCCCTTCGTTACGGGTGCGGCGGGCCTTGATGCCCTGGCGGATCCACACTTCTTCCTGCGCCAGACGCTTGTCGAACAGCGCGTTGGCGGTCGCTTCGGCGGCCAGCTCGGCTTCCTTGTGCACCAGGAAGCTGGCGTAGTCGCCGTTCCAGTCGATCAGCCCGCCGCGATCCAGTTCGAGAATGCGCGTGGCCAGGTTCTGCAGGAACGAACGGTCGTGGGTGATGAACAGCACGGCGCCGTTGAAGCCACTCAAAGCTTCTTCAAGCCAGGCGATGGCACCGATGTCCAGGTGGTTGGTTGGCTCGTCGAGCAGCAGCAGGTCGGGCTCGGACACCAACGCCTGGGCCAGCAGCACACGGCGTCGCCAGCCACCGGACAGCTCGGCAAGGGTCTTGTCGGCGGGCAACTGCAGGCGGCTCAAGGTGCTTTCGACCACCTGCTGCAGGCGCCAACCGTCACGCGCCTCCAGCTCATGCTGGACGTGCATCAGCTTGTCGAGGTCGTCATCGCCCTGGATGTTCTGGCTCAGGTGATGGTATTCAGCCAGCAGCTCGCCGACTCCATCCAGGCCAGCAGCGACCACATCGAACACGCTGCGTTCGTCGGCCACCGGCAGCTCCTGCGGCAGCTCGCCGATCTTCAGGCCCGGGGCGCGCCAGATCTCGCCATCGTCAGGCTTCTGCTCGCCCTTGACCAGGCGCAGCATGCTCGACTTGCCCGTGCCGTTGCGGCCGATGATGCACACCCGCTCGCCACGGGCGATCTGCCAGGACACTTTGTCCAACAGCGGCATGGCGCCGAAGGCGAGGGACACATCGCTGAATTTGAGCAGGGTCATGATCATCTCCAAAAACCGGGCGCGCATTCTACCTGACTTGCCCCCTCGCGGCATCAGGCAAGTCGCCACGGGCGGCACGACGTCGGATAACAACTCGATACAAGCACAGTGCTTTCACCCGCTGCCGGCAAACGGCTAAGCTAGGCAGTAATACCCAACAGTGCTGGCTTCGCCGTCACTCTCTTATGGTTCAACTGCCCGGACGTATCATGCGCAGCCGCCTGTTACAACTTGCTTCCTGCCTGCTGCTCGCCGCCACCACCGCGAGTGCCGCACAGGCCGTCGACATCACCCAACAGCGCCAGTACTACGACGAGGCCAAGCGCGCCCTGGCCAAGGGCGACAAAGGCCCTTACCTGCGCTATGCCCAGGCACTGCGCGACTACCCGCTCACACCTTATCTGACCTACGACGAGCTTACCGCCCGCCTGAAGACCGCCAGCAACGAGGAGATCGAAGGTTTCCTCGCCGCCCACGGCGACCTGCCCCAGGCCAACTGGATGAAGCTGCGCTGGTTGCGCTGGCTGGCCGAGCGCGGCGAGTGGAACACCTTCGTCAAATACTACGATCCCAAGCTCAACTTCACCGAACTGGACTGCCTCAACGGCCAGTACCAACTGACCCACGGCCTGCGCGCGGAAGGCTTCGCCACCGCCGACAAGCTATGGAACGTCGGCAAGTCGCAACCGGCCACCTGCGACACGTTGTTCGGCATGTGGGCCGCCGAAGGCCAACTGACCGAGGCTAAACGCTGGCAACGCTTGAAACTTGCCGCCCAGGCGCGCAACTATGGGTTGGCCAACCAACTGGCGAAGACGCTCACCACCCTCACCTCCCAAGGCAAGCTGCTGATCGATGTGGCACAAAAGCCTGAACTGCTGAACCAACCATCGCGCTTCACCCCCGTCAACGAGGCCATGTCCGACGTGGTCAGCCTCGGCCTGCGCCGTCTGGCCCGCCAGGATCCGGACCAGGCCATGGCGCTGCTCGACGACTATGCCCAGCGCATGCACTTCTCCCGCGACGAGAAAGTCGCCATCGCCAACGAGATCGGCCTGACCCTCGCGCGCCGCTACGACCCACGCGCGCTTGACCTGATGACCCGCTACGACCCAGAGCTTCGCGACAACACCGTCAGCGAATGGCGCCTGCGCCTGTTGTTGCGCCTGGGTCGCTGGGAAGACGCCTACGAGCTGACCAAGCGCCTGCCCCAGGACCTGGCCAGCAGCAACCGCTGGAAATACTGGCAGGCCCGTAGCCTGGAGCTGGCGCAACCGAACAACCCGCAGATCCCGTTGCTGTACAAGACCGTGGCCCGCGAGCGCGACTTCTATGGCTTTCTGGCCGCCGACCGGGCGCAGACCCCCTACCAGTTGAACAACAAGCCGCTGGTGCTCAGCCAGCAGCTGATCAACAAGGTCCGCAACACGCCCGGCGTACGCCGCGCCCTGGAGTTCCACGCCCGTGGCCAGGTAGTCGAGGGGCGCCGCGAGTGGTACCACGTCAGCCGCCACTTCAACCGCGACGAGATGGTGGCCCAGGCCCGCCTGGCCTACGAGATGCGCTGGTACTTCCCGGCCATCCGCACCATCAGCCAGGCCCAATACTGGGATGACCTGGACATCCGTTTCCCGATGGCCCACCGCGACACCCTGGTGCGCGAAGCGAAGGTCCGCGGCCTGCATTCGAGCTGGGTGTTCGCCATCACCCGCCAGGAGAGCGCCTTCATGGAGGACGCCCGCTCCAGCGTAGGCGCAAGCGGCCTGATGCAACTGATGCCGGCCACCGCCAAAGAGACTGCGCGCAAGTTCAGCATCCCACTGGCGTCGCCGGCCCAGGTGTTCAACCCGGACAAGAACATCCAGCTCGGCGCCGCCTACCTGAGCCAGGTGCACAGCCAGTTCAACGGCAACCGCGTGTTGGCCTCGGCCGCCTACAACGCCGGCCCGGGCCGGGTACGCCAGTGGCTCAAGGGCGCCAAGCACTTGAGCTTCGACGTATGGGTCGAGTCGATTCCGTTCGACGAGACACGCCAGTACGTGCAGAACGTGCTGTCGTATTCGGTCATCTATGGGCAGAAGCTCAATTCACCGCAGCCGCTGGTGGATTGGCATGAGCGGTATTTCGACGATATGTGACCAGGCCACCGATCAGTTGATTTGGCAAGACCCCTGTAGGAGCGGCTTTAGCCGCGATCACCCGCGAAGCGGGTGCCAGGCACCGCGGTGTCCGCATCGCGGCTGAAGCCGCCCCTACAAGTACGGCGCAGATCTACTCGATGACCTGAACACTCATCCCCACCTTTAGCTCACCCTCGCCGTCCACCGCCAGGTTCTGGCCGAACAGCACATCCCCTTCCCGCTCGCGGAAAGTCTTCAGAGTGGTCAAGGGTTCGCGGTCCGGGCTGCGCTCCCCGGTATCCGGGTCCAGCGTGGTCAGGATGCAGCGTACGCTGGGCTTGAGCACACGGAAGGCCATGTCGCCGATGCGGATACGCTTCCAACCGTCTTCGGCGAAAGCCTCTGCACCCTCGACAACAAGGTTCGGCCGAAAACGCAGCATTTCCATGGGCCGCCCGACGCGCCGACTCAGCTCATCGAGCGAAGCCTGGCCGATCAGCAACAGGGGAAAACCATCGGGAAAGGCCGCACGGTCGCTGTTCAAGCCGTAACCGCTGGGCAGGTAGCGTGCCCGCTGTTCGGGGCAATGCACCAGGCGCACCGACTTGCCAAGCACCTCGCTCAACCAAGCGGCGGCGGCATCACCGGCATCGGGCACGCGCAAGGTGTCACGCCAGATCGTTACGCCACGCAAGGTGTCATCAGAAGCCGGCTGCGCCACCTGCAACGGCGCAAGCCCGGCCGTCTCGAGCCGTAACCCGCCATCCACCGCGTGAAGAGCCCTGACCTGGCCAAGCCGCGGCCAGGCGCGCTGGGTGAGGAAGCGGCCGTTTTCCGCTTCCACCACCATCCAGCGCCGATCGCCCTCCAACCCCAGGTTACCAACGGGTGAAGCCTGCAGGCTCTGCGCCTGCGCCGACTTCACCGGATAGCGATACAACGCACTGAGAATCATCCTTGCCTGCCTTGCGCCCGTTAAAAAACCAAGCTTATACCGGACGGCGCAGGCGTGCAGGCATCAGGCCGAGACGTTGTCCATGCTCAAGCGCTGGCGCACTACATCCACCAGCCGGTCAGGCTGGAACTTGGAGAGGAAGTTGTCACAACCGACCTTCTTCACCATGGACTCGTTGAAGCTGCCCGACAACGAGGTATGCAGCACCACATACAGGCCGCGCAGGCGTGGGTCACTGCGGATCTCGGTGGTCAGGCGATAGCCGTCCATCTCGGGCATTTCGGCGTCGGTGAAAATCATCAGCAGCTTTTCACAAACGTTCTCACCCGCGTCGGCCCACCCCTTGAGCAGGCGCAAGGCCTTGAGGCCATCACTGGCCACATGCAGCTTGACGCCCAGTTGCGACAGGGTGTCGCGCAACTGCGCCAGGGCCACGCTGGAGTCGTCCACCAGCAGCACCTCGCGGCCGCGGGCGCGTGCCAGCACCGGATCGTCCAGCTTGTCACGGGAAACCTTGGCGCTGTAGGGGACGATCTCGGCCAGCACCTTTTCCACGTCGATGATTTCGACCAGCTTCTCGTCGACCTTGGTGATCGCGGTGAGGTAATGCTGACGACCGGCACTGGTCGGCGGCGGCATGATCGATTCCCAGTTCATGTTGACGATACGGTCGACCCCCCCCACCAGGAACGCCTGCACCGAGCGGTTGTACTCGGTCACGATGATGGTGCTGTCGGGGCTGGGCTGCAGCGGGCGCATGCCGATGGCCTGGGAAAGATCGATCACCGGCAGGGTCTGGCCGCGCAGATTGACCACGCCACAGACGAAGGAGTGCCGCTGTGGCATCAGGGTCAGCTTCGGCAGCTGCAGCACTTCCTGGACCTTGAACACGTTGATGGCGAACAGCTGCCGACCCGCCAGGCGGAACATGAGGATTTCCAGGCGGTTCTCACCTACCAGTTGCGTGCGTTGGTCTACCGTGTCGAGAATGCCGGCCATGTGGACAACCCCCTGGCTTGAGTCGGGAAAAATGATTGCATCCACCTTGTATCGGCGGATACTCGCGTAGCTTGACCCCCGGTGGAAAAAGCTGCGCAGGGCGATTGATATCACTTTACCATCATGCTTTACTGCTGCCACACCTGCCGCTCTGCTACTCCCTCATCGAACGAGCCAGTCGAAACCACATCAGGGAAACCCCTAGTGGCAATCGGGTGCAACCTGATGTTCGCAATATCCATTAGCCATTAATGTGACGCCATTCTCAATGCATGAACGGAGTCAGGCTTTTGCTAGCGATCGTCTCGGTGTGGCCAACCCTTGCCCCGGCCCTGCACGCTGGAGCGTCATGATGGACAGCACGCCCCAGAACAGCACAGCCTTGCAGGACTTTTTGCTGGATGCGCAAGACCTGCTCACGAAGTCCCAGGAATGCCTGCAGCACCTGGAGCTGATCGACAATGACCCGGATGCCTGCCAATGCCTGGGTGAGACGCTCGACCTCCTGGCCCGTCGAGCTGGCCTGCTCGGATTGCTGGAAATCGCCCACTACACTCGCACCCTGCAACAATTGCTCGCGCCAGCGTGTAGTCAACGACACCTGCGTGGCGAAGCCCTGCCCGCACTGGATGCCTGCCTGACTCTGCTGGCCTGGCAACTGGAGCTGGTCGACCCACGCACAGGCCGGTTGGGCCTGGACATGCAAGAACAGCACCTGCTACTCACTGAACTGGCCACCTCACTGGGGCAGCCGGCCACGCAACTGTGCGAACCGTGCCAGGAAGTCGGTCGTTTCTGCAGCCACCCACCTACGCAAGAATTCGGTAGTGACGGCATCGGCGCCACATCGGATTGCGAACACTGAAGATCCGAACGAGCGACAACTTGGTGTCATTCACAAACAACTTGTAAAAGTTTCACGAGTATCCCCAAGTGCTTTTAGCAGGGCGCACGCTTAGTTGCTTTCAAGGAGAGGAGCAGCAAACGGTACTGGCACTATGCTAGTTGCACCTTCGACACCCGCACTCGGCGCCAGCCCAGAAAATCAGAGGTTTCAAGCAGTTGCACCGCCCGCGACCAAACCCGACCAAAGTGTTAACATGCGCACATTCGAACATGCGCACCGTGGATAATGGGCGATTGAACGCGTGCTCGGCGCTTGATTGAGAGCGGCACGCCAAACCTCTGGCCAGACCTGTGCAATGCCCACCAACAGCAATAATTCAGTGGCTCCCCTCTCTATGCTTCCACGCTTGAAGATCCTCCAGCGTAGCCGCTCCAGAGCTGTCCTGCTCCGATGGGCGACTTCGCTGCTGTGCGTGGTCTCGCTCATGGCGAACCTGCTGTGCTATCTCCGCGGCCAGCCACTGTCGGCCGAACTGCTGCTGTTGCAATTGGCGGCGATGATCGGTGTGGGTTGGCATTTGCGTCACTGGGCACGCTCCATCAGTTTGCGCCCCGCCGAACTGGCCGACCGCATGCTCAAGGTGCAGGAAAGCGAACGGCAACGCCTGAGCCGTGAATTGCACGACGACATCGGCCAACTGCTGACCGCCGCCAAACTTCAAGTCGACTGGCTTCACCGCCGCGTGCCAGCCGAGCTGCAAGCTCACTGCGGCACCTTGCGCAGCACCTTGGACCATACGCTGAGCAACGTGCGCGACGTTTCCGCCATTCTCAACCCCCGGCAACTGGCCAGTCTGGGCCTTGAAGCCAGCCTGCGCGCCCATCTGCTGCGCACCCTGGAAAACTGCGACGTGCACTGGAGCCTTGAGTGCAATCAGCGCCTGGGCGGCATCAGTGAAGACGTGGCAATGGCGGCCTTCCGCATTACACAAGAAGCCGTGACCAACATCCTGCGCCACGCCAACGCCCGCAACCTGATCATTCGCCTGCAACGCACGTCAGCCGGACTCGCCCTGACCATCCAGGACGACGGTCGCGGCTTCGTGCCTGCGCCAGACCCCGCCGAAGCCGGGCAGCGCGGCATGGCCGGGATGCTCGAGCGCGCGACCGCGCTGCAAGGCAGCCTGACTATTTCCAGCCGGCCCGACGAGGGCACCCAGATCAACGCTCTGTTCCCATGGCCGCCCCGCAGCCAGGAACGCGCCAGGACCCCCACCGCCAATGACCTGTAGATTGCTTCTGGTGGACGACCACTCCCTGATTCGCGCTGGCGTCCGCTCGCTGGTATCGGATATCCCCGGATATGCCGTGATCGGCGAGGCCGAGGATGGCAACCAGCTCCTCGACCATGTACTGCGCCTGAACCCCGATATCGTCCTGCTCGACATTTCCATGCGCTCGACCAGCGGGCTCGATGCACTTACGCAACTGCGCGCAAACGGTTGCACCTGCAAGGTCCTGATCCTGTCGATGCACACCGACCCGGACCTGATCATGCGCGCGCTTGAGAGTGGCGCCCATGGCTACCTGCTCAAGGACACCACTGGCAGCGAGTTGGAGCAGGCCCTGACGGCGCTGCGTAATGACGAGCGCTACCTCAGCCCGGCGATCGCCCACACCGTGATCAACCAAGCCCTGATACGCGCACAAAGTGGCAACGACTACCGCCAGCACCTGACCGCGCGCCAGCTGGAAATCCTGCGCCTGATCGTGCGCGGCAAGTCCACACGGGAGATCGCCGGCGGCCTGGGGCTGTCGATCAAGACGGTGGAAACCCACCGCTCGCAGATCATGAAGCGCCTGCAGATCTACGACGTGGCAGGCCTCGTGCTGTTCGCCGTGCGCGAGCGGATCATCAGCCTGGACGACTGAGCAATGGCGAGCCTGCGGGCAAATGCAGGCGCAAGGCCTTGGGCAGCGCCTCGAAACGCAGGCTGTCGGCTTGCAGCGGCTCGCCATCGAGATTGATATCCAGCCCCTGCGAGCACTTGATTTCGACCCACGGAAGCCGCGCCCGCACGAACAACTCCTCGCCCGCCAGCAAACCGCGCAAGGTCCCTACCACTTCCTGTGGCGCGGGAAGAATGCCGATATCCAACAGACCGTCATCGGCCTTGGCATCCGGGCACAGGACGTGCCCGCCGCCCGCCTGCCGGCCATTGCCGATCCCCAGCGCCAGCAATGCTCCCTGCCAATGGAACCCTGGCCCCTGCAGCGTCACCGAGGCCGCCTGCAACTCACTGAAGCGCGACAGCCCCATGAACAGGTAAGCTGCAGCCCCAAGCACCTTTTTCAGGTCTTCGGAGGTATTGGCCGTGACCTGGCTGCCGAATCCGCCGGTCGCCATGTTCAGGAACAACTGATCCCCCACCCGCCCCAGGTCGATGGATTGTGCCGGCGCCTCCAGCAAAGCCAGGGCCGCGGCGGGCTCGAGCGGCACCCCAGCGGCCCTGGCGAAGTCATTGGCAGTGCCAAGCGGCAGCAGTGCCAGGCTGGCCTGGGTACGGGCAAACCCCATGGCTTCAGCCACATCGCGCAGGGTGCCGTCGCCACCACCGGCCACCAGCCGACCATAGCCTTGCTCCAGCGCCTCATCCACCAGGCGCCGGGCATCGCCGGCCTCCCAGGTGAGGCGCACGTCCAGCCCCCAGCCACGCTCGCGCAACTGGCCGACCGCGGCGCGCACCTCGTCGTTGGTGGCCTGCTTGCCATGCAGGATCAGCATTGCCTTGCGTTCGCCCATCATCGTGCTCCATGAACAGACCTGTGGTTATCTCGACCACTGCAATTCGAAAATGACTCCTCGGTGCCAGCAAAACGATCAGGCGCCCTGCAATTGCCATTGAAAGCCTCACGCATTGAGTGCATCATCCGACAAATATTTGGCCTTCACGGATGATGCCGCTCATAAAAGTCATTAAATTGACTTTCTGCTGCCAGATGCCTGACAGGTCGTGTTTCATTCATCGCGCTGCCCCTCAGCGCCTGATTTCGAGGCTTTGACTATGAGCGTACTGATCCCTTGCATCATTGCCGGCGGCGCCGGCACCCGATTGTGGCCGGTCTCCCGCGAGGCGATGCCCAAACCTTTCATGCGCCTGCCAGACGGCGTCAGCCTGCTGCAGAACACGTTCAACCGCGCCAGCCGCCTGCCCGGCGTGGAGCGCGTGCTGACGGTAACCAACCGAGAGATGTTCTTCCGCACCCAGGACGAATACCGCCAGGTCAACCAACAGCGACTCGCCCTCGACTTCATTCTCGAACCGTTCGGCCGCAACACGGCGCCAGCGATTGCCGCCGCTGCCGTACAGTGCGCGCGCCTGTATGGCGAGGACAGCCTGCTGCTGGTACTGCCCGCCGATCACTTGGTCGAGGACCAGGCGGCGTTCGAGGTCGCCGTCGCGCAGGCGCGCAGGTTGGCCGAGCAGGGTTGGTTGACCACGTTCGGGCTACAGCCGACCCGGGCCGAAACCGGTTTCGGCTACATCGAGCGAGGCCAGGCCATCGATGGCGATGGTTATCGGGTCGCGCGCTTCGTCGAGAAACCCGACGGCGCCACCGCCGAAACCTACGTACAGGGCGGCCGTCACCTGTGGAACGCCGGCATGTTCTGCCTGCGCGCGGGCAGCCTGCTGGACGCGCTGCGTCAACATGCCCCGCACGTGCTGCAGCCTGTCGACGAATGCCTGGGGCAGAGCGCGTTCAAGGAGGGCGCGGGCCAATGGCAAGTGGAACTCGACCCAGTCAGTTTCGAACAGGCGCCGGATATCTCGATCGACCACGCCCTGATGGAGCCCTCCACCCAAGTAGCCGTGGTGCCCTGCGACATCGGCTGGAGCGATATTGGTTGCTGGGAAGCCGTGCGCGAACTGCACCCCGCCGACGACCAGGGCAACCACTGCAACGGCGAGACCGTGCTGCACGACGTCAGCAACTGCTACATCGATTCGCCCCGCCGGCTGGTCGGCGCCGTGGGCCTGGACAACCTGATCGTCATCGACACCCCCGATGCCCTGCTGATCGCCGACGCCGCGCGCAGCCAGGAGGTCAAGGTGATCGCCCAGCAACTCAAGAAAAAGGGCCATGACGCCTATCGCCTGCACCGCTCGGTGAACCGCCCCTGGGGCCTGTACACCGTGCTCGAGGAAGGCGCCAGGTTCAAAATCAAGCGCATCATGGTGCGCCCGGGCGAATCGCTGTCGCTGCAGATGCACCACCACCGCAGCGAGCACTGGATCGTGGTCAGCGGCATGGCCTGCGTGACCAATGGCGAGGACGAATTCCTGCTCGACACCAACGAGTCGACCTTCATCAAGCCTGGCCGCACGCACCGCCTGACCAACCCCGGCGTCATCGACCTGGTGATGATCGAGGTGCAAAGCGGCGAGTACCTGGGCGAAGACGACATCGTGCGCTTTACTGATATCTATGGACGCGCCCCGGCAGCCGCTCTCGGTTGACTGCCCTCGGGCGCGTTTTTTCTTCCAGGGCCATCAACGAGGAATCGGGGCCATGCGCATACTCTGGACACTGCCCTACCTGCCCTGGCCCACCACCAGCGGCAGCAAGACCCGGCAATACCATCTGCTGCGCGCACTGGCACAGCGTGGTCACCGGATCACCTTGCTGGTGCAGTCGAAAATTCCGCTGGGCGAGGCCGCGCGCGAAGCCCTGGAACCCTGGCTGGAACGCCTGATCGTGCTACCCAGACGCCCCGTGCACAGTCCGTTGAACCTGCTCGCCTCGCCCATCATCGACTACCCCATGCGGGCGATCATCAATGGCCTCGCACCCTGCCTGCGCCACCGATTCGAGCAACTGCTGGACGAGCCCTGGGACGTGGTGCAGATCGAACACAGCTACAGTTTCCAACCCTTCGAGAAAGCCCTGCAGGCGCGTGGACTACCCTTCATGCTCAGCGAACACACCCTCGAATCGGTGATGGGCGCTGTCCGCCATGACCGCCTGCCCCTGTGGTTGCGTCCACTCAACGCTTTCGATCGCTGGCGCTACCGGCGCTGGGAGCAACGTGTGCTGCGCCAGCCCAGCGAGGTGGTGGCGGTCAACCCCCACGATGCCAACCTGATCGGACAGATCAGCGGGCGCCCGGTCAATGTGGTGGTCAGCGGTGTGGACTGCGACCACTACCAGGACATTCGCCCGGCGCTGCACAGCCAACGCCTGTTGTTCGTCGGCAATTTCGAATACGGCGCCAATCTCGAAGCGATCGAGTGGGCGCTGGAGGAGATCCTGCCCCAGGTCTGGCTGAGCAACCCGGCGGTGCGCCTGGCCATCGCCGGGCACGCCTTGCCCGCCAGCTGGAAACTGCACTGGAACGACCCGCGCATCGAGTGGGTCGGCTACCGACCCGACCTGCGTGAACTGCAACGGCGCTCGGCACTGTTCTTCGCCCCGCTGCGCCATGCGGGCGGCTCCAAGGTGAAGATTCTCGAAGCCATGGCCGCCGGCCTGCCGGTGATCACCACCAGCAGCGGCGTGTCAGGGCTGGCGGTCAACAATGGCGAACACTACCTGGGCAGCGACGACAGCGGCCAACTGGCACTGCTGGTCACCCAACTGCTCAACCAACCCTGGCGCATGTCCCAGTTGGGCGAGGCGGGTCGTCATTTCACCCGCCAACGCCATGACTGGAGCGTCGCCGCGCAGCAACTGGAAAACGTGCACATGCGTCTGACCCAGCAGGCCACAGCCGGCACGACGGCCCTTGGTGGGGCTAGCCCAGCAACTCGTTGAAGGGGATGAATGGCACCGGATCCCCTTGGCGCGGCGTACTGCCCTCGCGGACTTCCACCACGCCCTCGGCCCAGGCGGCACTGCGCAGCACGCCTGAACTCTGATTCTTGTAGATGCGTACGCGGCCATCCTCGATACGCGCCCGCAGGTATTCCCGGCGAGTGCCCGGCCGGGGCCAGTCGAAACCAGCCGGCACGCTGAAGCGCAGCGGCGTGACATCGGCTACACCCTGACGGCGCAGCAAATAAGGGCGGGTCAGCAACCCGAAGGTGACCAGGGTCGATGCCGGATTGCCCGGCAAGCCAATGACCGGAACGCCCTGGTAATGCCCGAAGGTGAGCGGCTTGCCCGGCTTGATCGCCAGCTTCCACAACGCCAGCTCACCGGCCTCGCGCAGGGCCATGCCCAGGTAGTCGGCCTCCCCGACCGAAACGCCACCGGTGGAAAGGATCAGGTCGACATCGCCGAGGCCGGCCAGGCACTGGCGGGTGCGCACCAGGTCATCGGCAAGGATGCCAGCATCCAGCACTTCACAACCCAGGCGCTGCAACCAGCTGACCAGCAGCCTGCGGTTGCTGTTGTAGATCTGCCCCGGACCAAGCGGCAGACCAGGCTCGACCAGTTCATCACCCGTCGACAGCACGGCCACCCGTGGGCGGCGCACCACTTCGAGCCGGGCGAAACCGAGGGTGGCGGCCAACCCCAACTGGATCGGCCCCAGCCGGGTACCGGCGCTCATCACCTGCTCGCCGGCACGGGTTTCCTGCCCCTTGGGGCGCACATTCTGTTCGACGGCCAACGACTCGAGAAAGCGCACCCGACCATCCCCGAGCACCTCGGTGTTTTCCTGCATCTCGACGCAGTCGGCCCCCTCGGGCAACGGCGCCCCCGTGAAGATCCGTGCGCAGGTACCCGGCTGCAGCGGTGCCGGCGCATGGCCGGCGAAGATCCGCTGGCTGACCGGCAGCGGCTCGCCCTGCCAGTCCGCGAGGCGCAGGGCATAACCATCCATGGCGCTGTTCGGCCAGGGCGGGAGGTCCAGCCCAGCCACCAGCGCCTGGGCCAACACCCGGCCTTCGGCAACCGCGAGGTCGACCATTTCGGTCTGCCGGATCGGCGCGGCCTCGGCCAACGCCAGCAAACGTTCCAGCGCCTCCTCCACCGGCATCAGTGGCCGGGCCTGCCTGGCCTCAGCCACGGCTGTCGCAGGCCGCTGCCTGCTTCAGGTGAGGCACGAAGTTGCACGGACGATGACGCGCGTCGAGCTGCTCGGCCAGGATGCCGTCCCAACCGGTGCGCACTGCATTGGTCGAACCCGGCAGGCAGCACACCAGGGTGCCGTTGGCCAAGCCGGCAAGGGCGCGGGACTGGATGGTGGAAGTGCCGATATCGGCCACCGAGATCTGCCGGAACAGCTCGCCGAAGCCTTCCACCTGCTTGTCCAGCAGACAAGCCACGGCTTCCGGCGTGCTGTCGCGGCCGGTAAACCCGGTGCCGCCGGTGATCAGCACCACCTGGACCTGTTCGTCGGCGATCCAGGTGGCGACCTGGGCGCGGATCTTGTACAGGTCGTCCTTGAGCAGCATGCGCGCGGCGAGCTGGTGACCAGCCGCGGTGAGGCGGTCGACGAACAGCTGGCCGGAGGTATCAGTGTCGAAGGTGCGGGTGTCGCTGACCGTCAGCACGGCAATGTTCAGCGCCACGAAAGGGGTATCTGCCTTGGCTTTCATGAGGGTACGTCGCAGGGAACAGGGATGTGCGCTGTTATATCACACGCCGGCCCCGCCGTTGCTCTTGGTCAATCCCGGTGCGATGGCGCTATGCTGCACTGTTCAAGGAACTTGCGTGGACGCCCTGCGTCTTAATGTCATCTAGCACCCTCGCACTGGAGATACACGATGATCCAACGGACCCTTCCCGCCTTCCTGCTCGCCCTGGGCCTCGGCGCCCTTGCCGGCTGCGCTTCGCCCACCGTCATCACCCTGAACGATGGCCGCGAGATCCAGGCGGTGGATACCCCCAGCTACGATGAAGACTCCGGTTTCTACGAGTTCGAACAGCTCGATGGCAAACGCACCCGTATCAACAAGGACCAGGTCCGTACCGTCAAGGATCTGTGATCGGCACGGCTTTTTCACATAACCCCTTTTTGCAACAAGGGGTTGCGTGAGAAAAAGCGATGCAGTACGATTTTGGCCATCGGAGTGTAGCGCAGCCAGGTAGCGCGTCTCGTTCGGGACGAGAAGGCCGCAGGTTCGAATCCTGTCTCTCCGACCAAATCTCGTCAAAAAACCCGCCTCGAGCGGGTTTTTTGTTGCCTGCACAAAAACACGATTGCGTAGGAGCCGGCTTGCCGGCTCCTACGACGTGTCAGAGGGCCGTGTCTGGCAATACCGGCACGTACAGCAGCTGCAGGCGCGCACTGCTCCACTCGCGGGTCTTGTTGGTCAGCTCGAGGTCGTTGTTGAGCTTGCGCCCATAGGTTGGCACGATCTCTTTGAGCTTCGCCTGCCACTCTGGCGTCTTGATCCGATCCTTGAAGGTCTTCTCCAGCACGCTCAGCATGATCGGCGCGGCGGTCGAGGCACCTGGCGAGGCACCCAGCAGCGCGGCAATGCTGCCGTCCTGGGCCGCCACCACTTCGGTACCGAACTGCAGCACGCCGCCGTGCTCAGGGTCCTTCTTGATCACCTGAACGCGCTGCCCGGCCTGAAGCAGTTTCCAGTCTTCGTTCTTGGCGTTGGGGAAGTACTCGCGCAGCGCCGCCATGCGGTCGTCGAAGCTGAGCATCAACTGGCCCATCAGGTAGGTGCTCAGGTCGATGTTGTCGATGCCGGCATGCATCATCGGGCTGATGTTGTGGCTGTTCAGCGAGGCGAACATGTCCAGCAGCGAGCCGTTCTTCAGGTACTTGGTGGAGAAGGTCGCGAACGGGCCGAACAGCAGCACCTCCTTGCCATCGATCACCCGGGTATCGAGGTGCGGCACCGACATCGGTGGCGCGCCGACCGAAGCCTTGCCGTACAGCTTGGCCTTGTGACGGGCAACCAGGTCCGGGTTGTCGGTCATCAGGAACTGGCCACCCACCGGGAAGCCGGCGTAGCCTTCGGCTTCCGGGATACCGGACTGCTGCAGCAGCTTGAGCGCGCCGCCTCCGGCACCGATGAACACGAACTTGGCCTTGACCACAGTCTGCTTGCCACCGTTGGCCAGGTCGGCCACCACCACGTTCCAGCTACCGTCCTGGTTGCGCACGATATCGCGCACCTCATGGCCCAGGTGCAGCTTGACGTTGGGATTGCGGGTCATCGAGGCGAACAACTGGCGGGTGATCTCGCCAAAGTTCACGTCGGTGCCGATCGCCATGTGGGTGGCGGCGACCTTCTGCTCCGGGTCACGCCCTTCCATCACCAGCGGCACCCACTTGCGGATCTGTTCGTGGTCCTCGGAGATCTCCATGCCACGGAACAGCGAGCTGTGGCGCAGGGCTTCGACGCGCTTGTGCAGGAAGGCGACATTCTCGTCACCCCAGACGAAGCTCATGTGCGGCACGTTGTTGATGAACGAACGCGGGTTGTTCAGCACGCCCTTTTCGACCTGGTAGGCCCAGAACTGCTTGGACACTTCGAACTGCTCGTTGACGTTGACCGCCTTGCTGATATCGATACCGCCATCGGCACCGACACTGGTGTAGTTCAGCTCGCAGAAGGCCGAGTGCCCGGTGCCGGCGTTGTTCCAGGCGTTGGAGCTTTCCTCGGCGACCCGGTCCATGCGCTCGTAGACGTCGACGGTCCAGTTCGGTTCCAGCTCGGTGAGGTAAGTCCCCAGGCTCGCGCTCATGATGCCACCGCCAATCAGCAGGACATCGACGGTCTTTTCCGGCTCCGAGGGCTTGGAGCAGCCGATGACGCCCAGGCACAGGAGCGTCAGCAGGAGTTTTTTCATTAGCTCAATCCAATTGAAGTGAAGGACTGGCAGTCGTTGCCCCCGGTGTGCACGCCCGGATGTTGTTGTTCTGGTTCGCAGGAGTCTTGCGGGATCGGGGCACGATCGCCTGGGCCGTGGCCCGGGGCGCCGTAAAGCAGGGAGTGTGCCAGGTGTGGCGGGGCCAGCATCCACGCGGCAAGCAAGCTGCGCACAGGCCCAAGCGATGGCGACAATCCGCCACACACCTGAGTATCTGGCGGATTCCCCACTCCCAGTAGGCGCCAGCCTTGCTGGCGCCTACTGGGACGATGGGTCAGCGGGTCAGGCGCGCGGTCACTTCACCCAGTTGCCCCGACAAACCATGCAGGTGCTGCCCAGCCTGCTCGGTGTGCTGTACCGCCTCCTGGTTGGCGGTGGCGATACGGGTGATCTCGACCAGGTTGCGGGAGATGTCCTCGGCGACGCTGGTCTGCTCCTCGGCGGCCGTGGCGATCTGCCGGTTCATGTCGCGGATCGCCTCCACTGCGGTGGTGATGCGCTGCAGCATCTGCCCGGCCTGCTGCACCTGCTCGGCACCCTCCTCGCTGCGCTGCTGGCCGCTTTCGATGGCCTTGACCGCCTCGAGCGCGCCGGACTGCACGGCCTCGATGATCTGGTGGATTTCGGCGATCGACGCCGCGGTGCGCTGGGCCAGGCTGCGCACTTCGTCGGCGACCACCGCGAAGCCGCGCCCGGCCTCGCCGGCGCGGGCGGCCTCGATGGCGGCGTTGAGTGCCAGCAGGTTGGTCTGCTCGGCGATGCCACGGATCACCTCGAGCACCTTGCCGATACGCATGCTGTCATTCTCCAGGTGGCGGATCACTGCAGCCGTGCCAGCAATCTCGCGGTTGACCAGGGCAATGATATCGATGGTCTGCTGCATCACCCGATCACCCGCCTGGGCGCTGTGGTCGGCATCGTCCGCGGCGCGTGCCGCTTCAGCGGCATGACGGGCCACTTCCTGGGCTGTGGCAGACATTTCGTGCATGGCGGTGGCGACCTGGTCGGTGCGCTGGAACTGGTCCTGGGTACCGTGGGCCATATCGCCGGCAATATTGCGCAGCCGGCCGCTGGCGCTCTCCAGCTCTTCGGCGTTGCCTTTGAGCCGGCCGACGGTGTCGGCGAGGAAATCACGCAGGGTGTTGGCCGCCAGCGCCAGCCGCCCCAGTTCGTCTTCGCGGTTGCTTTGCACCCGAGCGCCGAAACGGCCCTGGCTGAGCTGGGCGACGTAGTCGATGAGCTGGCGGATCGGCTCGACCAGGCTGCGGTTGACCAGCCACAGGCTGAACAGCCCCACCAGCACCGCCGAGGCCAACATCACCAGCACACCCAGCCACACCGTGCGCTCGGCGCTGGCGCTGATGGTGCTCGCACGGCTACCGGCATCGGCCCGCAGCTGCTCGACCAGCGCGCTCATCTGGTCACTGGTGGCCCGGTCCACGCCCTTGACCGCCAGATCGCCTGCCACGGGGTCGCCACCGGCGGCGAGGAAGGCCTGACGCCCTTTTTCGTAGGCCGCGCCCAACTGACGATGGCTATCCTTGAGTTGCTCCAGGCGCCCCTTGAGCGCCGGATCGCCATTAATGATCAGTTGCCCCAGCAATTGCTGCACCTGCTGCTCCCGCGCCTGGAACTGCTGCCAGTACTTGTCCAGCTCGGCCGGCTGGCGGCCGCGCAACAGCACGTTCTTCCATTCCTGCACCTGGATCTTGAACTGCAGGTTGGCTTCGTCGATCAGTTGCGAGGCACGCAACGGCCCGTCGACCAGCTCGGCGTAGCCGCGCACGCTGGAGGACAGGAACTGGAAGCACACCAGCGCGATCAGCAGGATCGCCACCAGGCTGCCGCCAAGCAGGGAGAGAATTTGCACTCTGAGGGATTTGCGCAACATTGCGGATCTCGGAACAAGGAAGTAGGGAAACGGCACACGCGAGCGCTGCCGGCAGAGACATCCTTGTCCTCGTTCTCGGGCCAAAAAAAAGCCGCCATCGGTCGATAGCAGCCAGGTCGAGCACTTACGCAACAGCTGATCCGGATAGTCTCAGGCAATTGCTACAGAAATGTTACAAATTCGCGACAAGCTCACCGACCACTGAATTGCAGCGCTGCCAGCCGAGCATACAGCGGGCTGTCTTCGAGCAATTGCCGGTGTGTACCGAAGGCGACCAGACGGCCCTTGTCGATCACCGCGATACGGTCGGCATATTGCACCGTGGCCAGGCGATGGGCAATGACCAGCGTGGTGCGCCCGACCATCAGTCGCGGCAGTGCCTGCTGGATCAGGTGTTCGCTTTGCGCATCGAGGGCACTCGTAGCCTCATCCAGCAGCAGGACCGGCGCATTCACCAGCAACGCCCGGGCAATCGCCAGGCGCTGGCGCTGCCCTCCGGACAGGCCGCCACCGCCCTCGCCCAGCGGCGTCTGGTAGCCCTGGGGCAGTTGCACGATGAATTCGTGGGCATGGGCACTGCGTGCCGCAGCTTCGACGTCGGCGAGGCTGGCTTCGGGCCGACCGTAACGGATATTGGCCTCCACCGTGCCGCGGAACAGCGCCGGTTGCTGGGCCACCAGGGCGAACTGGGCACGCAGGTCGGCAGGCGGCAATGAAT
Source organism: Pseudomonas entomophila (assembly GCF_018417595.1). Lineage (NCBI taxonomy): Bacteria > Pseudomonadati > Pseudomonadota > Gammaproteobacteria > Pseudomonadales > Pseudomonadaceae > Pseudomonas > Pseudomonas entomophila. The sequence continues at coordinate 4,110,847 of NZ_CP070982.1, forward strand.
TGATTGACTGGCCGTCGAGCAGGATGCTGCCAGACTGCGGGTCATAAAAGCGCAGCAGCAGGTCGAACAGCGTCGACTTGCCAGCACCAGATGGCCCCACCAGAGCCACCGTCTGCCCTGGCTGGACATGCAGGCTCAAGCCATCGACCGCCGCAATCGAAGGGCGTGATGGATAGGCGAAACGTACATCGCACAGCTCGATATCACCGCGGGCACGCCCACCAGTCAGCGGGGCGACTTGTACCGGCGCCTGGATCGCACTCTGAGCAGCCAACAGCTCGGCAATGCGTTCGGCGGCACCGGCCGCACGCTGCAACTCTCCGATCACCTCGCTCAAGGTACCGAAGGCACTGCCGACGATCAGGCTGTAGAACACGAACGCAGCCAGTTCACCGCCGGAGATCCGCCCGGCGATCACATCCATGCCGCCCACCCAGAGCATGACCCCCACCGCGCCGAGCACCAGCACGATCACCAGGGTGATCAGCCAGGCACGCTGGGCGATCCGCCGCCGTGCCACGGCGAACGCCGCCTCCACGGTTTCGGCGAACAACAGGCGGTCACGCGCTTCATGGTTGTAGGCTTGCACCGTCTTGATCTGGCCCAGGGTTTCGGCGACATAGCTGCCGACATCGGCAACCCGGTCCTGGCTCTGGCGCGACAGGCTGCGCACCCGGCGGCCGAACAGCAGGATCGGCGCCAGCACCAGCGGCAGGGCCAGCACCACGATGCTGGTGAGCTTGGGGTTGGTCACGAACAGCAACAGCACACCCCCGACAACCATCAAGGCATTGCGCAGGAACATCGACAGCGAAGAGCCGATCACCGACTGCAGCAGCGTGGTGTCGGCAGTCAACCGTGACTGGATCTCCGAGCTGCGATTGTCTTCGAAGAACCCGGGGTGCAGACCGACCAGGTGATCGAACACCGCGCGACGGATATCGGCGACGCAGCGCTCGCCTATCCAGGACACCAGATAGAAGCGAGCGAAGGTGCCGACCGCCAGCGCCATCACCAGCAGCAGGAACAAACCGATGGTCTGGTTGAGCTGGTGGGGCGAGCGGGTCATGAAGCCCTGGTCGACCAACAACCGAATACCCTGCCCCATCGACAAGGTGATGCCGGCGGTGACCACCAGCGCCAGCAAGGCCAGCAGGGCCTGGCGACGGTATGGGCGGATGAATTGCCAACCCAGGTGCAGGGCACGGCGTTGGCGGGAAGAAATCGGTTCAGGCATGACGACCGTCGTTCGGCACAGGTGAACGCCTAGACTACCACTCGTCCGCCTGGCGGGAACGCCTGGAAACCGGTGGCATCGCATCACTGGTAGGTGAAGCGGTCACTCGACAGGACACTAGATGGAATCGTTCTAACGTGTCACTGGAGCTTTGCCGTGGTTTCTGTTGGACTGTCCTGGCCGTGATATCCAAGGAACTGTCACAGGTTTTTCACGGCACGGACAGTATCCTGAGCTTGAACCTGAAGAGGAGACAGGACATGAGCTTGCAGCACCGCAACGAGACCCCGAAGGCGCAGAAACCATCGCAACCCCAGGTGTGCGGTTCGGTCATCGATGCCCAGGGCCGCGAAATCCCGATTACCGAGCAGATGATCCAGAAGGCGTGCCAGGATCTTGAACAAAGCCGGGTCGAGAAAGTCCGCAAGGGCTGAAAGCCAGAACAAGAATTCACTGCAACCCGGCGCATGCGCCGGGTTTTTGTTGAGTCGTATGGTATGCACCGGTCTTTGTAGGAGCGGCTTCAGCCGCGATCACCGGCGCAGCCGGTGCCGAACACCGCGTCGCTTGCTTCGCGGCTGAAGCCGCTCCTACAGGGATCACGCTACACAGACCAGCTCCGCCCCCAGTGCACTGACCATCTGCGCCAGTTGTGGTGCCTCGCCGCGCAAACCTACCGCCAGCCCTTCGATCTCCCGCCGCACCGGATAATGCTTGCGCAGCAGGTCGAATGCCGCACGCTGTTCAGCCACGTCATCGCTCAGGCTGCGGCGGAAATCGGCATCGTCGCGGCGCGGGTCGTACACCGCACGGCACAGGGTGGCCAGCGCCCAGGCCGGCTCTGCGTTCATATCCAGTTCGATGCGCGCCAGCGAATGGGCCGGCAGCAGGTCGGCCAGGCGCACCTGCTCGTGCTCACCGCGCCAGCGGCAGAACGCCTGGTAGATCTGCGCCGTGCCACGTTGCTTGCCATCCAGGCTGTAGCCGGCGATGTGCGGGGTGGCCAGGGTGCACAGGTCGGCCAGCTGCAGGTCCACCTGCGGCTCGCCTTCCCAGACATCGAGCACCGCATGCACGTCCTCGCGGTCGAGCAGCAGCTCGCGCAAGGCCACGTTGTCCACCACAGGGCCGCGGCTGGCGTTGATCAGCCAGGCACCGGGGCGCAGGCTTGCCAACCTTTGCTGGTCGAGCAGGTGCCAGGTCGGATGTTCGCCACCGCGCTGCAGCGGCGTGTGCAGGCTGATCACGTCGCACTGCGCAAGGATCGTCTCGAGGTTGACGAATTCGCCCGCTTCACTGGCTTCGCGTACCGGGTCGCAGACCAGCACTTTCCAGCCCAGGCCATGCAGCACCCGCACCAGGCGCCCCCCCACCTCGCCCGCGCCCACCACGCCATAGACGCGCTGGTTCAGGTCGACGCCCTCGAGTTCGGCCAGGGTCAGCAGGCTGCCCAGCACGTAGTCGACCACGCCGCGGGCGTTGCATCCCGGGGCACTGCTCCAGTGGATGCCGGTGGCGGCAAAGTAGTCGAGGTCCAGGTGGTCGGTGCCGATGGTGCAGGTGCCGACGAAGCGCACCTTGCTGCCTTCGAGCAGTTGCCGGTCGACACGGGTCACCGAACGCACCAGCAGCACGTCGGCGTCCTTGACGCTGGCGGCATCGATGGCGCGCCCAGGATAACGGCGGATCTCGCCGAACCCGGCGAAGAAGGCATCGAGCAGCGGGATATTCTCGTCGGCAACTATCAGCATGGCGCTCTCCTTTCAGGGGAGCGCAGTGTAGCGCGATCGCGCGGGGCTCAGTCGGCCTTCTTGCGGATCCAGTACAGGTAGGTGCCGGCCTCTTCCTGCTGGGACAGCAGTTCGTGGCCGAGGAAGACGCAGAACTTGGGAATGTCGCGGCGGGTCGACGGGTCGGTGGCAATCACCTTGAGCACGCCGCCGGCCGCCAGTTCGCGCACATGCTTGTGCAGCATCATCACCGGCTCCGGGCAGTTGAGGCCGGTGGCGTCGAGAGTCGCGTCGTGGGTCAGGTCGGTCATGGGGGGCTCCGCTAAATGAAAGGCATTGTGGCGCATCGCCGGATGGACTCCAAGCCCACCTGCCGGCTCTCATGGATTTGGCACGATCTCACGACCTTTGTAGGAGCGGCTTGAGCCGCGATGCAGGCGACGTGTTGCCTGGTACCCGCTTCGCGGTTGATCGCGGCTGAAGCCGCTCCTACACAGAGGGCCCTGCTCCCTCCGCTCAGCGTGGCTTCAGGTCCAGCCGACGCAGGTGGCAGGTCACTTCCTCGCGGTCGTGGTACAGCTGCTTGCAGGCGATCGACACCTTGACCTTGCGTTCCTTGAACCCGGCCTCGATACGGTCGAGCAACTTGCGCACTTCTGCATGGCGCTGTTTCATCGGCAACTTGAGGTTGACCACCGCCTCTCGACACAACCCCTCGCCCAGCCAGGTCTCGATCAGCGACGCAGTGCGCGCGGGTTTCTCGACGATATCGCAGACCATCCAGTCCACCGTCTGCTTCGGCTTCCAGGTGAAACCGTCGGCCATCAGGTGCGTCACCAGGCCGGTGTCCATCAGGCTCTCGGCCATGGGGCCGTTGTCGATGGCGGTCACCAGCATCCCGCGCCTGACCAGTTGGTAGGTCCAACCACCGGGCGAGGCGCCCAGGTCGACACCGGTCATGTCATCGTTCAGGCGCTGGTCCCACTGGTCACGCGGGATGAACTGGTGCCAGGCCTCTTCGAGCTTGAGGGTCGAGCGGCTGGGGGCCTCGCGGGGGAACTTCAGGCGCGGGATACCCATCGGCCACAAGGCCGAATTGTCTACCTCGGCCAAGCCCAGAAACACACGCCGGCCACTGATGAACGTCAGCAACAAGCGTGGACGTCGGGCGTCATCGACCAGCCGGCCAGCTTTCTCCAGCGCCTTGCGCAATGGCACCTCGAACTTGCGGCAGAAGGTCGACAGTTCCTTGCCTTCGTTGCTGTCGAGCACTTCCAGCCACAGGCTTCCGCACACCGGCAGGTCGGCCAGGTGCTCCAGCAATACGCTGATGCGGTCTGTCTCCGGTAGTTCGACGAATGCCCCCCTCGCCCACTGGCGCGGGAAGATCAGCTGGGCAAAGCGCAGCTCATGCATCAGTCGATCCGCGCCGCCGGGCTCGGTGCAGACGAATTCGGCGCAGGCACTCTGCGGCTTGCCCTTGGCATAGCCGGCCACCCCAAGCTGGGCGGCAAGTTCGCTGATTTCGGCACAGACCTCGCCCTCGAAGCCGGGCCGGCAATGCATGAACAGGGTATTCATTTCTCACTCCACATCGCTGGCGCAGGCGGCGCCAGGGCGGCGAATGATAAAGGAAGATCGGAACCGACGACATGCCCCATCGGTCCAGAAAAAAGGCAGGCCCGGCAAACGGGTCTAACCTGACTGTTCAGCCAGGTCCGTGCCGTGCGGACCGATCCACAGCGGTGACACCGGCGAGCAACCTGTATCGGCCGGGCACCGGAGCACCAAGGAGTTGTAGATGCCCTCGCTCGACAGCCTGAAAACCCTCAAGACACTCGACGTGGCAGGCCACGCCTACCACTATTTCAGCCTCGCCGAGGCCGCCCGCCAGTTGGGTGACCTGCAGCGCCTGCCCATGTCGTTGAAAGTGCTGCTGGAAAACCTGCTGCGCTGGGAGGACGGCAAGACCGTCACCGGCGACGACCTGCGCGCCCTGACCGAGTGGCTGGCTGAACGCCGCTCGGATCGCGAGATCCAGTACCGCCCGGCGCGGGTATTGATGCAGGACTTCACCGGCGTGCCCGCGGTGGTCGATCTGGCCGCCATGCGCGCCGCCATGGCCAAGGCCGGTGGCGACCCGCAGCGCATCAACCCGCTGTCGCCGGTGGACCTGGTGATCGACCACTCGGTGATGGTCGACCGCTACGCCAGCCCCAGCGCCTTCGCCCAGAACGTCGACATCGAGATGCAGCGCAACGGCGAACGCTATGCCTTCCTGCGCTGGGGCCAGAGCGCCTTCGCCAACTTCCGCGTGGTGCCGCCGGGCACCGGTATCTGCCACCAGGTCAACCTGGAGTACCTGGGCCGCACGGTCTGGACCGACGAGCAGGACGGGCGCACCTACGCTTTCCCCGACACCCTGGTCGGTACTGACTCGCACACCACCATGATCAACGGCCTGGGCGTGCTCGGCTGGGGCGTGGGCGGCATCGAGGCCGAGGCGGCCATGCTTGGCCAACCGGTATCGATGCTGATCCCCGAGGTGATCGGTTTCAAGCTGACGGGCAAGCTGCGCGAAGGCATCACCGCCACCGACCTGGTGCTCACGGTCACGCAGATGCTGCGCAAGAAGGGTGTGGTGGGCAAGTTCGTCGAGTTCTACGGCGATGGCCTGGCCGACCTGCCACTGGCCGACCGCGCCACCATCGCCAACATGGCCCCGGAGTACGGCGCCACCTGTGGCTTCTTCCCGGTCGACCAGGTGACCCTGGACTACCTGCGCCTGTCCGGGCGCCCGGAAGCGACCGTGCAACTGGTCGAGGCCTATTGCAAGGCGCAGGGGCTGTGGCGCCTGCCTGGCCAGGAACCACTGTTCACCGACACGCTCGCCCTGGACATGCATGAAGTGGAAGCCAGCCTGGCCGGGCCCAAGCGCCCGCAGGACCGGGTGGCACTGGGCCAGGTCAGTCAGGCCTTCGACCACTTCATCGAGCTGCAACCCAAGCCTCTGGCCAAGGAGGTCGGCCGCCTGGAAAGCGAAGGCGGCGGTGGCGTGGCGGTGGGCAATGCCGACCAGGCCGGCGAAATCGACTACGTTCACGGCGGCCAGACCCACACCCTGCGCGATGGCGCCGTGGTGATCGCCGCGATTACCTCATGCACCAACACCTCCAACCCCAGTGTGATGATGGCCGCCGGCCTGGTGGCGAAGAAAGCCGTGGAAAAGGGTCTGCAGCGCAAACCCTGGGTCAAGAGTTCCCTCGCGCCGGGCTCGAAGGTGGTCACCGACTACTTCAAGGCCGCAGGCCTCACGCCCTACCTCGACCAGCTCGGCTTCGACCTGGTCGGCTATGGCTGCACGACCTGCATCGGCAACTCCGGGCCACTGGACGATGCCATCGAGAAAGCCATCGGCAGCGCCGACCTGACTGTCGCCTCGGTGCTGTCGGGCAACCGCAACTTCGAGGGGCGCGTGCATCCGTTGGTCAAGACCAACTGGCTGGCCTCCCCGCCCCTGGTGGTCGCCTACGCGCTGGCGGGCAGCGTGCGCGTGGACTTGACCCGGGACGCCCTGGGCACCGGCAAGGACGGCAAGCCTGTGTACCTGCGCGATATCTGGCCCAGCCAGCAGGAGATCGCCGAGGCGGTCGCCAATGTCGACACCCGCATGTTCCACAAGGAGTATGCCGAGGTGTTCGCCGGCGACGCCCAGTGGCAGGCCATCGCAGTGCCCAAGGCCGCCACCTATGCCTGGCAGGATGACTCCACCTACATCCAGCATCCGCCATTCTTCGACGACATCGGCGGCCCGCTGCCGGAAGTCCGCGACATCCAGGGCGCGCGCATCCTCGCCCTGCTGGGTGACTCGGTCACCACCGACCATATCTCCCCGGCCGGCAACATCAAGGCCGACAGCCCGGCCGGGCGCTACCTGCGCGATCAGGACGTGGAGCCGCGTGATTTCAACTCCTACGGCTCGCGGCGCGGCAACCACCAAGTGATGATGCGCGGCACCTTCGCCAACATCCGCATCCGCAACGAGATGCTGGGCGGCGAGGAAGGCGGCAATACCCTGTACGTGCCAAGCGGCGAGAAACTGTCGATCTATGATGCCGCCATGCGCTACCAGCGGGATGGCACGCCACTGGTGGTGATCGCCGGGCAGGAGTACGGCACCGGATCGAGCCGCGACTGGGCGGCCAAAGGCACCAACCTGCTGGGGGTCAAGGCCGTGCTGGCGGAAAGTTTCGAGCGTATTCACCGCTCGAACCTGGTGGGCATGGGTGTGCTGCCGTTGCAGTTCAAGGCCGGGAACGACCGCAAACGACTCGGCCTGACCGGCAAGGAGCGCATCGATGTACTGGGCCTCTCAGGTGCGCAGATTCGCCCCGGCATGGACCTGCCCGTGCGCATCACCCGAGAGGATGGCCAAACGGTCCAAGTCGAGGTGCTGTGCCGGATCGACACACTGAATGAAGTGGAGTACTTCAAGTCGGGAGGGATTCTGCACTACGTGCTGCGGCAATTGATCGCGGGGTGAAGGGCGATAGCCTTGCTGTGATCTTGAGATCGAGCGCCGCCCGTGCGGCGCATCGCGGATGAATCCGCTCCTACAGGAGCGGATTCATCCGCGATAGCGATAGCAAGTGCCCTGAAGGCGCTCAGGTGAGTCCAACCCTCCACGGACTCACCGGCACAAGGAACTCCAATGCCCCTTCTCCACTGGATCGCCCTGCTCCTGCTCGGCCTCGGCTACACCCTCGCACTGACCTTCGCCAGCCTGGGCCTTGCCGCCCTGCCCGCCTTGCTCGCCCTGTTGTGCAGCGCCTTGCTGGCACGTCGGCGGGTACGCTGGCAGCAAACCCTTGGCCACGCCCTGTTCGTCGCCCTCGCCGTCGCCCTGGCGCTGCACTGGCTACCGGGTTTCAACGGTGCCAGGGTGATCGACAAAGTCGTGCTCAGCGAAGGCGCCATTCCCTTCTCGATGTACCTGAACCTGGACAAGCCGCTGATCGGCGTCTGGCTGTTGCTGGCCTGCCCGTGGTTGGTGATGCTGCGCACACGCGGCTTGGTTGCGAGCCTTGGTGTGATCCTGCCGCTGACGCTGCTCGCTTGCCTGGGTGGCGCCTGGTCGCTGGGCCTGGTCGCCTGGGCACCCAAGTGGCCAGACCAGGCCTGGCTGTGGCTGCTGAACAACCTGCTGCTGGTCAGCCTGACCGAGGAATTGTTGTTCCGCGGCTACATTCAAGGCGGCCTGCAACGTCTGTTCAAGCATGAGGGCCTGGCGCTGATCGCCGCCGCGCTGTTGTTCGGCCTGGCGCACCTGGGTGGTGGCTGGCAGTGGTTCTACCTGGCCAGCCTGGCCGGGGTGGGGTATGGTCTGGCCTATCGCCATGGCGGGCTGACCGCGGCGGTGCTGTGCCATGTTGCTGTCAACCTGGTGCATTTCGCCGGTTTCACCTACCCGATGCTGGCCCCGAGCTGAGCAATCGGTCATGATCCGACCCAGTCGTCACAATCTATAAAGAAAACTGCAATATTGGCAGCAAGTTACGCGATCATGCCGGCTTCGCTACAGCAGCCGCGGCACCGCCACCTTGCGCCAGGTCAATGGCAGTTAAATATTCATTCAATAAAACCAGAGGCTTGCCGATACCCGTCGAAAGCCTTGCGGATTGAACAGCCAATGCGTAACAACCAGCCGATTACCCAGAGAGAACGGACTTTCCCTGCCCAGCAGCGGTTGATCTCCACCACCAACGCCAAAGGCGTGATCACCTACTGCAACGACGCGTTCATCGAGATCAGCGGTTTTTCCCGCGAGGAACTGATGGGCGCGCCGCACAACCTGGTTCGCCACCCCGATGTGCCGCCGGCCGTGTTCGCCCATATGTGGCAGACCCTCAAACAGGGACTGCCGTGGATGGGTATCGTCAAGAACCGCTGCAAGTCGGGCGATCACTACTGGGTGAACGCCTACGTCACCCCAGTGTTCGACAGCAACCAGGTGGTCGGCTACGAGTCGGTGCGGGTCAAGCCCACCGCCGAACAAATCCGCCGCGCCGAAGCGCTGTACCAACGCATCAACCAGGGCAAGTCGGCCATCCCGAAACGCGACAAATGGCTACCGGTGCTGCAGGACTGGCTGCCGTTCATCCTCATCAGCCAGGTCGGTTTCCTGATCGGCAACTGGCTGGGCCACTCCTGGGGCTTCGCCCTGGCGGCCGGCCTGTCGGTCCCCCTGGGCCTGCTCGGCCTTAGCTGGCAGCAACGCGGCCTCAAGCGCCTGCTGCGCCTGGCCGAGCAGACCACCTCCGACCCGCTGATCGCGCAGATGTACACCGACAGCCGCGGTGTCCAGGCCCGCCTGGAAATGGCCATGCTCAGCCAGGACGCACGGATGAAGACCTGCCTGACCCGCCTGCAGGACAGTGCCGAGCAACTGAGCGACCAGGCTCGCCAGTCCGACGCCCTCGCCCACCAGAGCTCCTCGGGCCTGGAGCGCCAACGCGTGGAAACCGAGCAAGTGGCCGCCGCGGTCAATCAGATGGCCGCCACCACGCAAGAAGTGGCCAACCATGTGCAGCGCACCGCCGACGCCACGCAAGAAGCCAATCGCCTGACCAGCCAAGGCCGCCATATCGCCGGCGAGACGCGCGATGCGATTGAACGGCTGTCCGCCGCCGTGGGCGAGACCGGCCTGACCGTCACGCAACTGGCCAAGGATAGCGACGAGATCGGTGGCGTGGTCGATGTGATCAAAGGCATCGCCGACCAGACCAACCTGCTGGCACTCAACGCCGCTATCGAGGCTGCCCGTGCCGGCGAGATGGGCCGGGGCTTCGCGGTCGTCGCCGACGAAGTCCGCCAGCTTGCCCAACGCACCGCCGAGTCCACCGGGCAGATTCACGGCCTGATCGCCAAGCTGCAGCAGACCGCCAACAACGCGGTGCAGACCATGGAGACCGGTCACCGCCAGGCCCAGGAAGGCGTCGAGCGCGTGATGGAGGCCGACCAGGCCCTGGTGGGCATCAGCGAAGCGGTGGCCAACATCACCGACATGGCCACCCAGATCGCCGCTGCCACCGAGGAACAGACTGCGGTGGCCGAAGAGATCAGCCGCAACATCAGCACCATCGCCGACCTGGCCGACCAGACCGCCGGCCAGGCCCAGCGTTCGGCGCTGCTCAGCGAAGAGCTGACCAGTACCGCGGGCACACAATACTCGCTGGTGGAACGCTTCAACCGCTAGACAACAGACGGCGCCCCAAGGGGCGCCGTCTGCTTTACCACGCCAGGCTCAGCCTGCTCTCGAAATACCGCTCCTCGCCACTCAACGGATCCTTGAAACGCAGGCTGTGTGCCAGCAGCTTCAGCGGCCGCGTGTAATCGTCCTGCTCGTTGGCCAGTTGCGGATAGAACGGGTCGTTGCAGATAGCCGCGCCCAGTGAAGCCATGTGCACCCGCAGTTGGTGGGTCTTGCCCGTCACTGGCGACAGGCCATAGCGCCACAGTTCGCCCTGTTTCTCCAGCACGCAGGCGTGGGTTTCGCTGTTATCGGCCCCCTCGACCTCATGCATGCGGAAGAACGGCTCGCCATGCACCAGGCGGCTGCGGTGCACCAGGGGAAACTCATGCTGCGGCATGGCCGCGGCAATCGCTTGATAGTGCTTGTCGATTCGCCGCTCCGGGAACAGGCGCTGGTAGGCGCCACGGCTCTGCGGGTTGGCGGAGAACAACACCAGACCGGCCGTGTGCCGATCGATGCGGTGCAGGGGAACCAGGTGCGGGTTGTCCAGGCGGCGGATCAGGCGGCGCAACAGCGTCTGCTCGACATATTCGCCGGTGGGTGTCACCGGCAGGAAATGCGGTTTGTCCGCGACCACCAGATGCTCGTCCACATGCAGGATCTCTTCCTGCACTGGAATCGGTTTCTCGTTGGGCACCTCGCGGAAGTAATGCAGACGCAAGCCCTGGCGATAGGGAAGCTCGGCGGTGATCGCGCGGCCTTCACTGTCCAGCACCCGGCCACGGGCAAAGCGATCAAGCCACTGCTCGCGGGAAATACCTTTGAAGTGATCGCACAGGCAATCCAGCACCGTCGCCCAGCGACCTGGAGGCAGGCATACGGTGCTGGCTTGCTGGAGGGCGGGGTTGAAAGGCGTGGTCATCGGCGGGCTCGCATCACAGGGGGGAGCATTATCCCCTAGCCCACGCGCCTCAACCAGCCTCGCTGGCCGGCTCACAGCGCGCCTTCAACCAACGCAGCACCTGCACGGCGTCCCAGCGCCCCGGGTCATAGAGGGCATAGCTCAGGCCCTGGTAGCCCACGACATCCAGCGGGCGATGAAAGCCCGCACGTTGGAACAACGCCTCGATTTCGGCGAAGCAGGTGTTGAAGTGAACCTTGCCGAAAGGGGTCTGGTCATCGGTGACGATGCCATCGAGGCGCAATTCCAGCACAGCGTCACGCACACGCTCAGGGGACATGTGATTGATGCTGTACTTGAGTTGCTCGACATTGAGCATGGCTTCACCTCGATACTGTATTTATATACAGCATACGAAGCGAATCACCCTACCGTCAATCAGCGGCTCAACGCAGGAACGCCACCACCTGTTCGGCATCGAACGGCCAGCCCAGCTCTGCGCCGCTGTCACAGCGGCGCAGCACTGGAATCAGCAGGCCGTACCGCTCGAACAGCGCCTCGCTATCCGCGATGTCGACCAACTCGACCATCAGGCCATGCTCGACGAACGGCATCAGCATGGCTTCCGCCACTTCACAGAGGTGGCACCCGAGGGTACCGAACAATTGGCATTCAGGGAGCATGAATGGGCCCGAAAATCATCTTCAAGGATGCTTATTCTAGGTCCAGACCCTGCAACCTGCACCTGTGCCAGATCAATCCTGGCTGGTCGCGCCAATGCGGTGCAGCGACAGGTCGGCGCCCTGGAACTCCTGCTCATGGCTGAGGCGCAGGCCATGCAGCGCCTTGATCAGCCCGTACACGACAAAACCGCCGACCAAGGCCACCACGACACCGCCCAGGCTGCCCAGCAACTGGCTCACCAGGCTGACACCGCCCAACCCGCCCAGCGCCGCCTGCCCGAACACGCCACAGGCGATTCCGCCCCAGACGCCACACAGGCCATGCAGCGGCCACACACCCAGCACATCGTCGATCTTCCAGCGATTCTGTGCCGCGGTGAAGCACCAGACGAACAGGCCACCCGCCACCAGGCCGACCACCAGCGCCCCCACCGGGTGCATCAGGTCGGAACCAGCGCAAACCGCCACCAGCCCGGCCAGCGGGCCGTTATGCAGGAAGCCCGGGTCATTGCGCCCTGCCAGCAAGGCCGACAAGGTGCCGCCCACCATCGCCATCAACGAATTGATCGCCACCAGCCCGCTCACGCCCTGCAGGGTCTGCGCGCTCATGACGTTGAAGCCGAACCAGCCAATGATCAGGATCCAGGAGCCCAGCGCCAGGAACGGGATGCTCGACGGCGCGAAGGCCACCAGCCGGCCATCGCGATAACGACCGCGACGCGCACCCAGCAGGATGACCGCCGCCAAGGCCAGCCACCCACCCATGGCATGCACCACCACGGACCCGGCGAAGTCATGGAACGGTGCGCCGAAGCGTGCCTGCAGCCATGCCTGGATACCCAGGTTGCCATTCCACACCACCCCTTCGAAGAACGGATAGATGAACGCCACGATCAACGCGGTCGCGCACAACTGCGGTATGAAGCGTGCCCGCTCGGCAATCCCACCCGAGATGATCGCCGGGATCGCCGCGGCGAAGGTCAGCAGGAAGAAGCACTTGACCAAGGCGTAACCCTGGTCGCGGGCCAGCTCGGCCGCCGGCTGCAGGAAGCTCACGCCATAGGCGATCCAGTAGCCGATGAAGAAGTACACCAGTGCCGAGATGGCGAAATCACTGAGAATCTTCGACAAGGCGTTGACCTGGTTCTTGTGGCGCACCGTACCGACCTCGAGGAAGGCGAAGCCGGCATGCATGGCCAGGACCAGGATCGCGCCCATGAGGATGAACAAGGTGTTCGAGCCATGGACCAGGGAGTCCATCGCGCTGTGCATGTTTTCCATGAAGTGGCAGACCTGCAAAAAGGCACCAGGACAGTTCAAGAACCGGCATCCCTGCACCTGATCGGTGCCAGGCCCCTGCTCCATTTCAGTGAACGTGCGGGTGCCTGCGTGGTTTTTTCTTGGGTTTGTCGTGGATTGGGTTAAGGTTTGTCGGTGTCCGCGCGGCTGGCGCACGCTTTCAGCGCAGGCGCCGGCAGACACGCCCCGATTGATAGCAAGGGCCGTACCAGTCCCTGCCACTGAACCTTCCGCGCGCGCCATTACTCGAAATAGCCATACACACCCATAGGGAGAGGCCCTCCATGGCCAGCAAATCGGCAAAGACTGCACAAGACATACTGATGGCTGACTTCCAGGCCCTGGTCCGCGACACCGAAAAGCTGCTCGCCGACACCGCCAACCTGGCGGGTGACCAGGCCGATGAACTGCGCGAGCAGATTCACGAGCGCCTGACACAGGCCCGCGAAACCTTGCAACTGACCCAGGACTCGGTACGCCAGCGCGGCCAGGCCGCCCTCGGCAGTGCCGAGCAGTATGTACAGGAAAACCCCTGGCAGGCCATTGGCATCGCCGCTGGTGTCGGCTTGCTGATCGGCCTGCTGGCCAAGCGCTGAGAGGTGCCCATGGACAACGACGGCAACGGCGCCGCCACCTCCGGCAGACGCCTGGGTGCGGCGGTGCTGGGTTTGCTGCACAGCCATATCGAGCTGTTCGGCATCGAGTTGCAGGAACAGAAGGCTCGCACACTGAGCCTGCTGCTGTTCGCCGGGCTTGCGCTGGTCTTCGCCCTGCTGCTGCTGACCGCCCTGTCCGGGCTGGTGCTGGTGCTGCTGTGGGACAGCTATCGCCTGGCCGGGATCATCGGACTGTGCGTGTTCTATGGCCTTGCCGCGCTGTACTGCGGCTTGCGCCTGAAAGCCGCAGTGTTCGACGAATCGTCACCGTTCAGCGCCACGCTCGACGAGTTGGCCAAGGACAGGGAGCGCCTGCTGCCATGAACCTGCCTGAAATACCTGATACCCGAAACCCACGTGAACTGCGCAAGGCGTTGCTGCGCCTGCGCATGGAAATGCACCGCCAACAGATTCGCCACGAATCCACCCAGTTGCTCGAACCGGTGCGTCGACTGCGCGGCATGGGCAATTCATTCGGCGAGGGCCTGGGCGTGCGGCATGGCTCGCTGTGGGGCCTGGCCGCTGTCGTGGCGCTGGGTTTCCTCACGGGCAAAGGGGTGCGCAGTGGCAACTTGAAGCGCCTGCTGCGCCTGAGCTCCATCCTGGCACCGCTGATCCGCCTGTTCCTGAGTAACGGCCAACGCCCCTGATTGCTGCGTGCCCGTGCTTGCACGGGCGCGCCAGACACTGGAAGCTATGCCGACTCAACGACGGGAGAACAAGCCTTGGACTGGCACACCCTGCTGACCCGCGAACGCCTGGGCAAGGCCCTCGGCAGCTCTGAAGAACTGGGCCGCAGCCCCTTCCACAAGGACCACGACCGGGTCATCTTCTCTGGCGCCTTCCGCCGCCTGGGGCGCAAGACCCAGGTGCATCCGGTCACCAGCAACGATCACATCCACACCCGCCTGACCCATTCGCTGGAAGTGAGCTGCGTCGGCCGCTCGCTGGGCATGCGCGTGGGCGAGACCCTGCGCGACAGGCTGCCAGACTGGTGCGAACCCAACGACCTGGGGATGATCGTGCAGTCTTCCTGCCTGGCCCACGACATTGGCAACCCTCCATTTGGCCACTCCGGCGAAGACGCCATACGCCACTGGTTCCAGCAAGCGGCCAGACGTGGCTGGCTGGACGACATGACGGATGACGAACGTGCCGACTTCCTGAATTTCGAAGGCAACGCCCAAGGTTTTCGCGTCCTCACCCAACTCGAATACCACCAATTCGATGGTGGCATGCGCCTGACATACGCCACCCTAGGCGCCTATCTCAAGTACCCCTGGACCGCTCGCCACGCCGATGCCCTGGGCTACAAAAAACACAAGTTCGGCTGCTACCAGAGCGAGCTGCCGCTGCTCGAGCAGATCGCAGGCAAGCTTGGCCTGCCTCAGCTCGAACACCAGCGCTGGGCCCGCCATCCCTTGGTCTACCTGATGGAGGCGGCCGACGATATCTGCTACGCCTTGATCGACCTTGAGGACGGCCTGGAAATGGACCTGTTGCAGTACGCCGAAGTCGAGGCGCTGCTGCTCGACCTGGTCGGTGACGACCTGCCGGAAACCTATCGTCAGCTCGGGCCAGGAGCATCGCGCCGGCGCAAGCTGGCAATCCTGCGGGGCAAGGCGATCGAACACCTGACCAATGCCGCCGCCCTCGCCTTCGTCGAACAGCAGGATGCCTTGCTTGCCGGACGACTACCGGGCGACCTGGTCGAACACATGCACGGCCCGGCCCAGCGTTGCGTACTGCAAGCCAAGGACATGGCCCGCAAGAAGATCTTTCAGGACAAGCGCAAGACGCTTCAGGAGATCGGCGCCTACACCACCCTGGAAATCCTCCTCAATACCTTCTGCAGTGCCGCCCTGGAACAGCACGGCGGACGCACGCCTTCGTTCAAGAGCCAGCGCGTGCTTGACCTGATCGGCAACAACGCACCCGATCCGCACGGTACCTTGCACGACGCTTACCTGCGCATGCTCGACTTCATCGCTGGCATGACCGATGGCTATGCCAGCGAAATGGCCAGCGAGATGACCGGACGCTCCAGCCCGACATAACGGACATGCAGCAGTGATGACGGCGTAGGCCGTCAATCACTGAGTTAATCTGTAAGAAACTTCTTACTTCCTGGCGACAGTTCAAAACACAATTTTAATTTTTCGCAAAAATATCCAGAAATTCGAGCGACGAGCCACTCAATCTCCACACGCCCTGTAGCAAGATATCGATTTAGCTGTAAGCAATTTCCTATATATAGTTTTCTAACTAACCTTCCCTGCCCGCCGACATTCATCTGAGCTAATGTGCCGACTGTTTTCGTCACGCCGCATGGAATATTTGATATGCACTCAGTATTTATTGTCGACGACCACCCGGTAATCCGCCTGGCTATCCGGATGTTGCTGGAAAATCAGAATTACACGGTGGTTGGCGAATCGGACAATGGCGTCGATGCCATACAGATGATTCGCGAAACACGCCCGGACCTGGTAATCCTGGACATCAGCCTACCCAAGCTCGACGGCCTGGAAATGCTGTCCCGCCTACAGACCATGGCCATCCCCCTCAAGGTTCTGGTACTGACCGCGCAATCGCCAGCGCTGTTCGCGATCCGTTGCATGCACTCGGGTGCAGCCGGTTACGTCTGCAAACAGGAAGACCTGAGCGAGTTGCTCAGTGCCATAAAGGCGGTGCTTTCCGGCTATAACTACTTCCCCAGCCAGGCACTCAATCCGGCCCAGGTAGATCGAGGGCAGGAGCTGGAACTGTTCCGCCAGGTGAACGACCGGGAGCTGATGGTCTTGCAACTCTTCGCGCAGGGCAGAAGCAACAAGGAGATTGCCAAGGGTATGTTCCTCAGCAACAAGACCGTCAGCACCTACAAAAAGCGCCTTATGCACAAACTGCGCGCAAACACGCTGGTGGAACTGATCGACATCGCCAAACGCAACGCGTTAGTCTGAGGTCACGATGTGGAGGTACATTGCGACATCCCTGCTCTGCCTGAGCCTCGGCACCCCCCTGCAGGGTGCCTGCGTATCCAATTACCCAGGCCAGACATACACCCTGCTCAGCCGCGCTTCACCGACATCGGCCCAACC
The DNA here is from genome assembly GCF_018417595.1 of Pseudomonas entomophila. NCBI lineage: Bacteria > Pseudomonadati > Pseudomonadota > Gammaproteobacteria > Pseudomonadales > Pseudomonadaceae > Pseudomonas > Pseudomonas entomophila. Next base: position 4,127,706 of record NZ_CP070982.1, read on the forward strand.
CACGCTCACCCCGGCCCAACGTGATTGGCTCACTACCCGTCAGGAACTGGTCCTGGGAACATCGGCACCGGATTATCCACCGTTCGACATTGCCACCCGCGGCAATGAGTACCAGGGGCTCACCGCAGACTACGCTGGCGTGATCGGCAACGCCCTCGGCCTGCCGGTCCGTGTGCAACGCTTCCCCAGTCGGGCCGCAGCGGTCGCCGCCTTGAAGAATGGCCAGATCGACCTGCTGGGAAGCGCCAATGGCTACGAAGCCTCGACGCAAGGCCTGGCCCTGTCACGGCCCTATGCCATCGACCAACCGGTGCTGGTGACCCGCGAAGACGAGACACGCGCACTGGATACAGGCCTGGACGGCATGCGCCTGAGCATGCTCTACCACTACCTGCCATCCGAAGAAATCAACGCCACCTACCCCCAGGCCGAGCTCCTGACCTTCGAGTCGTCCACCCAGGCGCTGAACGCGGTAGCCTTCGAGCAAGCCGACGTGTTCATCGGCGACACCGTGTCCACTCACTACCTGATCAGTCGCGGCCACCTGCCACGCCTGCGCATGGCCAACTTTGGCAAGCACGAGGCCGTAGGATTCAGTTTTGCCTTGCGCGACAACGACAGGATGCTGCTGACGTTGGTCGATGCTGCGCTGGAAGCCCAGTCAAACAGTACACGAAACGACATCTTCAAACGCTGGAGCGCCAGCAGTGGCAGCTTGCTGACCGACCGCAAGCTGCAATTGTCGCCCCGGGAGGACCAGTGGTTGCGCGAGCATCCGGTGATGCGGGTGGTGGTCAACGATACCGCTGCCCCCCTGACCTTTTTCGACAGCAACGACCGCCTGCGCGGTATCGTCGCCGATCTGCTTGAGCTCATTCGACTGCGTACCGGCCTGCGCTTCGAGATCCAGCGTGCCAGTGGCGACGGCGACATGATCGAGCAACTTGAATCGGGCCGTACCGACATCATCGCCACCCATTCCACCGATTCGCGTCGCACCAACGCATTGCAGGTCAGCAGGCCCTACCTGGAAAGTGCCTATGTGCTGGTCGGTCGTAGCGGAGCCGATCAACCCAGCTCACTGAAGCTGCTCAAGGGCAAGCGCGTAGCCGTCCCTCGCGACAGCAGCGTGGCAGCCCTACTGACCACCCGCCACCCGCAGGTTCGCCAGGTTGCAACGGAGAGCGCCTACTACGCCATGGCGCTGCTCAGCAGCGGTGCCGTGGATGCGGTGATCGCCACCCTGATCGATGCCAACCACATGGTGGCGACCGGCAGTGACCTGGTTATCCGCAGCACGGTCGGCACGGAACCGGCTACCTTCTCGATGGCAACTACCGCCCAGGCCAGTGAGTTGGCGTCGATACTCGACAAGGCGCTACTGAGCATATCTCCAGAAGAGCTCGGGGTGATCAACAGCCGTTGGAAGGACCACGGCGTGCGCGATGACACCTACTGGCGCCATTACCGCAAGATCATCGTGCAAGTGGTCGGTGTCATCGGCATGCTATTGGTACTTGCGCTGATCTGGAACGCACGCCTGCGCCGCCAGATCAAGCAACGCCAACGTGCGGAACGAGCCCTGAACGACCAACTGGAGTTCATGGGCGCCTTGCTCAACGGCACCCCCCACCCAATGTATGTACGCGACCACGAAGGTCGCTTGCAGAGTTGCAACGACAGCTACCTGCAAGCGGTTGGTGCCAGCCCCGAGCAGGTCATCGGCAAGCGCCTGGAGGATACCCCGTTCTGCGATTGTGACTACACCCAGCAGATACAGGACGAGTACCAACGCGTCATGGCGCAGGGCAAACCGCTGATCATGGACCGTCCCTTGCGCCTGAAAGACCAGGAACTGACGATCTATCACTGGATCCTTCCCTATCGCGACTCGCTGGGCGAAATGCAAGGCATCATCGGCGGTTGGATCGACATCAGCGAACGCCGCAACCTGGTCCAGGACCTGCGCCTGGCCAAACAGCAAGCAGATGACGCGAACCGCGCCAAGAGCACTTTCCTCGCCACCATCAGCCATGAGATCCGCACACCGATGAACGCGTTGATCGGTATGCTGGAGCTGGCCCTGCGCCGCGCAGAGCAGGGCCAGCTCGATCGACCTGCCTTGGAAATCGCCCACCATTCGGCCCAGGACCTGCTCGGCCTCATCGGCGATATCCTGGATATCGCTCGCATCGAATCCGGCCACCTGAGCCTCGCGCCTGAACCCGTCGACCTGGCCATGCTGATCGAGTCCGTCGGCCGGGTATTCGACGGCCTGGCCCGCCACAAAGGCCTGGCATTGAAGGTGGCCATCACCGACGCGGCGCGTTGTCATGTGATGCTTGATCCACTGCGTTTCAAGCAGGTGCTGTCGAACCTGGTCAGCAACGCGATCAAATTCACCGAGCAGGGGCAGGTGCGCATCAGCGCGAAACTGCGCAACGACAACGAACGGATGGCCCCCACCCTTGACCTGGAGGTGCGTGACAGCGGAATCGGCATCCACGAGGAAGACATGCAGCGACTGTTCATGCCCTTCGCCCAGGCCAATCCCTACAGTGATGGCGCCCGGGCCGGCACCGGACTGGGGCTGGTCATCAGTCGCAACCTGTGCGCGATGATGGGGGGCGACCTGAGCCTGCAAAGCCTGCAAGGTGTGGGAACGCGCGTACGCCTCACCATGCCCCTGCAATGTGTGGCCCCCGCAGAACCGCTCCCCCGCATGGCCACGGACATCGTACAGCCGGATGCACGCCTGAAGACCCTGGTGATCGACGACCATCCCGCCAACTTGCTGCTCATGGCACAACAGTTGAGCTATCTGGGGCTGCGCCAGGAGAGCGCGCGCGATGGTCGCGAAGGGTTGCGCAAGTGGCGTGAAGGCTGTTTCGATGTCTTGATCGTCGACTGCAACATGCCGGGCATGAATGGTTATGAACTGGCCCGGACAGTGCGCGCCGAAGAGCACCTGCACGGCCGCCCGCGCTGCACCATGCTCGGCTACACCGCCAACGCCCAACCTGAAGTGCGCCAGCAATGCCTGGATGCAGGCATGGATGACTGCCTGCTCAAACCCATCGGCCTGCAACTGCTCGGCCAACGCCTTGCGAGCATCGCTCGCCACGGCAGGCCGTGCAATGGTTGTGACGAGCCCGGGCATCGCTTCGACCTGGACGGCCTGAGCGCCATCGTCGGCGACAACGCCAACGACCGCGACCGTATACTGAGCACCTTGTACCAGAGCCTGCAGCAAGACCTGATCACACTGATGGCAATCGACCCACGGCAACAGGCGGATGAACTGGCGGCCCAGGCACACAAGATCCTCAGCGCGGCGAGGATGCTGGATGCGAGATCGTTGATTCAGGCATGCGAAGCGCTCGAGGAACCTGGTTTGTCCCAGCACGAGCTGAAAGTACGCCGTCAGGCATTGGCACGGCATATGCGCCGTGTGGAGAAAGCCCTGGCCAGGCAATTGTGCAACCTGGCCGAGGCGGAGTAAGCGGCACAGCGACTGTGCCGCCCACCGATCACGATGCCGGGTTGATCGGCTTTTCCGGGTACCAGGCGTCCAGCAGCGGGCTGACTTCGATGTTGGTCAGTTCGCTGCGGCCTTTGAGCCAGGCTTCGACAGCGGCGCGCTGTTCTTCGGTGACCGAGCCACGCTCGGCCTTGCAGACCAGACCGAAATCGTCGCCGCCGACATAGTCCAGGCCATTTGCATCCATGGCTTCAGCCAGGAAGGCGTCGAGGAAGGCATCGATGGCTTCATCGGACAGGTCTTCCTTGAAACCCAGGTTCAGTTCGAAACCCAGCTCCTGGAATTCGTCCACGCACAGTTTCTTGCGCAGGCGACGGGAACGGTTGGTAGCCATGAAACAATCCTCTCAAGTAATTACGCGCGGCACTTTACCAGTTTCCAGCGCCCAGCGGCGCTTTTCCGTCGAATACAGCCCATCGACGCTACGCTTGGGGCATAATGCGCACTCTATTCGTCCTGGGGCCATCATTTTCTTACAGCCCCGTTACCCTTTTCCCTCGTGCAGGGTTCATACCTTTATGATCAAGACGCTCCGCCCACTGCTGCTCGCCAGCGTGTTGCTGCCCCTGGCATTCCCCAGCCAGGCCGCCGCCGTCAACACCACCCTCCCGCCCAAGGTGCAACAGGCACTCAAAACAAACAAACTGCAGGACTCGGCGCTGTCGCTGGTGTTGCTGCCACTGGATGGCCCCGGCACGGCCACGGTTTTCAACGCCGACGTCTCGGTCAACCCGGCCTCGACCATGAAGTTGATCACCACCTACGCCGCACTGGAGCTGCTGGGCCCGACCTACCAGTGGAAGACCGAGTTCTATACCGATGGCACCCTGAGCAACGGCGTGCTCAACGGCAACCTGTACCTCAAGGGCGGCGGCGATCCCAAGCTGAACATGGAGAAACTCTGGCTGCTGATGCGTGACCTGCGGGCCAACGGTGTGCGCACGGTGACCGGTGACCTGGTCCTGGACCGTAGCCACTTCGTGCAGCCCAACCTGCCACAGTTCGATGATGACGGCGGTGATATCAACAAGCCGTTCCTGGTCAAGCCCGACTCACTGCTGGTCAACCTCAAGGCGCTGCGCTTTGTGGCCCGCAATGACGGTGGCAAAGTGGTGGTGTCGGTCGAGCCACCGATCGCCAGCATTCGCATCGACAACCAGGTCAAGGCAGTGGCCGGCAAGCAATGCACGGGAGATGTGCGCTACAACCCGGTGACACAAGCGGACGGCGTCAGCGTGACCGTTACCGGTCAGTTGGCTGACGGTTGCAACTCGCAGACGTACCTGTCGCTGCTGGATCACCCGACCTACGCCGCAGGTGCCGTGCGCGCCATCTGGAACGAACTGGGCGGCACCATTCAGGGCCGCGACCGCTTCGAGGACGTCCCCAAATCCGCCCGCCTGCTGGCCCGTGCTTTCTCGCCAGACCTGGTCGAAGTCATCCGCGACATCAACAAATACAGCAACAACACCATGGCGCAGCAGTTGTTCCTCAGCATCGGCGCGCAGTTCCGCACCGACGCCGATGGCGATGATGCACGGGCCGCCCAACGCGTGGTGCGCCAGTGGCTGGCCAAAAAAGGCATCACCGCGCCCCACCTGGTGATGGAGAACGGTTCGGGCCTGTCCCGCGCCGAACGCGTCAGCACCCGCGAAATGGCCGCACTGCTGCAGGCCGCCTGGAAGAGCCCCTACGCTGCCGAGTTCATCAGTTCGATGCCGCTGGTGGGCATGGACGGCACCATGCGTAAACGCCTGAAGCGCACGGCCATGAGCGGCGAAGGACATATCAAGACCGGCACGCTCAATACCGTACGGGCAATTGCCGGGTTCAGCCGCGACAGCAACGGCCACACCTGGGCGGTGGCAGCCATCCTCAACGACCCCAAGCCATGGGGCGCTTCGCAGGTGCTTGACCAGGTATTGCTGGACCTCTACCGACAGCCGAAGGTCGGCAATGGCACCGTGGGCGTCATGCCCTGATGCCCACCTGCCCCCACGAAGCGCCTTGCGCGCTCGTGGGGCGTGCTCGATCGCGTTTCAGATAAAGACCTGACCGCGCAGGTACAGGGCGCCCCGCCCGCTGATGATCACCCGTCCGTTCCCTGGCACCTCGCATTGCAACTGCCCCTTGCGCGCCCCACCCTGTTCGCAGCGCAAGCTGGCCTTGCCCAGGCGCTCCGACCAGTAAGGCGCCAGCGACGTGTGCGCCGACCCGGTAACCGGATCCTCGTTGACCCCCACCCGCGGCCCGAACCAGCGCGTGACGAAATCGAACCCGCGCCCTGGCGCCGTCACCGCGATCCCGCGCACATCGAACGCCGACAACGCGACGAAATCCGGCTTGAGTGGATCGATTAGCGCCGCTTCGTCGATCACCAGCACATAGTCGTCTGTGCGATACAACGCACGGGCGCTATCCAGGCCCAATGCCGCCAGCAAACCTTCGGGGATATCCACCGCTACCGGCTGCTTGGCGGGGAAGTCCATGGCCAGCAGACCATCGGCCTCACGGCTGACCCTGAGCTCACCGCTACGGGTATTGAAACGCAGCACTTCGGCCTGCTCACCCAACTGCTCGAACAACACCCAGGCAGCCGCCAACGTCGCATGCCCACACAAGTCGACCTCGACAGCCGGGGTGAACCAACGCAGGTCGAATGCTTCGCCGTTGCGCACGAAGTAGGCGGTCTCGGACAGGTTGTTCTCTTCGGCGATGCGCTGCAGCACGTCATCCGGCAGCCACTGCTGCAAGGGAATCACTGCCGCTGGGTTGCCGCCGAACGGCTCGGAGGAAAACGCATCGACCTGGAAAATCTCGAGTTGCATGCAACGACTCCTTTCAAGCCCGACACAACGCCGGGTGGGTATCGGAAAACGGCTTATCCACGCACAGGGGTCAGCACCGGCTCGCCCGCGAAGAACGCCTGCAGATTGCGCAGGACCAGGGCCACGGTATCACGGGCCGCCTCAGGGGACTGACCCGCGACGTGCGGGGTCAGCACGGTGTTACCCAAGGCCTTGAGTGCATCAGGCACGGCGGGTTCGTCGTCGAAGACGTCCAGCGCGGCGCCAGCGAGCCGGCCCTGGCGCAAAGCGCTGACCAAAGCGTCGGTGTCCACCACGCTGGCACGGGCGATATTGACCAGGTAACCCTCGGCGCCCAATGCCTCGAGCACCTGGGTATCGACCAGGTGGCGAGTTCCGTTGCCGCCAGGGGTAGCGACCACCAGAACATCCACCGCGTCGGCCAAGTGCAGTGGGCTGTCGTACCAGGTGTAGGGTACATCCGCACGCGGGGTGCGGCTGTGGTAGCTGACACTCATGTCGAAGCCAAGGGCGGCACGCCGGGCAATCGCCTGGCCCACCGCGCCAAGGCCGATGATCCCCATGCGCTTGCCGCTGACCGAGGGGCTGATCACCCTATTCCACTCACCGCGGCGGGTGCTGGCATCGGCGCGGGGAATATCGCGCAGCAGCGCCAGCAACAGGGCCATGGCATGGTCGGCGACAGGGCCGGCGTTGGCACCTGCGCCATTGGTGACGGTGATACCCCGGGCTGCGGCGGCGGCCAGGTCGACTTGCTCGTAACCGGCGCCGATCACGCAGATGATCCTGAGGTTGACCAGCGTATTGATCTCGTCAGCAGTCAGGCCCAGCGGACCACGGGTCAGTACGGCGTCGATCTCATGGGCATGGCGGACGATGGCCGCAGCGCGCATCTGCGGTGATGGCGCACGAATCAGCCGGTAGCCGGCCTGCTCCAGCAGGGGAAGGTAATCATCAACGGTTTCCACCAGGACCAGGACTGTCTTGCTCATGCCACCTCCGGCTCAATGCGAAGGGGCATTATGCGCGGGCAGCGCAAGATGGGCTATCCATGCGTGGCCGCGCCCGTCGAGCGAAACCTATTGGGCGAACGCGCGCCCCAGGCCACCCGGCACACCACTGCTGTCGGTCTCCTGCCAGGGCCCATTAGGGCTCAACGACCAGCTCCAACCGTTGTTCCAGCGGTAGTAAGTGCGCTGGCGGTAGAAGGTGTTGGGTTGTTTCTCCAGCACGTACACGCCCATCTTCGGGTCCCAATGGCTGGCACCACCAGGTGGTGGCGCAAAGCTGGCCGAAGTGCGCGGCATGGGTTTGGGCGTCGCAGCCGGCTGGCTCGGCTTGCTGCCCGGCAAGGGCTTGGCCGCCGGCCCTTTGTGCGCGGGCGTGGACTCGATCGGCGGTAGCGATTGCCGCTCGCCTGGCTGATGCACCGTACACGCGGAAAGACCCAGGGCCAGGGTGATCAGGGTCAGGCGGACGGTGCTGTTCATGAGGCTGCTCTCTTATGAGTCGGGGCTGTCGATAATCAGGTGCTGGGGTACTCGCGTATTGGTGGGCAGGGGCGCCCCCTGGGCTTTCCATTCACCACGGGTAGGAACACCGGCGCGCGAGACCCGGGCAACCAATTGGACTTCGGCAAAGTCCGACAGTTTCATTTGCGGCATCATCGCATCGGCATCCGACAGTTCCACCTCGATGGGCAACTGCGCCACCGTGACACGCTTGGCGGCCAAGGGCATGGGCGGGCCATTGCTGGCCCGGGCGAAGATGAACACCGTGTCATCCGGGCGCACCTTGTCCTTGAGCGCCGCAGCCAGTTCGACCCGCACTTTCAGACGCGCCGCCTCGGCCACCTTGCCACCTGAGGCCTTCAGTTTGTCCGCAGCGCGGTCGATACCGCCCTGCAACGCGGCGCGCGAGGCGTCGCCTTCCGGCAATTGAGCCAGCAGGCGTTGCCAGAAATCGATGGCCTCCTGATAGCGCTCGCCCTCGAAGGCGGCGATACCTCGCAGGCCAAGGCTGGTGACCTCCCTTGGGTCGGCCTTGAGCGCTTCGTCGGTCAATGCCAGCAGCTGTGCGTTCCATTGCTTGTCGGCTGCGAAGTACAACGCCTGGGCCCATTGCCCGAGCAGCTCGGGCTGACGCCCGGCCAGGGCCACGGCACGCTCGAAGGCCTTGGCGGCATCCGCCGGGCGCTGATCGGCCATGTACGCCCGACCGAGGAAGTACAACCCTTCGGCGGAGTCCGGCTGGGCCTTCACGGCACGTTCCAGGCGCGCCGTCATTTCCTGCATCGATTGCGGCGCGCTGGCGAATTCCTGGGTCAGCTCGACCTTGTCGGCGGCGCCGAAGTGCAGGTACAGCCCCAGCGCCATGACTGGCACCAGCACCGATGCCAGCAGCGGGACAGCCTTGCCCAGATGGCCTTGAACGGATGCGTCGTTGCGCTCGGTGTCGGCCAGCAGTTCGCGGGCCGCCTCGTCACGGCCCCTGGCCAGTTGCCCGGCATCGAGCACACCCGCCTGCTGCTGGGCTGCCAGTTCGGCGACCCGCTCTTCATAGAGCGCCACATTGAGTGCGGTACGGTCCTGTTCGGCCTGCTGGCGGCGACGGCCGCGCAGGATGGGAATCAACAGGAATGCCAGGGCGGCGAGCAGCAACAGGCCCGCGCTGAGCCAGAATTCAGTCATGGTTGGTTTCTTTTTCCAGCAGTTTGGCGAGACGCTCGCGTTCAGCGGCGGACAGTTCGGGTGTGCCGGCCACGGCCTGGTTGCGGCGGCGGCGGACGATCACCGCCAGCACCACGAAACCACCGGCCAACAGGATGCCCGGACCGAACCACAGCAGCCAGGTACGCCCGCTGAGCGCCGGTTTGTAGCGCACGAAGTCGCCATAGCGGTCGACCATGAAGTCGACGATCTGCGGATTGCTCTTGCCCTCGCCGAGCATACGGAAGATCTCGCGGCGCAGGTCGGCGGCGATCGGCGCGTTGGAGTCGGCGATGTCCTGGTTCTGGCACTTGGGGCAGCGCAGCTCCTTGGTCAGTTGCTGGTACCGCTCACGCTCGGCTTCGTCGCGAAACTGATAGGTGTCGATGGCCGCCTTGGCCACGCCGGCCAGGCTCATGCCCAGCACGGCGGCTGCGAGCCAGCGCTTCATGGCCGGGCCTCGTCGACCAGGCTTTGGTACAGCGGCGCCAGCTGTTCGCGCCAGACCGTGGCGTCGACCACGCCCACGTGCTTGTAGCGGATGATGCCTTTCGCGTCGACCAGGAAGGTTTCCGGCGCGCCGTACACACCCAGGTCCAGGCCCAGCGAGCCTTGCGGGTCGGCGATGTTCAGCTGGTAGGGGTTGTGGAACTCGGCCAGCCATTTCAATGCGGCGGCGTTGTCGTCCTTGTAGTTGACGCCGTGGATCACCACGCCCTGCTCGGCCAGCTGGTTGAGGTAAGGGTGTTCGACCTTGCACGACGGGCACCAGGTACCCCACACATTGACCAGCGCCGGGCGGCCGCTCAGGTCAGCTTGAGTGAGCGTGCGGTCACCTTGCACGGTACCCAGGGAGAAGGCCGGGAACGGCTTGCCGATCATCGCCGAGGGCAACTCGTCGGGCTTGAGGAACAACCCCTTGTAGAGAAAGACCGCCACCAGCAGGAACACCGCCAATGGCACTACCATGATCCAACGCTTCATGCAGTCGCTCCAGACACACCCAGTACATCACGCACCCGGGCTTTGACCTTGACGCGGTAGCGCCGGTCGAGGGCCGCCAGGAAACCGCCCAGCGCGGTCAACAGACCACCCAGCCAGATCCAGCGGACATAGGGTTTGATATGCACCCGCACCGCCCAGGCGCCGTTTTCCAGCGGCTCGCCCAGGGCGACATACAGGTCGCGGGTGAAGCCGGCGTCGATACCGGCCTCGGTCATCATCGATTGCTGCACGGTGTACAGCCGTTTTTCCGGGTGCAGCACGGTCACTTCGCGACCGTCGCGCGAGACACGAACAGTGCCCTTGTCGGAGATGAAATTCGGCCCCTCGAAGTGCTTCGCACCTTCGAACAGGAAGTGGTAGCCACCCAGCTCGACGGCCTCGCCCGGCGCCATGCGCAGGTCGCGCTCGGCGCTGTTGTTGCTCGACAGCACCACCCCCAGGGCGCATACCGCCAGGCCCAGGTGCGCCAGGTGCATACCCCAATAGCTGCGATTGAGACCGGCCAGGCCCTTGACCAGGCCCTTGTGGCGGGTCTTGTCGAGGATGTCGCGCACACCGCTGAGCACCACCCACGCAGCCAGGGCGAACACGCTCAGGATCGGCCAGTCGAAGTCATCGACGATCAACCCGGCAACCGGCGCCAGCACCGCGCTGCCGACCAGCACCGGGGTCATCATGCTCGCAAGCCATTTGCCCGGGGTGTCCTTCCAGCGCACCACTACGCCCACGCCGAGCACCAGCATCAGCAACGCCATCAACGGCAGGAACAGCGCATTGAAGTACGGCGGCCCCACCGACAGCTTGGCGCCGGTCAGAGCATCGAGCACCAGCGGATACAGGGTACCCAGCAGGATCGTCGACGCCGCCACCACCAGCACCAGGTTGTTGGCCAGCAGCAGGGTTTCACGGGACCACAGGGCGAAGCCGACCTGGCTCTTGACCACTGGCGCGCGCAGGGCGAACAGCGTCAGCGAGCCACCGACCACGAACAGCAGGAAGAACAGGATGAAGATGCCCCGCGACGGGTCGGCGGCAAAAGCGTGCACCGAGGTCAGCACCCCGGAGCGCACCAGGAAGGTGCCCAGCAGGCTCAGGGAGAACGCGGCGATGGCCAGCAGCACGGTCCAGCTCTTGAACACACCACGTTTCTCGGTGACCGCCAGCGAGTGGATCAGCGCCGTGCCCACCAGCCAGGGCATGAACGAGGCATTTTCCACCGGGTCCCAGAACCACCAGCCGCCCCAGCCCAGCTCGTAGTAGGCCCACCACGAACCCAGGGTGATGCCCACGCCGAGAAACGCCCAGGCAACGATGGTCCAGGGCCTCGACCAGCGCGCCCAAGCGGCGTCGAGACGACCGCCCAACAAGGCGGCAATGGCGAAGGCGAAGGCCACCGAGAAGCCCACATAGCCCATGTACAGCATCGGCGGGTGGACGATCAGGCCGAAGTCCTGCAACAGCGGGTTGAGGTCGCGACCATCACCCGGAACCTGCGGCAGCAGGCGCGAGAACGGGTTGGAGGTGATGATCAGGAAGCTCAGGAAACCCACGCTGATCATGCCCATCACCGCCAGCACCCGGGCCAGCATCACCTGCGGCAGCTGGCGCGAGAACACCGAGACGGCGAAGGTCCAGCCACCGAGGATCAGTGCCCACAACAGCAGCGAGCCTTCGTGGGCGCCCCACACCGCGCTGAACTTGTAGTACCAGGGCAAGGCGCTGTTGGAGTTGCTGGCAACATACTGCACCGAGAAGTTGTCGGTCATGAAGGCATGTGTGAGGCAGGCGAAGGCGAAAGCGAGGAAGGCGAACTGCCCCCAGGCAGCCGGACGCGCCAGGCTCATCCACAGCGAATCGCCACGCCAGGCGCCCAGCAACGGTACCGTGGCTTGCACGGCGGCGAAGCAGATGGCCAGGATCATCGACAGCTGGCCCAGTTCAGGAATGACCAATGCCGCGTTCATGGCTTGCCTCCTGCGTCGCTGGCGGCCTGGCCGCTTTCCTTGAGCGCCTTGGAGACTTCGGGCGGCATGTATTTCTCATCGTGCTTGGCCAGGACTTCATCCGCTACCACCACGCCGTCGGCATTGAGCTTGCCGAGGGCGACGATGCCCTGCCCTTCGCGGAACAGGTCGGGGAGAATGCCACGGTAGGTGATCGGCACCGACTTGGTGTAGTCGGTGACCACGAAGCGCACGTCCAGCGAGTCTGCCGAGCGCTGCACCGAGCCTTTCTCGACCATGCCGCCGGCACGAATGCGGGTATCCAGCGGCGCTTCGCCGTTGGCGATTTGTGTCGGGGTGTAGAACAGGTTGATGTTCTGCTGCAGGGCGCTCAGGGCGAAGCCCACGGCCACGCCGACACCAACCAGCAGGCCGAGGATAAGGAACAGACGTTTCTTGCGCTGCGGATTCACGGTTTGCTCTCCCGGCGCAGACGGCGCGCCTCTTCTTGCAGGTAGCGACGGCGAGCCAGCAGTGGCGCGGCGACATTGAGCGCCAGCACCGCCAGGCAGATGCCGTAGGCCGACCACACGTACAGGCCATGGTGGCCCATGGCGAGGAAATCACTGAAGGAGGCGAAGCTCATCGCGCAGTCTCCCGACCCAGGCTATTTATCACTTCCTCCCTGACCCAACTGGCACGCGCCTCGCGCTTGAGCACTTCAAGACGCATGCGCAGCAGCAGCACGGCGCCGAAGAAGCAGTAGAAACCCAGCGCCGTGAGCAGCAGCGGCAGCCACATCTCCACCGGCATGGCGGGTTTTTCAGTGAGGGTGAAGGTGGCGCCCTGGTGCAGGGTATTCCACCACTCCACCGAGTACTTGATGATCGGAATGTTGACCACCCCGACGATGGCCAACACCGCGCAGGCCTTGGCCGCACTGTCACGATTGCTGATGGCCTGGCCCAGGGCGATGATGCCGAAGTACAGGAACAGCAGGATGAGCATGGAGGTCAGGCGCGCATCCCAGACCCACCAGCTGCCCCAGGTGGGCTTGCCCCAGATCGCGCCGGTGACCAGCGCCACCGCGGTCATCCAGGCACCAATCGGTGCCGCGCACTGCAAGGCGACATCGGCCAGTTTCATCTTCCACACCAGGCCCACCACCCCGGCCACCGCCAGCAGCACATAGCAGGACTGCGCCAGCATCGCCGCCGGGACGTGGATATAGATGATGCGGAAGCTGTCGCCCTGCTGGTAGTCCTGGGGGGCGAAGGCCAAGCCCCAGGTGATGCCGACCAGCAGCAACAGGATGGCAGCCACGGTCAGCCAGGGCAGCATGCGGCCGCTGATGGCATAGAACCATTTGGGGGAGCCCAGTTTGTGGAACCACGTCCAACTCATTTTCATCAGGGTACATCCAGGGTATTGGCCGGGCTGCGGTGCCCGGGACTCGTTATTCGCCAACGCTGATCTTCAGGCCGGCCGCGATCGCAAAGGGTGCCAATGTCACAGCCAAGGCAGTCAGGCTGGCGAGCCAGAGCAGATGGCCGGTCGCCGGCATATTCTGCAACGCGGCCTGCAACGCGCCACTGCCCAGGATCAATACAGGGATATACAACGGCAGAATCAGCAACGCCAGCAGCAAACCGCCGCGCTTGAGACCGACCGTCAGCGCGGCGCCCACCGCGCCCAGCAAGCTCAGCACCGGCGTGCCCAGCAGCAGCGAAGCCAGCAGGACCGGCAGGCAGCTGGCGGGCAGGCCGAGCATCAGCGCCAGCAATGGCGCCAACAATACCAGCGCCAGACCGGAAAAGATCCAGTGCGCCAGTACCTTGGCCAGCACCAGCATGGCCAGTGGGTGCGGTGACAGCACCCACTGCTCCAGCGAACCATCCTCGAAATCGCTGCGGAACAACCCGTCCAACGACAGCAGCACAGCCAGCAATGCCGCGACCCAGACCAGTCCTGGAGACAAGGTTTGCAACAATTGCGTCTCGGGACCGACCGCCAGCGGGAACAAAGCGACGACGATGGCGAAGAACACCAGCGGATTGGCCAGCTCCGCAGGACGGCGGAACAGCAGGCGCGCCTCGCGGCGCAGCAGAAGAAGGAATACGCTCATGCCGCCCACTGCCCCAGGTTCAGTTCGCGGTAGCCGGACGGCTTGCGCTCGAGGGTGTGGTGGGTGGTCAGCACCACGGTACCACCCTGCTCGCAATGCGCCGCCAGGTGCGTCTCGAGCTGCGCCACACCCTGTTTGTCGAGGGCGGTGAAGGGCTCGTCGAGAATCCACAGCGGTGGGCTGTCCAGGTGCAGGCGGGCCAGGGCGACACGCCGTTGCTGGCCGGCCGACAGGGTGTGACAAGGCACATCTTCGAAACCACGCAGGCCGACAGCCTCCAGGGCGCGCCAGATGGCGTCTGGGCTGGCCGGCTGGTGCAGGGCGCAGAGCCAGGCGAGGTTTTCCTCGGCGGTGAGCAGGTCCTTGATCCCCGCGGCGTGCCCGATCCACAGCAGGATGCTGGCCAGCGCATGACGCTGTTCAGCCAGGGGCCGGCCATTGAACAGGATGCGCCCGGCGGTCGGCTGCATCAGCCCGGCCAGCAAGCGCAGCAAGCTGGTCTTGCCGCTGCCGTTGGGGCCGGCAATCTGAAGCATGTCGCCAGGGCGAAGCTCGAAGTCCAGGTGCTCGAACAACAGTCGCCAGTCGCGCTCGCAGGCCAGGCCCACGGCTTGGAGGTGAAGGGTCACGGTTATGCCTTATGCGGTTGGGCTCATGTCCGGTGTCGCCTGCTTCGCGGGTAAACCCGCTCCTACAGGGATCATGCCGAACCTGTAGGAGCGGGTTTACCCGCGAAGCAGGCGACACTGATCATGAACCTTGTGTCTCAAGTGCCCCTGCTCGCTGCCGTTATACTGGCAGTGGCAGGCGGCGGGCATTATTGCACGCACTGCCCCGCTGCCAAGAGGGCTGGTCCGACAGGTTGTATACAATCATGACTGAAATCAATAGTCTCGGCGCACAAACTGCGCTAGCCCCCCAGGCGACCAAGGCCGCGATGACCGGCGAGCTGCTGCGCCTGCTGCAACCGCAGCCCGGCTTGCTGGCCCAAGGCGAGACAGCGCGCGCCGAGGTCATGTCGATGCGCCAGGTCGGCCCGGACTTCCAGATGTTGCTGCGCCTCACCCAGGCCAACGGCAACCAGACCCAGTTGCAGGCCAGTGCCGGTCAGCCCCTGCCCCCGGGCAGCCAGATCACGGTCAGCCAGACCGAGAGCAACCGCCTGGCGGTCATGGTGCAACAGGTCAATGCCAACAACATCGCCACCCTAACCCGCCTTGATACCAACCAGGTCCCGGTCGGCACACTGCTGCAGGGCAAGGTCCTGACCAGCCAGGCACTGCCACAGAATGCAGGCGAGATCGCCACCTTCCGCTCGCTGGTGAGCCTGCTCAACAGTAGCCAGGCGGGCGCCACCCTGACCATCGACAGCCCACGTCCGCTGCCTGTCGGCAGCCTGCTGAGCGCGTTGGTGCAAGGTGACCAGTCGTTGCGTTTTGTTCCTCTCAGTGGCCGTCAGGATCAATTGGCCATCGCCCAGCAACTGTTGACCCAGCAGGGCCGGCAAGCCTCACTGCCAAGCCTGCTCAACGCCCTGCAGCAAATCGCCACCTCGGACGATGCCGGAACGCAGTTGCGCGCCAGTGCCGAGCGGCTGCTGGCCAGCTTGCCCGATGCCCGCCAGCTGGGCGATGCGAAAAACCTCGCCCAAGCCTTGAACGACAGTGGCGCCTTCCTCGAGGCCAAGCTGTTGGGCGGCCAGGCCAGCGGTGTGACACCGGACCTGAAGGCGCAATTGGTCAGGTTGGTCGCGCAGCTGACCAACCCGATCACCGGCCAATCGCTCCCCCCCGCGCTGACCAGCACCCTGGCCCTGGCGTCGCCCGGTCTCGTCCGAAGCGCCCTGGGCATGCTTGGCCAGGTGACTCCACGCCAGCTACCCGGCGCCTTCCCCCTGCCCTCGCGCCTGCTGCAGAGCCTGGAAAACGAAGGCGACCTGCAGCAGTTGCTGCGCCTGGCCGCCGCCGCTGTATCGCGCTTGCAAAGCCACGCGCTGTCCAGCCTGCAGCAGTCCGGCCCGCTGGAGAACGGCAACCAGCAGACTACCTGGCAAACCGAAATCCCCATTCGCCACGGCCAGGAGTTCATCCCCCTGCAGGTAAAGCTGCAGCGCGAGGAAACACCCGAGCAGCAAGCGGATCGCGAACCAGAAGGTCGTGATCCACTTGAGGCCATGTGGCGCATCGAACTGGCTTTCGACCTGTCTCCGCTCGGCCCCGTGCAGGTCCAGGCACAACTGCTGCAAGGGCGGCTGTCGGGACAACTGTGGGCGGAACAGGAGCAGACTGCGCGCCTGATCGACAGCCAGCTCGGCACGCTACGCGAACGGCTGCTGGCGCGCGGCCTGGATGTCGGCGACCTGGAGTGCCGCCCTGGCACTCCGCCACAAGGCCCACGCACACGCCTGGAACAACGCTGGGTGGACGAAACCGCATGACCTACCAACATCCCCGTCAGGCCATTGCCCTGAGCTACGACGGCCAGCAGGCCCCGACCCTGAGTGCCAAGGGTGACGACGAACTGGCCGAAGCCATTCTTGCCCTGGCCCGTGAACATGAAGTGCCGATCTACGAGAACGCCGAGTTGGTGCGCTTGCTGGCAAGGCTGGAACTGGGCGAGCAGATTCCCGAGGCGTTGTACCTGACCATCGCCGAGATCATCGCCTTCGCCTGGCAACTGCGCGGCAAGGTGCCCGTGGGCTTCGGCGACGAGCCCCCCACCGAGCGCGATATCACTCCCCACCTGCCAGGCCTGCCTTACCGCGACTGATACCGGGCGGTAGCCCGTTGCCGCTGGTGCTCAGGCCGCATCGTTCATGGTGATGACCCATTTCCTTCCTGGGTCACCACCATGAACGCCCGTTACGTCAGCACTGCCGGTGTGCGCTATGTCAGCGACCACCTCAAGGACTTCCCGCGCCCCGACCGCGCCGCGGCCACGGCCATCCGCGACTGGGCCGCTCGCCGCGGCCAACCCCTCGACCCCGACCGCACCGATGTAGTCGTGCTGCACCATCAATGGCGCAACGGCGTTGGCGAGGTTGGGGTCGTGGTACAAAAAATGACGCTCACCCAGGCAGTGCTGGCCAACTGGCAGGGCGAGTCGAGCAACAACCTGCTCGACGCGGCCGTGGGCAGGCCCTGGGCGGGGAGTTTTCCTGACAGCCAACGCATCACCCTGGTCGACCGGCTTGATCCACCGGGCCTGTCCTACAACGGTAGCGGCTACATCACCTACAACGGCCTGTTCCGCCAGACCGTCCCCAGCGAATACAGCGCCCGAACGCATGTAGCGTTGGCCGCGGAAGACTTCCAGCATTTCATCTGGGAGCTCGACTTCCACAGCACCTACAAGGCCATGCTGGACAACTACTGGCGTAAGCGTGCGGCGAGCCATCGGCTGGCGACGAAGATCGCCTTCATCACCGCCTGCAATCGCCAGGTCGCCGAAGGCAGCCTCGACGACCAGGCGCGTCGGCTCGCCTGGCGCGCGGCGGGACTGGAACAGGCTCCCCAACCACTGCAGATGCGCTTTCTGAACATCTATGGCTATGCCGCCACCGACCTGCTGCAGATCAGTGACCCCGCAAGCGGCCTGACCCTGCTCTACATCCCGGGCAATGCCGCCCCGCTGCATAGTTTCGCCAGCCCCACCGCGCTGCAGGACTGGGTCGCCAGCCAGTGCCGCAACCCCGATACCCGCGCGGCCTTGCAACAGCACTTCGCCCTGGCCGATATGCCCGACGGCCTCGACTTCAGCGGCCTGGCCACCGCGCTGGACGGGCTTGGCGCGTACCCCGCCCTCAACCACTTGTCCAGCAACCGGCCAGGGTTCACCGCCGAAGGCGTTTGGCATCCGCACACCTACGTCAACTACAAGCCCGACCAGTACAGCCCGCTGATCGAGGGCGAACTGTTCCTGGCCCTGACCCATCAGCAACGCAAGCGCAGCTACGAAGACGCCGATTACCGCATCACCGGTAATGGCGAAGTGACCAAGGCCCGCTGGCGCGGCTACCTGAACTCGGCGATCAACCTGCTCGCGCCGCTGGCCATCGTCGTGCCGGAACTGGCGCCGATCTTTGCCGTGGGCGGCATCGCCCAGTTCGGCCTGGGCCTCGATCAGGCGATCAATGGTCACGGCCAGCAGGAGCGCGCCGCAGGCGTGGACACTGCTACCTTCGGGCTGCTCAACGCCCTGCCGCTGGCACATGCAGGCCTGAACCGCAGCTCGGCGCTGTTTCGGGCCAAAAATGAAGGGTTCGTGATGCCCCAGGAGGTCAATGGACACCTGGGGTATCCGCTGAGCCCCGTTTCACCGCCGCATCTGCCTGTCGACGAGGTCGCGCCTTACTTCCATATCCCCGACGCCATTCCAGCAATGCCGGGGGCCGATGCAGCCACCTACGAAGCCATCAACCGAGTGCCCCGCTACGATGGAACGCCCGACTTGCTAACGGCCTCTGTGGATGGCTACAACGCCGAGATGGTCTACGACCTGGAGAGCGACAGCTTCATATTCGAGGGGGACCTCAACGAAGTCGACCCACTCCATTACATCCCACAGGCCGGCAGGCGCGACCTGCTGCCAGTGAATCTGCGCAACCGGGTCGTCACCGACCCTATGCGCATGGCTACCCTGCGCGCACTCGGTGTGGACCTGCATCTGCCCGTGGCGATACCTGATGTGCCAACAAGCGGTATCAGTCCGGTTCCACGGCAATTTCTCGGCCTCTGGGTAGGCGACAAGGTCATCGACTCGCCATTGCTGACCAACCTGGGCAATAACGCCGAACGCCTGAACGGCACCACGTACAACCTGCGCCTTTACCTCTCCAAGGCCAACGCTGACGCTTACGCCGAAAACCTGCGCCTGCTGGGCATCCATGCACCAGGCATCCAGGTGCTGCCCCTGGAAGAACAAGCATGGTTCATCCGTTTGCGCGACGGCCCATACCATGCCCAGTATCAAGCCGCGATTGTCGGCGGCAATTTCTCGTCGGCCTCGGACGTTCTGCGTTATCCGCTGCTGCACAGTGAGGGCGGCATCTACATCGACGTGGACGACAGCCTGCTGGCCGTGGGTGAACATCCCTATGTCGCCGCGGGCCAACCGCTCGGCGCCCCGGGCGAAGCCATCGAACAGGTCGATTTGAGCACCAGCAACGACGGGTTGCTGCTGTTCCCACCAATGTCCAACGAAAAGCTCGGCATGAACTGGCAGTTCAATACCAGCGTAATCGGCAGCCATGCCGGCAACCCGACATTGCTGGCGATCAGCGAGGAAATGCATAGCCGCTATCTTGCCGAACCGGGCTTCTATGACCGCCAGCCCAGCCTGCGGCAAGACCCGCAGGGCTTCTATCGCTATGCCGCCAACCTCAACCGCCTCACCGGCCCCGGACTGCTGACCGACGTAGTCGATCAATACCTGCCGGCGCTGAAGCTCCTGAGGCAAATCATCAACCTGTACCAGATGCCCCGCATCAACGCGGGCCTTTACGTGGATATGGATCGCTTTCGGGCAGCCTCGCGGCAACTACTGCCGTTCAACCGCCTGGTGCGCGTCGGTGGCAATCACTCATGGGCCAAGCCCTGAGGCACAGGGGCCACTCACGCGATCGCGCGACCAAGCATTGGGATGCGCAATCAAAGTCGACAACGAACATTCGTGGTTGAAATCCTGACGAAAACCGGGCGACTTGCGTCGCCCGGTTCATCACTCACCGCGATGCAGCTTGCTCATCAGTTGCGCCTCGGCCTGGGTCAACCCGCAGGTCTGGGTCAGCTCCTCGACGCTTGCCCCCATCCCCACCAGCTTGGCCGCCTGGGTGAAGGTGACGCTGTTGGGGTCACGTTGCTCCAGTTGCTGGAGCTTCTCGGGCAGCGGCGCGACCACCGCGCGCAACTCATGGATGGCTTCGCCCATGCGCACGGTACCGTTCTGGTAGTCGTCCAGGCGCTTGGCCAGGTCCTTGATGCGCTGGTCGCGCAGGGCGTCGCCCTGGGCCTGCTGGGCGGCCAGCTCACGCTGGCGCTTGCTGTAGTTGAGGAAGAACCACAGGCTCAGCGCCCAGAGCAGCGCCAGGAAGATGACAGCAACCTCGAAGATCAACTCAGATGTTCTCCAGCTCGGACCACTCTTCCTCGGTCATCATCTTGTCCAGCTCGACCAGGATCAGCAGCTCGCCATTCTTGTTGCACACACCCTGGATGAACTTGGCCGACTCTTCGTTACCAACGTTCGGCGCGGTCTCGATCTCCGACTGACGCAGGTAGACCACTTCAGCGACGCTGTCGACGAGGATGCCGACCACCTGCTTGTCCGCCTCGATGATGACGATGCGGGTGTTGTCGGTGACTTCGGTGGACATCAGGCCGAAACGCTGGCGGGTGTCGATCACCGTCACCACGTTGCCGCGCAGGTTGATGATGCCCAGCACGTAGCTGGGGGCGCCCGGAACCGGGGCGATCTCCGTGTAGCGCAGGACTTCCTGCACTTGCATGACATTGATGCCGTAGGACTCGTTGTCCAGACGGAAGGTTACCCACTGCAGGATCGGATCTTCGGAACCTTGTGCAGACGACTTTTTCATTCCCCTAGCCCTCTAAACCCGCCATCGGCGGTGTGCTCTGTATTGCCGCGGCAGTAGCGGCGTTGATTCAGTTGTGTTTGGTGTTCATCTGCTTGACGGCGCCGCTGGCGATCAGTTCGGCCAGCGCGGCGACATCCAGCAGCGCGCACATGTGCTCGATCACCGTGCCGGCCAGCCAAGGGCGTTGGCCACGCTGGCTGCGCCACTTGATCTCGTTCGGGTCCAGGCGCAGGGAGCGGCTGACCTGATGCACGGCCAGCCCCCATTCGTAGCCCTGGACGGAAATCACGTATTGCAGCCCCTGGCGAAAATCATCGCGGTAACGGTCGGGCATGACCCAGCGTGCGGTATCCAGCACCTTCAGGTTGCCGGCCTGGCAGCTGAGGATGCCAAGGAACCAGTCCGGCTGGCCGAACAATGGCGTCAGCTCCTGGCCGGCCAGGCTGTAGATCGAGCCCAGGCACACCAGCGGCACCGCCAGGGTGAGCCCGGCCACATCGAACAGCAGGCATTCGAACGGCTCGGCCGCCCAGTCCGGGCGACCATCGACCGTGGCGGGCGGCACCGGTGCCGCTGGCGCAGGCAAGTGGACATCGACCAGCGGCGCGACGGGCTCGGCGGCGGGCACTTCGGTCAGGACCGGGATGCTGGCCTCGGCCACTACCTCAGTGTCGACCACACTGACGACCGGCTCAGGCACTGGCTGTACCGGTGGCAGCACGGTAGGCAGCACCTTGGCCTGGGGCTCGGCGAACGGCCGTGCCGCCACCGGCGCCGGGCTGGCGTGGCGCTTGGCATCCAGGGCCTGCTCTTCGCGGACCGCGGCCTCGAACTCGTCGCTGGGGGCCTCATCCGCCTCACCTGCCTCGTCTGCCGTCACGGCTTCAGGCGATTCGGGCAGGTCGAGGGTCTCGGTAGCCTCCTGCAACAGGCCGTCGAGGTAGGACTGCAGGGCCAGTTGCGGCTTGCTGGTGATGTGCGGTGCCGAGTTCATCAAGCCACCTGCAGCGCGGAACGGTAAGTGAGCAGATGCTTGAGCAAAGCCCGGTAGGCGACCACACCACGGCTCTTGCCGTCGAACTGCGACGGTGTGACACCGTTGCGGCTGGCGTCACGCAGGCGCGTATCGACCGGAATGTAGCCCTGCCAGACCTGGTCGCCGTAGGTGTCGCGCAGCACCTTGAGGGTGCCCAGCGAAGCCTGGGTTCGGCGGTCGAACAGGGTCGGGACGATCTGGTATGGCAAGGCTTGCTTGCGCGAGCGGTTGACCATGGCCAAAGTACCGACCATGCGCTCCAGGCCCTTGACCGCGAGAAATTCGGTCTGCACCGGGATCACCAACTGCTGGCTGGCGGCCAGGGCGTTGACCATCAACACACCCAGCAAGGGCGGGCTGTCGATCAGGGCGAAGTCGAAATCCTGCCACAACTGCGCCAGACTCTTGGCGATCACCAGGCCCAAGCCACTCTGGCCTGGCGACTGGCGCTCCAGCACGGCCAGCGCGGTGCTCGACGGCAGCAGCGAGATGCGCTCGTCGCTGGTGGGCAGCAGCAGCTGGCCCGGCAAGCCCTCGGGCACCGTGCCCTTGTGCAGGAACAGGTCGTAGCAGCTGTGCTCGAGCGCGTCGGGGTTGTGCCCGAAGTAGCTGGTCATCGAACCGTGCGGGTCGAGGTCGACAACGACCACGCGCTTGCCCGCCTCGGCCAGCAGGCCAGCGAGGGCGATGGTGGTGGTGGTCTTGCCGACGCCACCCTTTTGATTGGCTACTGCCCAGACTCTCATCGTGCGTTGCTTCCTCCCGGTATGGCCGACAGCCTTGCCGGGAACGGTGTGAAATTCAATGACGGGGTTTTGACGGATTCAGCCCCCGGTCGACGGTGCTGGCGTGGCTGGTGCACTTTGTGTGCCAGCCCGGCGCATGGCGGCATCGGGGGTGGCATTGGCGCTGCCGCTGCCGGTCAGGCTGCGGCGCACCTCGAGGTTGCGCGAGATCACCAGCACCACGCGGCGGTTGCGCGCGCGGCCATCAGCGGTGTCGTTGCCGGCCACCGGCTGGTACTCGCCGTAGCCCACCGAAGCCATGCGCGCCGGGTTGACCCCTTCCATCGCCAGCAGGCGAACGATGCTCGCCGCCCGCGCCGACGACAGTTCCCAGTTGGTCGGGTACTGCGCGGTACGGATCGGCAGGTTGTCGGTGAAGCCCTCGACGTGCACCGGGTTGGCGAACGGCTTGAGAATCTTCGCCACCTTCTCGATGATCTCGAAGGCCACGTCGCTGGGCATGGCGTCGGCGCTGGCGAACAGCAGCGAGGAGTTGAGTTCGATCTCCACCCACAACTCGTTGCCGCGCACGGTCATCTGGTTGGACTTGATCAGGTCGCCGAACGCGTCGCGGACATCGTCGGTGATGGTCTTCAGCGGGTCGACGCTGGTTTGCGCCAGGCCCGCGTCGGTCTGCTCGCTATCCTTGATCAGCGGCTCGGCCGGCTTGACGCTCAGCGGTCGCTCGTCACCGATGGGGATCGGCTTCATACTGCGCTCAGGGTCGTTGAACACGCCGATCAGCGCCTGGGAGATCTGCTTGTACTTGCCCTCGTTGATCGACGAGATCGAGTACATGACCACGAAAAAGGCGAACAGCAAGGTAATGAAGTCGGCGTACGACACCAGCCAACGCTCGTGGTTCTCGTGCTCTTCGGTTTTACGACGGCGGGCCATGGCTTACTCCATGAAGCCTTGCAGCTTCAGCTCGATCGAGCGCGGGTTCTCGCCTTCGGCGATCGACAGCAGGCCTTCGAGCAGCATCTCACGGTAACGCGACTGGCGCAGGGTGACCGCCTTGAGCTTGTTGGCGATCGGCAACAGGATCAGGTTGGCGCTGGCCACACCGTAGATGGTGGCGACGAAGGCCACGGCGATGCCGTTGCCCAGCTGCGAAGGGTCGGCCAGGTTGCCCATCACATGGATCAGGCCCATCACCGCACCGATGATACCGATGGTCGGCGCATAGCCGCCCATGCTCTCGAACACCTTGGCCGCCTGGATGTCTCGGGCTTCCTGGGTCAGGAAGTCGACTTCGAGGATGCTGCGGATGGCTTCCGGCTCGGCACCGTCCACCAGCAGTTGCAGGCCCTTGCGCGCATACGGATCAGGCTCGGCATCGGCGACGCCTTCCAGGCCCAGCAGGCCTTCCTTGCGCGCCGTCAGGCTCCAGTTCACCACGCGGTCGATGCCGCCGGCGAGGTCGACCCGTGGCGGGAAGAAGATCCAGCGCACGATCTGCAGCGCGCGCTTGAACGACGACAGCGGCGACTGCAGCAACGCCGCGGCCAGTGTGCCGCCCAGCACGATCAGGGCTGCCGGGCCGTTGATCAAGGCACCGGCGTGGCCACCCTCGAGGAAGTTGCCGCCGACGATGGCGACGAACGCGAGGATCAGGCCGATCAGGCTCAAGACATCCATCAGACGCACGCCTCGACCAGGTGCTTGCCGATCTCGTCCAGGCTGTACACGGCATCGGCCAGGTTGGCCTTGACGATGGCCATGGGCATGCCATAGATCACGCAGCTGGCTTCATCCTGTGCCCACACGGTGCTGCCGCCCTGCTTGAGCAGGCGCGCGCCTTCGCGGCCATCGGCGCCCATGCCGGTGAGGACCACCGACAGCACCTTGTCGCCATAGGATTTGGCGGCGGAACCGAAAGTGATGTCGACACAAGGTTTGTAGTTCAGGCGCTCGTCACCCGGCAGGATCTTCACCGTGCCACGGCCGTCGACCATCATCTGCTTGCCACCCGGGGCCAGCAGCGCCAGGCCTGGGCGCAACACGTCGCCGTCCTCGGCCTCCTTGACGCTGATCTTGCACAGCTTGTCCAGGCGCTCGGCGAAGGCCTTGGTGAAAGCCGCTGGCATGTGCTGGATGAGCACGATCGGCGCCGGGAAGCCGGCGGGCAGTTGGGTGAGCACGCGTTGCAGCGCCACCGGGCCACCGGTGGACGTGCCGATGGCGACCAGCTTGTACGGCTTGCGCTTGGGCGCCGGCGAATGCGCGGCGGCCGGGGCTGCGGCACGGGCCGGGACGGCAGCGCGCACAGGGGCGCTGCTGCTGAAACTGCTGGCCGGGGCATGGCTGCTGGCCGGTGCCGGCGCGGCGGCGGGCGCCGGGCTGGAATAGGCACTGAAGCGACGGTTGCTGCGGGAAATGGTGTGAACCTTTTCACACAGCAGCTGCTTGACCTTCTCCGGATTGCGCGAGATATCCTCGAAGTTCTTCGGCAGGTAGTCGACCGCGCCGGCATCCAGGGCGTCGAGGGTGACGCGGGCGCCTTCGTGGGTCAGCGAGGAGAACATCAGGACCGGCGTCGGGCAGCGTTGCATGATGTGCCGCACCGCGGTGATGCCATCCATCATGGGCATTTCATAGTCCATGGTGATGACATCGGGTTTGAGCGCCAGCGCCTGGTCGATCGCTTCCTTGCCGTTGGTCGCGGTACCCACGACCTGGATCGTCGGGTCCGCCGAGAGAATTTCCGAGACACGGCGGCGGAAGAAACCGGAATCATCCACCACCAGGACCTTGACTGCCATAAACACTCCATTAGGTGGCGCACCCGCCAGGGCGCGCCACCGAAATCAAATACGCCGGGCGGCGTAACGCTTGAGCATGCTCGGAACGTCGAGGATCAGCGCGATACGACCGTCGCCGGTGATGGTCGCGCCGGACATGCCTGGCGTGCCCTGCAGCATCTTGCCCAACGGTTTGATCACTACTTCTTCCTGGCCGACCAGTTGGTCGACCACGAAACCGATGCGCTGGGTGCCGACCGACAGGATCACCACGTGACCTTCATGCTGCTCTTCGTGCTCGTGGTCCTGGACCAGCCAGCGCTTGAGGTAGAACAGCGGCAGCGCCTTGTCGCGCACGATCACCACTTCCTGGCCGTCGACCACATTGGTGCGCGACAGGTCGAGGTGGAAGATCTCGTTGACGTTGACCAGCGGGAAGGCGAACGCCTGGTTGGCCAGCATCACCATCAGCGTCGGCATGATCGCCAGGGTCAGCGGCACCTTGATGACGATCTTCGAGCCCTGGCCCTTGGCCGAGAAGATGTTGATCGAGCCGTTGAGTTGCGAGATCTTGGTCTTCACCACGTCCATGCCCACGCCGCGGCCGGACACGTCGGAAATCTCGGTCTTGGTCGAGAAGCCCGGGGCGAAGATCAGGTTGTAGCAGTCCGACTCGCTCAGGCGGTCGGCCGCATCCTTGTCCATCAGGCCCTTTTCCACGGCCTTGGCGCGCAGGATGCTCGGGTCCATGCCCTTGCCGTCGTCGGAGATCGACAGCAGGATATGGTCGCCTTCCTGTTCGGCGGACAGCACCACCCGGCCCATGCGCGACTTGCCCGAAGCTTCGCGCTCGTCCGGCATCTCGACGCCATGGTCGACGGCGTTGCGCACCAAGTGCACCAACGGGTCGGCCAGCGCCTCGACCAGGTTCTTGTCCAGGTCGGTCTCTTCGCCGACCAGCTCCAGGTTGATCTCTTTCTTCAACTGGCGGGCCAGGTCGCGAACCAGGCGCGGGAAGCGCCCGAAGACCTTCTTGATCGGCTGCATGCGGGTCTTCATGACCGCGGTCTGCAGGTCGGCGGTGACCACGTCGAGGTTGGACACAGCCTTGGACATGGCTTCGTCGCCGCTGTTGAGCCCCAGGCGCACCAGGCGGTTACGCACCAGCACCAGTTCGCCGACCATGTTCATGATCTCGTCCAGGCGCGCGGTATCGACCCGCACCGTGGTTTCCGCTTCGCTGGCACCGTGCTTTTCGGCGGCGGGTGCGGCGGCACGGGCTGGGGCGGCTGGCGCGGCCGGGGCGGCCGGCTTGGCGGCAGCAGCAGGGGCTGCAACCGGCGCCGGCTTGGCCACAGGCTTGGCTTCCACCTTAGTGGCGGCAGGCGCGGCTATGGTAGCGGCAGGCGCTTCACTGGCGACGGCGTCGCCCGAGAATTTGCCCTTGCCGTGCAACTGGTCCAGCAACGCTTCGAATTCGTGTTCGCTGATGTCATCGCTGGCCGGCGCGGCCGAAGCCGCAGGCGCGGCGGCAGCCGGCAAGGCGTCCACGGCGAAGGTGCCCTTGCCGTGCAACTGGTCGAGCAGCGACTCGAATTCGTCGTCGGTGATTTCGTCGCTGGCAGGTGCAGCGGCAGGCGCAGGCGCGCTCGACGCGGCTTCCGCCGAGAACTGGCCCTTGCCATGCAACTGGTCGAGCAGCGACTCGAACTCGGCGTCAGTGATCTCGTCACCGCCGGTACCGACCGCTTCGCCCTGCAGTTGCTCATGGACCTCGGCTTGCGCCTTGACCGCATCGAGCGAGTCGAGCAGTTGCTCGAATTCGGTGTCGGTGATGTCCGGCTCGGCTTCGGCTTGCGGGGCGGCCTCGACGACCGGCGCCGGGGCGGGCGCGCCACCTGGCTCGGCCAGGCGCGACAGTGCCGCCAGCAGTTCCGGCGTGGCCGGGGTGATGTCCGAACGCTCGCGGACCTGGCTGAACATGCTGTTGACCGTGTCGAGGGCCTCGAGCACCACGTCCATCAGTTCCGCGTCGACCCGGCGCTCACCTTTGCGCAGGATGTCGAACACGTTCTCGGCGATATGGCAGCACTCCACCAGCTCGTTGAGCTG
The DNA here is from genome assembly GCF_018417595.1 of Pseudomonas entomophila. Taxonomy (NCBI): domain Bacteria; kingdom Pseudomonadati; phylum Pseudomonadota; class Gammaproteobacteria; order Pseudomonadales; family Pseudomonadaceae; genus Pseudomonas; species Pseudomonas entomophila. The sequence continues at coordinate 4,155,128 of NZ_CP070982.1, forward strand.
AAGGAAGCCGGCGCCCCCTTTTACAGTGTGGAAACCGCGGAAAATCGCATTGAGCAGGTCCGCGTCATCGGGCCGGCTTTCCAGCTCGACCAGTTGCTCGGACAGTAGCTCGAGGATTTCGCCGGCTTCTACCAGGAAATCCTGAAGGATTTCTTCATCGGCGCCGAAGCTCATTAAACGTGCTCCTTAAAAACCCAGGCTGGATAGCAGATCGTCGACATCGTCCTGACCGGACACGACGTCTTCACGCTTATCGGCATGAATCTGCGGACCTTCACCCCGAGTCGGATGTTTTTCTTGATCTTTTTCAGCACGCAGCTGCTGGTGGTCATGTTCGATACCGGCAAAGCGGTCGACCTGGCTTGCCATCAGCACGAGCTTGAGCAGATTGCTTTCGACTTCGGTGACCAGCGTGGTCACCCGCTTGATCACCTGCCCGGTCAGGTCTTGATAGTCCTGGGCCAGCAGAATGTCGTTGAGGTGGCCGGCGACCTTGCGATTGCCTTCGGCGCTGTGCGTCAGGAAACTGTCGACGCGCTTGACCAGCTCACGGAATTCCGGCGCCGCCACCTCGCGGCGCATGAAGCGTTGCCAGTCGGCGGACAGGTCCTGGGCCTCGCTCGCGAGGTCGTTGAGCACGGGCGTGCTCTCCTCCACCAGGTCCATGGTGCGGTTGGCCGCGCCCTCGGTGAGGCGCACCACGTAGGAGAGGCGCTCGGTGGCATCGGTGATCTGCGAGACTTCCTCGGCCTGCGGCATGGCCGGGTCGATCTGGAAGCTGACGATCGCACTGTGCAGTTCACGGGTGAGCTTGCCGACTTCCTGATACAGGCCACGGTCGCGGGTCTGGTTCAGCTGGTGAATCAGCTGCACCGCCTCGCCGAACCGGCCGCGCTCGAGGCTCTCGACCAGTTCCTGGGCATGCTTCTTCAGGGTTGATTCGAACTCACCCAGAGAGTTGTTCTGTGACTCCATGGCGCCCCCTGACGTGACTCAGCCGTTGACGCGTTCGAAGATCTTCTCGATCTTTTCTTTGAGCACCTGGGCGGTGAATGGCTTGACCACATAGCCGTTGACCCCGGCCTGGGCCGCTTCGATGATCTGGTCGCGCTTGGCTTCGGCGGTCACCATCAGCACCGGCATCCCCTTGAGGCGGTCGTGTGCCCGCACCTTGCGCAGCAGGTCGATACCGGACATGCCCGGCATGTTCCAGTCGGTCACCAGGAAGTCGTAGTGACCGTTCTCCAGCATCGGCAGCGCCGTGGTGCCATCGTCGGCCTCCTCGGTGTTGGTGAAGCCCAGGTCACGCAACAGGTTCTTGATGATCCGCCGCATCGTCGAAAAGTCGTCAACGATGAGGATTTTCATGTCTTTGTTCAATTAGACCTCCAAGCAGTCTTAAACGCGCTCGGCGCCGAGCGCGCAGTCAATCAATTCGGCACCACAAAAAAAACGACTGCATCGAACCTGGGTTCAACGCGCCCGCCACTCACCCAACCGGCTGCGCAGACGTGCCGCACACTGGCTGTGCAACTGGCTGACACGCGACTCGCTGACCCCCAGCACCTCGCCGATTTCCTTGAGGTTCAGCTCTTCGTCGTAGTACAGCGCCAGGACCAGGCGCTCGCGCTCCGGCAGGTTGGCGATCGCATCGGCCAGGGCGGACTGGAAGCGCTCGTCCTCCAGGTCCCGCGATGGCTCCAGCTGGCCGCTGGCTCCGTCCTCGTGCAGCCCTTCGTGTTCGCCGTCCTGCAGCAGGTCGTCGAAACTGAACAGGCGGCTGCCCAAGGTGTCATTCAGAATCCCGTAGTAATCATCGAGACTCAATTGGAGTTCGGCAGCAACCTCGTGATCTTTAGCGTCGCGACCGGTTCTTGCTTCAACCGAGCGAATTGCGTCACTGACCATGCGCGTGTTGCGGTGCACCGAGCGTGGTGCCCAGTCCCCCTTGCGCACCTCGTCGAGCATGGCGCCGCGGATGCGGATACCGGCATAGGTTTCGAAGCTCGCGCCCTTGCTGGCGTCGTATTTGTTGGCGACTTCCAGCAAGCCGATCATGCCGGCCTGGATCAGGTCCTCGACCTGCACGTTGGCCGGCAGGCGTGCCAGCAGGTGGTAGGCGATGCGCTTGACCAGCGGCGCGTAGCGTTCGACCAGCTCGTACTGGGCGTCTTTCGCCGCCTTGCTGTACATCTTGAAACCGCTCGCGTTCATAGCACTGGCCCCGCGCTGGTGGGCTGCACCAGACGCTCGACGAAAAACTCCAGGTGTCCGCGCGGGTTGGCAGGCAGCGGCCAGCTATCGACCTTCTGCGCAATGGCCTTGAAGGCCAGCGCGCACTTGGACCGTGGGAAGGCCTCGTAGACCGCCCGCTGCTTCTGCACCGCCTTGCGCACACATTCGTCGTAAGGCACGGCGCCGACGTATTGTAGGGCGACGTCGAGGAAGCGATCCGTGACCTTGGTCAATTTGGCAAACAGGTTGCGCCCTTCCTGCGGGCTCTGCGCCATGTTGGCCAGCACGCGGAAACGATTCATGCCGTAATCGCGGTTGAGCAGTTTGATCAGGGCGTAGGCGTCGGTGATCGAGGTAGGCTCGTCGCAGACCACCAGCAGCACTTCCTGCGCGGCGCGGACAAAACTGACTACCGAGTCACCAATACCCGCAGCGGTGTCGATCACCAGCACGTCGAGGTTGTCGCCGATCTCGCTGAACGCCTGGATCAGGCCAGCATGCTGGGCCGGCGCCAGGTGCACCATGCTCTGGGTGCCGGAAGCGGCCGGCACGATGCGCACACCGCCCGGCCCCTGCAGCAGCACGTCGCGCAGCTCGCAGCGCCCTTCGATGACGTCGGCCAGGGTGTGCTTGGGCGTCAGGCCCAGCAGAACGTCGACATTGGCCAGGCCCAGGTCGGCGTCCAGCAGCATGACCCGACGGCCGAGTTCGGCCAGTGCCAGGGACAGGTTCACTGAAACGTTAGTCTTGCCGACGCCACCTTTGCCACCGGTCACGGCGATCACCTGTACGGGATGCATGCTACCCATGTCTGTTCTTTACCTTGTCTCGCTTGGACCCAGGCCACATGAGGGGCTGAACGCTCAAGGCCACGGACAGGCCGGGCAACCCCATGATGTAGGTACGTTGCACAGTATTCACCCTCAACCCGCTCGCTTGCCGGGGTTGTGGTAGAGATCAGCGAACATGTCGGCCATGGCCTCTTCGCTGGGCTCGTCCTGCATCTGTACGCTTACCGCGCGGCTCACCAGCTGGTGCTTGCGCGGCAATTGCAGGTCGTCAGGAATGCGCGGCCCGTCGGTCAGGTAGGCCACCGGCAATTCATGACTGATGGCCAGGCTCAGCACTTCGCCGAGGCAAGCCGTTTCATCGAGCTTGGTCAGGATGCAACCGGCCAGGCCGCAGCGCTTGTAGCTGTGGTAGGCGGCGGTGAGCACCTGCTTCTGGCTGGTGGTTGCCAGCACCAGGTAGTTCTTGGCGGCGATGCCGCGCCCGGCCAGTGTCTCCAGCTGCATGCGCAGCGCCGGGTCGCTGGCCTGCAGGCCAGCGGTGTCGATCAGCACCACGCGCTTGCGCAGCAGGGGTTCGAGGGCCTGGGCCAGCGACTCGCCCGGGTCGACGTAGGTGACCGGCACGTTGAGGATGCGCCCAAGGGTCTTGAGCTGCTCCTGGGCACCGATGCGATAGCTGTCCATGCTGACCAGCGCCAGGTTGTTCGCGCCGTACTTGAGTACATAGCGGGCGGCCAGCTTGGCCAGCGTGGTGGTCTTGCCCATGCCGGCCGGGCCGACCATGGCGATCACCCCGCCCTCCTCGATCGGCTCGATCTCGGGCACGTCGATCATCCGCGCCAGGTGCGCCAGGACCATGCGCCAGGCTTGGCGCGGTTCTTCGATTTCCGCCGTGAGCTCGAGCAGTTCGCGCGCCAGGCCACCGGACAGGCCCAGGCGCTGCAAGCGACGCCAGAGATTGGCCTGTTGTGGCTTGCTGCCTTGCAGCTGGCTCCAGGCCAGCGAGCCGAGTTGCACTTCAAGCAGCTCGCGCAGGCCGGTCAGCTCGAAGCGCATGGCGTCGAACAGGCGCGGGTCCACCGCCGGCTGCGCGGGCGCGGCGACTGGCGCCGGCTCATCGACATGAGGCTCGACCAGCGGCTCGGAGGCCGTCAGCGACTGGCCGGCGAACAGCTGGCGATTACCCTCGCCCAGCTCACTGCGGTCATTGATTTGCGCCTGGGCGGTGACGATGCGCGACTGCGTCTTGCGCAACTCGTCCTCGAGCTCGGCGTTGGGTACGCGGGGGGCCAGGGCGGACAGCTTGTAGTCCAGCGCGGCCGTCAACTCGACACCGCCAGCGATGCGCCGGTTGCCGATGATGGCGGCGTCGGAGCCGAGCTCATCCCGGACCAGCTTCATGGCCTGACGCATATCGGCGGCGAAAAAACGCTTAACTTGCATAACCCACTACCTCAGCCATTTGGGCCCACGGTGGCAACGATGGTGACTTGCTTGTTGTCAGGTATTTCCTGATACGCCAAAACATGCAAATTCGGTACAGCCAGGCGGCCGAAGCGCGACAGCATGGCCCGGATCGGGCCGGCCACCAGGAGGATGGCCGGCTGGCCCTGCATTTCCTGACGCTGGGCTGCCTCGATCAACGAACGCTGAAGCTTTTCGGCCATGCTGGGTTCAAGAAGAACACCATCTTCCTGACCCTGCCCGGCCCTTTGCAGACTATTGAGCAAGATCTGTTCCAACCTTGGCTCAAGGGTGATCACAGGCAGCTCGGACTCAACGCCGACAATGCTTTGCACGATGGCGCGACACAATCCGACCCGCACCACCGCCACCAGCGCGGCGGTATCTTGACTCTTCGCTGCGTTGTTGGCGATGGCTTCGGCAATGCTGCGGATGTCACGCACCGGCACTTGCTCGGCAAGCAACGCCTGCAGGACCTTGAGCAGGCCCGACAAGGAAATGACACCCGGCACCACCTCTTCAGCCAGTTTCGGCGAGACCTTGGCCAGCACCTGCAGCAGCTGCTGGACTTCCTCGTGGCCGATCAGCTCATGGCAGTGCTTCTGCAGGATCTGGTTCAAGTGCGTGGCGACCACCGTGCTGGCATCCACCACCGTATAGCCCAGCGACTGCGCCTGCGCACGCTGGGCGATATCGATCCATACCGCTTCCAGGCCGAACGCCGGATCGCGGGCGGCAATACCGTTGAGGGAACCGAACACCTGCCCGGGGTTGATCGCCAGCTCGCGGTCGGGGTAGATCTCCGCCTCGGCGAGGATCACCCCCATCAGCGTCAGCCGATAGGCGCTGGGTTGCAAGTCGAGGTTGTCGCGGATGTGCACGGTGGGCATGAGGAAGCCCAGGTCTTGCGAAAGCTTCTTGCGCACCCCTTTGATTCGCGCCAGCAATTGGCCACCCTGGTTGCGGTCGACCAGCGGAATCAAGCGATAGCCCACTTCCAGGCCGATCATGTCGATGGGGGTGACGTCATCCCAGCCCAGCTCCTTGGTTTCCAGCGCGCGCTGCGGCGATGGCAGCAAGTCTTGCTGACGCTGAAGCTCCTGAGCGGCCTCGACCTTGGCCTTCTGCTGCTTCTTCCACACCAGGTAGGCGCCACCGGCAGCCAGCAGGCCAAGGCTGAGGAAGGCAATGTGCGGCATGCCCGGCACCAGGCCCATGACGATCATCAGGCCGGCGGACACCGCCAGGGCCTTGGGCGAATCGAACATCTGCCGGTTGATCAGCTTGCCCATGTCCTCGGAGCCCGAGGCACGGGTGACCATGATCGCGGCGGCGGTGGACAGCAGCAGTGATGGCAATTGCGCCACCAAACCGTCACCGATGGTCAACAGGGCGTAGACCTTGCCGGCATCGGCAAAGGACATGTTGTGCTGCAGCATGCCGATGAGCATGCCGCCGATGAGGTTGATGAACAGGATCAGCAGGCCGGCGATGGCGTCGCCACGGACGAACTTGCTGGCACCGTCCATCGAGCCGTAGAACTCGGCTTCCTGGGCGACTTCGGCACGGCGGGCCTTGGCCTGGGCCTGGTCGATCAGGCCGGCGTTGAGGTCGGCGTCGATGGCCATCTGCTTGCCGGGCATGGCGTCGAGGGTGAAGCGCGCGCTCACTTCAGAGATACGCCCGGCACCCTTGGTCACGACCACGAAGTTGATGATCATGAGGATGGCGAACACCACCGCACCCACGACATAGTTGCCGCCGATCACCACCTCGCCGAAGGCCTGGATCACCTTGCCCGCGGCGCCATGGCCTTCCTGGCCGTGGAGCATCACCACGCGGGTGGAGGCGACGTTCAGCGCCAGGCGCAGCAGCGTGGCGACCAGCAGGATGGTGGGGAAGGCGGCGAAGTCGAGCGGGCGCAGGGCGTAGACGCAGACCAGCAGGACCACGATCGACAGGGCGATGTTGAAGGTGAAGAAGACGTCGAGCAGGAACGGCGGGATCGGCAACATCATCATTGCCAGCATCACCAGCAGCAGCAGCGGCACGCCGAGGTTGCCCCGGCCGAGACCGGCCAGGTTGTTGCGGGCGTTGCTGATTAACTGAGTGCGATCCACCGCGAGTCCTCTTCAAGCAAAAACTTTGACGCCTGCGTGGCGCCTGGCGCTGCCTTTGCAAGAAGCCTTCCAACTTTTTTGGGGGTGGGGATATTTTGCGGGCGGGGGGCTTGGAGTCGGGTGTTGGCGGCCAGGAGCCAGGCGATGTTTTTGCAGGGATCTTGAGATCGAGCGCCGCCCGCGCGGCGCATCGCGGATGAATCCGCTCCTACATCGGTTGCAACGTGCCTATGCCTGACTGGCCATGGTTGCCTGCCCGGTGTGTACGACGCGGTTTATCGACCGCCTGTAGGAGCGGATTCATCCGCGATGCACCGCGCAGGCGGTGCCCGAGCCGGCCAACCTCAGCTATCGCGCCGCAAATCCTCGGGAATCGGCAGATCTTTCTTCAACGGCTCCGGCGCCTTGCCCTTGCCCGCCCGGTACTGGCGAATCTGGAACACATAGGCTAACACCTGCGCCACCGCCAGGTACAACCCCGCCGGAATCTCCTCTTCCAGCTCGGTGGAATAGTAGATAGCCCGCGCCAGCGCCGGCGACTCGAGGATCTGCACCTTGTGCTCGACCCCAATCTCACGCATCTTCAGCGCCAGGAAGTCGGTCCCCTTGGCCAGCAGCAACGGCGCCGCCCCACCCTTCTCCGGGTCGTACTGCAACGCCACCGCATAGTGCGTCGGGTTGGTGATGATCACGTCGGCCTCGGGCACCGCCGCCATCATGCGACGCTGCGAAGCCTCCCGCTGCAGCTGGCGAATACGCTGCTTCACTTCAGGCTTGCCTTCGGAGTCCTTGTACTCGTCACGCACTTCCTGCTTGGTCATCTTCAGTTTCTTGTGCGCCTGCCAAAGCTGGAACGGTACGTCCGCCGCTGCAATCAACAGCAAACCGGCCGCCATCCACAAGGCACTCCAGCCCACCACCTGCACGGCATGGATGACCGCCTGCTCCAGAGGCTCGTTGGCAATCGACAGCAAGGCCTGGCGGTCACTGGCCAGGACCACCAGCGCAACCACCAGGATGACCAGGAACTTGGCGACGGCCTTGAGCAGTTCGGTCAGCGCATGCAGGGAAAACATGCGCTTGATCCCCGACAACGGGTTCATCCGGCTGAACTTGGGCTGCAGCAGGCTACCCGAAAACAGGAAACCACCCAGGGCGATGGGCGCGACAAAGGAAATCACGAACAGCAGGATCATCACCGGCTGCAGCGACCAGATCGCCATCTTCCCCGACGCCAGCAGGAACGCGCCCATGCTGCGTTCGTCCACGATCACCTCACGGGTGAGGGTGAAGTTGGTACGCATCAGCGTCATCAACGTTTCGGCCATCTGCCCACCGAACGCCAGCAGCCCGCCAGCACCCGCAAGCGTCACCGCCACCGTGTTCAGCTCCTTGGACCGGGCGATCTCACCTTTCTCGCGGGCGTCGCGCTTGCGCTTGTCGGTGGGCTCTTCCGTCTTGTCCTGACCGCTTTCGCTCTCCGCCATGCTCAGCGCGCTCGTGCCAGTTCACGCAGCCACTGCAGCGCTTCGCTGGCCAGTGCCTGGTAATGGGAAAGAATATCGGCCAGGCCGACCCAGAAGATGCCGAGCCCCAGCACCAGGGTCAGCGGGAAACCGATGGAAAAGATGTTCAACTGCGGCGCCGCCCGCGTCATCACGCCAAACGCGACGTTGACCACCAGCAGCGCGGCGATCGCCGGCAGGATCAGCAGCAGCCCCGCCCCCAGCACCCAGCTCAGGCGCCCGGCCATCTCCCAGAAATGATTGACCACCAGCGCATTGCCCACCGGTAGGGTGGTGAAGCTCTCAGTGAGGATCTCGAATGCCACCAGGTGGCCGTTCATCACCAGGAACAGCACGCTCACCAGCATGGTCATGAACTGGCTGACCACCGCGACGTTGACGCCGTTGGCCGGGTCGACCATCGACGCGAAGGCCATGCCCATCTGCACCGCGACGATCTGACCCGCCACCACGAAGGCCTGGAACAGCAACTGCAGGGAGAAACCGAACAACGCACCGACGATGATCTGCTCCCCGCACAGCAGCACACCGCGCAGGCTCAGCGGGTCGATCTCGGGAAGCGGCGGCAGGCCCGGCACGATCACCACGGTGATGGCCACGGCGGCATACAGGCGCACCCGCGCCGGCAGCATTTTTGTGCCGAAGATCGGCATGGTCATCAACAACGCCGTCACCCTGAACAACGGCAGGATGAAGGTGGCGACCCAGGTACCGATCTGCGTGTCGGTCAGTTCGAGCATCGCAGCATCAACCGATCAGCTGTGGAATGCTGGTGTACAAGCCGATGAAGTACTCCATGAACTTCTGCACCAGCCACGGCCCGGCGACGATCAGTGTGATCAGCATCACCAGCAGGCGCGGCAGGAAGCTCAGGGTCTGCTCGTTGATCTGGGTGGCGGCCTGGAACATGGCCACCACCAGGCCCACCAGCAAGCTCGGCACAACCAGCACGGCCACCATCAGGGTGGTCAGCCACAAGGCGTTGCGGAACAGGTCGACTGCAACTTCAGGTGTCATGCAAAACCCTCCTGGATGGCGTCAGACGCCACCGAAACTGCCGGCCAGGGTGCCCATGATCAGCGCCCAGCCATCGACCAGCACGAACAGCATGATCTTGAACGGCAACGAGATGATCAGCGGCGACAGCATCATCATACCCATCGCCATCAGCACACTGGCGACCACCATGTCGATGATCAGGAACGGGATGAAGATCATGAAGCCGATCTGGAACGCGGTCTTGAGCTCCGAGGTGACGAACGCCGGCACCAGGATGGTCAGCGGCACCTGGTCGGGCCCGGCGATGTCGGTGCGCTTGGACAGGCGCATGAACAGGTCGAGGTCGCTCTGCCGGGTCTGCGCCAGCATGAAGTCCTTGAGCGGCCCCTGGGCCTTGTCGATGGCCTGCTGGGCCGTCATCTGCTCGGCCAGGTAAGGCTGGATGGCATCCTTGTTCACCCGCTCGAAGACCGGCGCCATGATGAACATGGTCAGGAACAGCGCCATGCCCGTGAGCACCTGGTTCGACGGCGTCTGCTGCAGGCCCAGGGCCTGGCGCAGGATGGAGAAGACGATGATGATCCGGGTGAAGCTGGTCATCAGGATGACGAACGCCGGAATGAAGCTCAGCGCCGTCATGATCAGCAGGATCTGCAGGCTGACCGAGTACTCCTGCTGCCCGTCCGCGCCACTGGACAAGGTGATGGCCGGAATCGACAGCGGGTCGGCGGCCAGGGCCAGCGGCGCGGCCAGCAGCAGCGCCAGGGTCAACAGCATGCGCAGGGCGCCCATCATCACTTCTTGTCCTTATGATCCTTGCCCATCAGCTCGAGCAGCCGCTGGGCGAATTCCGGCGCTGCCTGGCGCGCGCCGGCGGGCACCTCGACCGGCTCGGCGAGCACGTGCAAGGCTTCGATGCTGCCGGGGGTATGGCCGATCAGGATCTGCTCCTTGCCGACCTGCACCAGCAACAGCCGGTCACGCGGGCCGATGGCACGGCTGCCGACGATCTCGATCACCGGCGCGCCGCGCTGCGCGGTACCCTGCATGCGCCGCAGCAGCCAGGCCAGGAAGAAGATCAGGCCGACCACCAGCAACAGGCCGAAGACCATCTGCGCCAACTGCCCGCTCACGCTGCCCGAGGGCGCTGCCGGCACCACCGGGGTGGCGGGCTCGGCGGCGATCACCGCCTCGCTGGCCAGCAGTGCAGCGAAGGCCGTGGCGGCCCGCACCATGCCCTTCACTCAGCGCAGCTTCTTGATACGTTCGCTGGGGCTGATCACGTCGGTCAGGCGAATGCCGAACTTCTCGTTGACCACCACCACCTCGCCGTGGGCGATCAGGGTGCCGTTGACCAGCACGTCCAGCGGCTCGCCGGCCAGGCGGTCGAGCTCGATCACCGAGCCCTGGTTGAGCTGCAGCAGGTTGCGGATGTTGATCTCGGTACTGCCCACTTCCATGGAGATGCTCACCGGAATATCCAGGATCACATCCAGATTGGGGCCTTCGAGACTGACGTTCTCGTTGAGCTTGGGCGAGCTTGCGAACTCTTCCATCGGCAGGCGATCACCACCGACGTGACCGGCGTCACCACCCAGCAGGGCATCGATATCGGCCTGCCCGGCATCGCCGGTTTCTTCGAGGGCCGCAGCCCACTCATCGGCCAGGGCCTGTTCCTCGGGGGAGCTGATCTCGTTTTCGTTAGCCATGATTTCCTCGACAACCTTTCAATACGTTTAGAGCGACCGACGCGCCATCAGCGGCGTTCGATCGGGTCGATGATCTGCAGCGCCAGGGTGCCCTTGTGCGAACCCAGTCGCGCCTTGAACGCCGGCACACCGTTGGCCCGCAGGACCAGGTGCTCGGGCAGCTCCACCGGGATCACGTCACCCGGCTGCATGTGCAGGATGTCGCGCAGCTTGAGCTGGCGACGGGCAACGGTGGCCGACATCGGCACCGCGACGTCCAGCACGTCCTCGCGCAGGGCCTTGACCCAGCGCTCGTCCTGGTCGTCCAGGTCGGACTGGAAACCGGCATCGAGCATCTCGCGCACCGGCTCGATCATCGAGTACGGCATGGTCACGTGCAGGTCGCCGCCACCACCATCGAGCTCGATGTGGAACGTGGAGACCACCACCGCTTCGCTGGGGCCGACGATGTTGGCCATGGCCGGGTTGACCTCGGAGTTGATGTACTCGAAGTTGACCGGCATGATCGCCTGCCACGCCTCCTTGAGGTCGACGAAGCACTGGTCCAGCACCATGCGTACCACGCGCAACTCGGTGGGAGTGAACTCACGCCCTTCGATCTTGGCGTGGCGGCCGTCGCCACCGAAGAAATTGTCCACCAGCTTGAACACCAGCTTGGCGTCGAGGATGAACAGCGCGGTACCGCGCAACGGCTTGATCTTGACCAGGTTGAGGCTGGTGGGCACGTACAGCGAGTGCACGTACTCGCCGAACTTCATCACCTGCACGCCGCCCACGGCCACATCCGCGGAGCGGCGCAGCAGGTTGAACATGCTGATGCGGGTGTAGCGGGCAAAGCGCTCGTTGATCATTTCCAGGGTCGGCATGCGACCCCGCACGATACGGTCCTGACTGGTCAGGTCGTAGCTCTTGATGCTGCCGGGCTCGCCAGCGCTCTCGGTTTGTACCAGACCATCGTCCACCCCATGCAGCAGGGCGTCGATCTCATCCTGGGACAGCAGGTCCTGCACGGCCATCTATGTGCTCCTACTGCAATACGAAATTGGTGAACAGCAGCTGGTCGACGACCGGCCTGCCGACTTCTTTCTGCGCCACTTCCTGAACCACCGCGGTGGCTTTCTGACGCAGCATCTCCTGCCCGACCGGGCTGCTGGCGAGGGTGTCGAAGCCCTGCCCGGAGAACATCATGACCAGGTTGTTACGGATGACCGGCATGTGCACCTTCAACGCTTCCAGGTCTGCCTGGCTACGTCCCTGCATGGTGATGCTCACCTGCATGTAGCGCTGGCGCCCGTTCTGGTTGAAGTTGACCACGAAGGCCGGCGCCAGGGGTTCATAGATCGCCGCCGCCTTGGCGTTGGCCTGGGCCGGATCCACGGCGGGCGCCGACTCGCTCTTGTGCATGAAGAACCAGGTCGCGCCCACCGACAGGCCGACCGCCAGCAGCAAGGCCAGCACCAGCAGCAGGATCAGCTTGAGTTTGCCTTTAGTGGCGGGGTCTTTCACTGCGTCGCTCTTCGCCATGCCAATAATCCGTCGTCCAACAGGGTTTCTAAGTAGGATGACGTGGCTTGAGCAAGTGTTATGCCAGATTTGTCTGCAGGAGCGGCTTTAGCCGCGATCACCCGCACAGCGGGTGTCGGGCACCGCAGCGGCTGCATCGCGGCTGAAGCCGCTCCTACACAGAAGCCCCCTGGCGGGATCAGGCGTAGTAGTCGACCACGCTGTCGCCGATGACGACCTGCTGCTCCACCGGACGGGCGGCGTCGGCCAGCTCACCTGGCTCACCCTCACCGCGCTGGGCGCGACGGGCCGCGACGCCAGAGAGGTTTGAACCCTCCTGCTGCGCCTGCTGCTGTTGCTGCTGACCGCGGGACTGGTCGGCGACACTGACATCAGGCTGGGCCAACCCCTGCTGGGTGAACAATTCGCGCAAACGGTGGGCCTGGCTGTCCAGGGCATCGCGCACGCCCGCGTGACCACTGATGAAGTGGATCTGGGTGGGCTGGTCCGCCGCCACATTGACGCGGATATCCAGGCGCCCGAGCTCGGCAGGCTCAAGCTGGATATCGGCCGACTTGAGGTTCTGGCTGGACAGGTACATGACCCGGTTCACCAGCCCTTCGGCCCAGGCACCCTGGTTCATCTGCAAGGGTTGCTGCAACGGGCTCGGCGTGACAGGCACGGCGTTGGCCGTCTTCGGCGTGGCCGCCTGGGTGAGGCTGGCCAGGCGATTGGCGAAGTCATCCACCCGCGTGTCGCTGCTGGCACTCTTGAGATCCTTGAGGCCGTCGTCGAGCAAGCCGGCAAAGCCTTTTTCACCACGCTCGGATCGACCCGACTCGGCCTCGACCTTCTCGGTCAGGTTCGCCAAGGTATTGACGGGTGCCTGATTGGTTTCCGCCGGCTGCTGACCCTGGTCGGCGCGAGCGCTGCCGGCATGCGCGGAGGTGGTACCGCGCGCCTGGGCATTCTGCTCGAGCGCCAGGCGCAACGTCGGCATATCGGCCAACGGGTCGCCCTCCGGATCGAACGCCGCCTGCGCGGGCGGCTCCTCGACCACAGGGCTTGGGACTGCCGCAGGAGCAGGCGGCAATGGCGGCTGGACCGCAGCCTGCAGCACCGGCGCAACCGCCTCGGCCTGGGCCTGCAACAACTGGGCGCCAGGCTGGGCGTCGGTCACCTGCCCGGCAACCAGGCTGGCATCCAGGAGCGCGGAAGCACCGCTGTCAGCAGCCTCGTCGCTGCCATCGGCAACGGGCGGCTTGTCCGTGGCGGGCAACTTCTTGCCGCCATCGGCAACCGCAGGCGCGGCATTGCCATCCTTGTTGCCGCTGGAGGCGTCGACTTTATCCTTGGGTTTGGCTTGCCCCGAAGCGCCGGGGGAAACCTTGTCATCGCGTGCCGGGGCCGTGTCACGCCCCTGCCGGGCCATGACCTGATCGAAGCCCGCGCCTTGGTCACCCGCCGCCTGCAGCGGTTTGTCGGCCACACTGGCGGCCGGACGCGCTGCCTTGCCCAGAAGGCCGGCTTGCAACAATGGATTGGATGCGACAGGCATTGAAAAGTCTCCGCGCCAGAAACATGAAAATTACGTCCAGGCAAAGACAAGCAAAACTCGCGCCAGCTTTCCTAACCCGCGGAAATCCGTTGTCGCTCGCTGCGATAGAAGCGCTGCACCTCCAGGTATTCCCGGTCGATGCGATTGATCAGGTCTTCGATACCGTACAGCGGCACCTGACGAACGCGATCCTCCAGTTGCTGGCAGAGCGCGGCCAGGCCCACGGCCCCCATGTTGCTGCTGCTGCCCTTGAAGCTGTGTGCCGCCATCCCGAGCTCAGCGGCGTCCTTGGCTTCATGCAGCTGGTTGAGACGTCGCTCGGAGTCCTCGAGGAAGGTTTCCAGCAATTGCGGGTAGCCGTCCTCCATGACCTCCCGAAGGTCATTGAGCACCTTGTGATCGATCTGCACGTCCACCACTTGCTCACTCCTTGATCAAGCTTGCAAACACCTCGGCCCGAGGTTCATTCCCGGACCAACCTTTGACTCACCACTCGAACTCCACCCGCGCCAGACACCCGCCTTCGAGCCACTGAGCACGACAGCCCAGGCGGCGGACCAGGCTCAACCCTCGCCCGCTGAACCCCTGCTCGACCGGTGCCTGCGCCAGCACCCGCCCCACATCGAACCCCGCGCCGCTGTCGCGAACCTCGATCCTCAGATGCCCACCCTCACCGCGCGGCTCCACCAAGAAGGCGATTTCGACAAAACCCTCGATGTCGTCCGCCAGGCGCTGGCCACGTTGACGATAGTACTCGGAGAAGCCCTGCGCGTCGCGCTTGAGGCTTGAGTCCAAGCCCAGCACACCGTGCTCCAGGGCATTGGAATACAACTCGCTCAACACGCTGTGCAGCATCCCGCTGACAGGCCGCAGGCCATGTATTTCCTGCAAGAGCTGCACCAGGTAAGGCACCGGATTGAACCGCCTGAGGCTCTCGCCACGCAACGTGAAGTTCAATGCCCACTCCAGCGGGCTAGAGCGCCCGCTGTCGGAATAGACCACGGCCTGCGGCACGACGTCCACAGGCGCCAGCATGCGGATATCGCACAGGCTGATGTCATCCCGGGTCTGGCCACCGAAACGTTCCAGCGCCTGCATGACCTCATCGAACAGCTGGGCGGGCTGGCGGTTTGCAGCCAGCACCTGGCGCAGTCGCCCCACCCCGAACAGGCACTCCCGCGCGTCACCGCTGTCGATCACGCCGTCAGACAGCAGGAACAGGCGCTCCCCCACCGCCAGCGGCATGACCTCGGTGGCGTCGTCGAACTGATCAGGCGCCAGGATCCCCAGGGGCAGATGGCGCGAAGGCAAAACCGCCAGCACCTCACCCTGCGCCGAAAGCCGGTAGCCATCCGGCATCCCGCCATTCCAGAGCTCCACCGTCCCACGCTGGAAGCTCAAGTTGAGCAACAGCGCGCAGCAGAACATGTCCACCGGCAGGATGCGCTTGAGCTTGGCGTTCATCTCGCGCAGCGTCTCGACCAGGCCGTAGCCCTTGGCCGTCATGCCATAGAAGACTTCCGCCAGGGGCATGGCGCCGACGGCGGCCGGCAGGCCGTGCCCGGTGAAGTCCCCCAGCAGGACGTGCATATCGCCGGACGGGGTGAAGGCGGCCAGCAGCAGGTCGCCGTTGAACAACGCATAAGGCGACTGCAGGTAGCGGATGTTCGATGCATTGAGGCAGCCAGAGTGCGCGACCTTGTCGAACACGGCCTTGGCCACCCGCTGCTCGTTGAGCAGATGATGGTGATGGCGGGTGATCTGGTCGCGCTGCTCCAGCACCACGGCCTGCAACCGGCGCAAGCGGTCCATGGCACGAATCTTGGCACCCAGGATCACCGCGCTGTAGGGCTTGGCCATGAAGTCGTCGCCCCCGGCCTCCAGGCAGCGCACCAGCCCCTCTTCCTCATTGAGCGACGTGAGGAAGATGATCGGCACCAACGCCTCGCCCGCCAGTGCCTTGATCTGCCGCGCCGCCTCGAAGCCATCCATCACCGGCATCAGCGCATCCAGCAACACCAATTGCGGCCGCTGTGCGGCAAACACCGCCACCGCCTGCTCGCCGTTCTCCGCCGTGATGACCTCATGCCCCTGGCGCCGCACGATCTGCGCCAGCAGCATGCGGTCCGCAGCGCCGTCCTCGGCGATCAGCACGGTCAACGCCTGTTCGGCAGGCATGACGGCATTCAACTGATGTCGAACAGCTTATCGAAATTGGAGATGGCCAGGATCTTGCGAACGTCAGGGCTGGCGTGGACCACGCGGATATCCGGCTCACCCCCCCCGACATGGTCACGCAGCAACAGCAGCATGCCCAACGCAGAGCTGTCCAGATAGGTGGCCTCTTTCAGGTCGACGATCACCGAGTCCGGCTGGCGACGCTCGTAGGCGTCCCTGAATTCCTGATGCTTGCCGAAATCGAAACGACCCTTGACCTTGATCGTCAGCTGTTTCCCGTCCTGTGAAAAATCAGTCTCGACTGCCATGCCAGCGATTCCTTCGTTGATGGCGGATGCAACATCTGAAGGTTTAGCAGCCAGCCCGGTACCCCGCAAGCCGAGAGGCCGGCTCCTACAGGTGGGTCTGGCGCGGCAGGCGCTGGGAAAGTTCGTCGAGCAGGCGCTGCTCGCGCTTGTCCTCGGCCCGCCGGGCCTCGTCGAGGTAGCGCTGTACCAGCTTGCGCAGCCCTTCCACCCGGGCATAGGCCTGCTGCCAGGTGTTGCGCGCATTATTGAGGTTGTTCTGGTGCCAGGTCAGGCTCTGGCGCTGCTGGGTCATCGCGGTTTCCAACTGAGCGAGGAAACGCTGGTAGTTCAGCAGCCAGCTGCCGTCGACTCCCTGCCCGCCGCGGCTGATCCACTGCATCTGATAGGCTTCGCGGAAACTCTCAAGCTCCGCCAGCTTGACCTGGGCGTCACTGACCAGCCGCTGGAAATGCCCCACTCGCTGGGCAGCCTTGCGCTCGGCCTCTTCGGCCATCTCCACCACCGGCACCAGGCGTGCGGCGCGACTTGGCTGGGCCATGATCTATCAGCCCGCCGGCGGCACGAAGATCGCGCCCAGCTCTTCGCGGCTCTGGGCCAGGCCGACATTCTCGTCCAAGCCCTGGCGCAGGAAATCCACCAGCTTGGGCTGCAGGGCGATGGCCAGGTCGGTCTCCACGTCACCGCCGGCGACATACGCGCCGACACTGATCAGGTCGCGGCTCTGCGACAGGCGCGACCACAGCTGCTTGAACTTCTGTGCCTGGCGCAGGTGGTCGGGGTCGACCACCTGGGGCATGACCCGGCTGATGGACGCTTCGATATCGATGGCCGGGTAGTGCCCTTCCTCGGCCAGGCGCCGCGACAGCACGAAGTGGCCGTCGAGCACGCCCCGCGCCGAGTCGGCGATCGGGTCCTGCTGGTCGTCGCCTTCGGACAGCACGGTATAGAACGCCGTGATCGACCCGCCACCCGGCTCGCCGTTACCCGCCCGCTCCACCAGCTTGGGCAGTTTGGCGAACACTGAAGGCGGATAACCACGGGTGGCGGGCGGCTCGCCGATGGCCAGGGCGATCTCGCGCTGGGCCTGGGCGAAACGGGTCAGGGAGTCCATCAGCAACAGGACATTCTTGCCCTTGTCGCGAAAATACTCGGCAATCCGCGTGCAGTACATTGCCGCGCGCAGCCGCATCAACGGAGCGTCGTCCGCAGGCGACGCGACCACCACCGAACGCTTGAGCCCCTCTTCACCGAGAATATGCTCGATGAATTCCTTCACTTCGCGACCACGCTCACCGATCAGCCCGACGACGATGATCTCGGCCTCGGTGAAGCGGGTCATCATGCCCAGCAGCACCGACTTGCCGACACCGGTGCCGGCGAACAGACCAAGACGCTGGCCACGCCCGACCGTCAGCAAGCCATTGATGCTGCGAATACCGACATCCAGTGGCTGGCTGATGGGGTCGCGATTGAGCGGATTGATGACCGGGCCATCCATCGGCACCCAGTCCTCGGCCTTCATCCCACCCTTGCCATCCAGGGCCCGGCCGGCGCCGTCGAGCACCCGCCCGAGCATGCTCATGCCCATGGGCAGGCGACCACTGTCATCCAGCGGCACCACCCGGGCACCCGGGGCCAGGCCGGCGATGCTGCCGACCGGCATGAGGAACACCTTGTCACCGGAGAAGCCCATCACTTCGGCCTCGACCTGCACCGGGTGATAGCTGTCGTCGTTGATCACCAGGCAGCGGCTGCCCACCGCCGCACGCAGGCCCTCGGCCTCCAGGGTCAGCCCGACCATGCGCAGCAGGCGGCCTTCGACCACCGGCTGGTCCGGCAAGCGTATGGCGTCGGCGTAACCCTCGAGGCGCTTGCCGAAGCTGGTGCGGTCAAGGCGCATCAGCGGCTCCCGGCTGGTCCTCGAACTCGATGGCGATATCCGGCGCGGCAGGATGCAGCGAATGGTCGTGGGACTGGTCGAACAGCTGCGCCACGGCCTTCTCGATTCGCGTCTCCATGGTCGCGTCGATACGGCTGTGGGCAGTCTCGATGCGGCAACCTCCCGGCAACAGCGCCTCGTCCTCGAGCAGCTTCCAGTTTTCCTCGTGGCGCTCGCGCAGGGCCTTGGCCAGCTCGAAATCCTGGGGGTTGAGATGGATGCGGATGTTGTCGGCGCCCATGGGCAGCAGCTTCAAGGCTTCGCGCAGGACATGGGTGATGTGGCTGGAGTCGGTGCGCAGCTCGCGGCCGATGACCTGGCGCGCCATGTGCGCCACCAGTTGCACCATGCCTTTCTCGATCTGGGTATCCTGCTCGGCGATCGGTTCGAGCAGGTGGCCCATGAGCTGCTCCAGGCTCGCCAGCTTCGCCGCCAGGGCGACTTCGGCCTCCTGGCGCACCTTCAGCTGGGTGCTATGGAAACCTTCGCGCTCACCGGTGGCGAAACCTTCGTTATAGGCCTCCTGACGGATGGCTTCGAGTTCTTCGAGGGTCAGTGGCTGGACTTCGTCCAGCGGCACTTCCTCGATTTCCTCTTCGACGACCTCGGGCTCAGGTTCGGGTACCGGCTCAGGCTCGGGGTCGAAGCTGGGCAACGCCCAGACGTCGACACCCTCGAGGTCGCGGGCGCGGATCAGGTCGCTGGGGTGTTCGGTGGTAGACATGTTTTCAGGTACTCAAAAGCCATCTGCAACCAACGCGCCCCTGTAGGAGCGGCCTTGTGCCGCGAAAGGGCTGCAAAGCAGCCCCGGCAATTCTGCGGTGACATCAAGATCGCGGGGACGATGCGCAGCCCTATCGCGGCACAAGGCCGCTCCTACAAGGACCGCTTCGCCCCGCAGGTCAGATCATTTCCTCGGCGCCCTTGCCGCCAAGCACGATCTCGCCGGCCTCGGCCATGCGTCGGGCGATGGTGAGGATTTCCTTCTGCGCCGTTTCCACGTCGCTGACCCGCACCGGCCCTTTCGCCTCCAGGTCGTCGCGCAGCAGTTCCGAGGCACGCTTGGACATGTTCTTGAAGATCTTGTCCTTGACCTTCTCGTCGGCGCCCTTGAGCGACACCACCAGCACGTCGGAGGATACTTCGCGCAGCAGCGCCTGGATACCGCGGTCATCGACGTCGGCCAGGTTGTTGAAGACGAACATCAGGTCTTCGATCTGCTCCGACAGGTCGCTGTCGATCTCGCGGATCGCGTCCATCAGCGCACCTTCCACCGAGCTGTCGAGGAAGTTCATGATGTCGGCGGCGCGCTTGATGCCACCCAGGGTTGTGCGCGCGGCGTTGGAGTTGCCGGAGAACTGCTTCTCGAGGATCTGGTTGAGTTCCTTGAGCGCCGCCGGCTGCACGGTATTGAGCGACGAGACGCGCAGGACGATGTCCAGGCGCACCTTGTGGTCGAAATTGCTCAGCACTTCACCGGCCTGGTCGGGGTCGAGGTAGGCGACCACGATGGCCTGGATCTGCGGGTGCTCGTAGCGGATGACGTCGGCCACGGCACGCGGCTCCATCCACTTGAGGCTGTCCAGGCCGCTGGTGTTGCCACCCAGCAGGATGCGGTCGATCAGGCCGTTGGCCTTGTCCTCGCCGAGCGCCTGGTTGAGCATCTTGCGAATGTAGCCGTCGGAGCCGACGCCCAGGCTGGTCTGGTCGCCGACGATCTCGACGAACTCGCTCATGACCTGCTCGACCTGCTCGCGATGGACGTTGCCCATCTGCGCCATGGCCACACCGACCCGCTGCACCTCCTTGGGCCCCATGTGGCGCAACACCTGCGCGGCATCGGTCTCGCCGAGCGAGAGCAGGAGAATGGCCGCCTTGTCGACGCGGCTCAGCTTGGCGGTAATGGCTCGATTGTCACTCATCGGCGTTGATCCACTCTTTCACGACCTGGGCCACGCGACCCGGGTCTTCGGCCACCAGGCCCTTGATTGCGTTGAGCTGTGCCTCGTAACCCTCGCTCGGGCTCGGCAACAGAATGCTTGTCGGGCCACCCAGGCTGACGCGGTCGTTGGCCAGTTCGCCATCCAGACCGATCATGCCGCCCAGCTCCATGTCGCTGTCCGTGGCGGCTTGCTTGCCGCCACCTGTGATATTGGTGAGCACCGGACGCAGCACGCCGAACACCAGCACCAGGATGAACAGCACGCCCAGCACTTGCTTGACGATGTCCCAGAACCATGGCTGCGAGTAGAACGGAATGTCGACCAGCTCGTCGCCACGGTCGGCGGCGAACGGCACGTTGATCACGGTCACGCTGTCGCCACGGCTGGCATCGAAGCCCACGGCGTCCTGCACCAGGCGGGTGAAGCGCGCCAGGTCTTCGGCACCCCACGGGGTGCGGGTGGCTTCGCCGCTGGCGGCGTCGAGCTTGACCTGGTCGTCCACCACCACGGCCACCGACAGGCGGGTCAGGCGACCCTGCTGCTGGCGGGTGTGGCTGATGGAGCGGTCCAGCTCGAAGTTCTTGGTGCTCTGCTGGCGCTTGTCGCTCGGGTAAGGCGCGAGCATCGGCTGGCCGGTGGCCGGGTCCATGATCTGCTGGCCGTTGGAATCCACCAGTGGCTGGCCAGGCTGGATGGCACCTGCAGGGGTCGCGGGCGCACGGGCGTTCTCAGGCGCGGAGGCGCCGGCCGGCGGCTGGTTGCTCAGGGCACCGGGCACACCTTGCGGGCCCTGGCTGCTGGAGCGCTGCTCGTTGACCGACTGCTCGCTGCGCAGCGCCGGCTGGTCAGGGTTGAATTGCTCGGAGGTAGACTCGACGGCGCTGAAGTCGACGTCGGCCGACACTTCGGCCTTGTAGCGGTCATTGCCCAGCACCGGCTGCAGGATGTTATGCACGCGCTGGGTGAGCAGGCCTTCCATGCGACGGCTGTAGTCGAACTGCTTGCCGGCCATGGTCAGGGCGGTGTCTTGCAACTGGTCGGAGAGCAGGTTGCCCTTCTGGTCGACCACGGTCACCTGCGACTTGTCCAGCTCCGGAACGCTGGTGGCCACGAGGTTGACGATGGCCATGACCTGGCCGGCTTCCAGGGCGCGACCAGGGTACAGCTCGACCAGCACCGAGGCACTTGGCTTGCGCTCGTCACGGACGAACACCGAGCTTTTCGGGATCGCCAGGTGCACGCGCGCGGCCTTGACATTGTTCAGGCTGGAAACGGTGCGGGCCAGCTCGCCTTCAAGGCTGCGGCGGTAACGGGTGGCTTCCATGAACTGGCTGGTGCCCAGCCCCTGCTCTTTATCCAGCAGCTCGAAACCGACGTTGCCGTCGCTCGGCGCCACACCGGCGGCGGCCAGCTTCAGGCGCGCACGGGAGAGGTCGTCGGCCTTGACCAGCAGGGCACCGGAGTTCGGTTCCACGTGATAGGGGATGTCGGCGGAGGCAAGCGTGTCCATCACTTGCTTGGTGTCCATGCCCGCAAGGCTGCCGTACAGCGGCCGGTAGTCCGGCTGCTGCGACCAGAGCACCACGGCAAAACCGATGGCCACGCTGGCGGCCAGGCCGACCAGCAGGCCAACCTGCCGCAGCATGGGCATCTGCGAGATGTTTTCCAGGAACGCCATGCCGAACAGCGGCGGCTTGGCTGCTGGCGGGCCACTTTTGGCGGGGGCGTTATCGACGACTGCTTCGGCCATGACTCACTCTCGCCCTTATACCGGCATCTGCATGATGTCCTGGTACGCCTGTACCAGCTTGTTGCGCACCTGGGTCAATGCCTGGAACGACACGGAGGCTTTCTGCGAAGCGATCATGACGTCAGTCAGGTCGACACCGCTCTTGCCGATCTCGAAGGCGTTGGCCAGCTGGCTGGAGGCCTGCTGGGTTTCGTGGACCTTGCCAATCGCCTGGCCGAGCATGTCGGCGAAACTGCTCTGCCCCGGCGCCAGTTCGGGCGCGGCAGCGGTCTTGGGCGTGGACATGGCTTCGGCCTTCATGGCGCGCATGTCCATCATCAGACGATTGAATTCAACACCTTGGGTCATGGACTTCTCTCTCCGGCAGCCGCATTTTTTTGACACTCATGCAGCGAATAGGCTGGGACTAGCAAGAGGAGTGCCAGCCCGCCCGTCATACATTCAAAACAGTTGATCAGCCGAACAGGCTGGCCTCCACATCGAGCCCCGCGTCGCGCATTTGCGCCAGCTTGTAGCGCAAGGTGCGCGGACTGATGCCCAAACGCTCGGCAGCTTCCTTGCGACGGCCGCGCTCGGCGCGCAAGGTGTCGATGATCATCTGGTATTCGTGGCGACGCATGTCGTCGCCCAGGCCCATGGACTCAACCGCGCTATCCTCGACCACTGGCGTGGCCCTGGCTGGAGCCGACAATGGAATGACGCCGGCCAGACAGAAATCCGCCGCCTCGATCACCCCACCCTGCTGCAGGATCAGTGCCCGCTGCAAGGCGTTGTCCAACTCGCGCACATTGCCCGGCCAGGCGTGCGCCTGCAGGCAAGCCCGGGCATCGGCCGACAGTCGTACCGGCGCATGCCTCATCTTGCCGACATGGCGTGCCAGCAGGCGCTCGGCCAGCGGCAGGATGTCGCCCGGACGCTCGCGCAGGGCGCGCCAGGCCAGCGGGAACACCGACAGGCGATAGTAGAGGTCTTCACGGAAACGCCCAGCCGCCACCTCGCCAAGCAGATCGCGGTTGGTGGTGGCCAGTACCCGGATATCCAGGGCGATCGGCTTGCGTCCACCGACCCGTTCCACTTCGCGCTCCTGCAACACCCGCAACAGCTTGGCTTGCAGCGCCAACGGCATTTCGGAAATCTCGTCGAGCAACAAGGTGCCGCCATCGGCCTGCTCGAACTTGCCGGCCTGCGCGGCAATGGCGCCCGTGAAGGCCCCCTTCTCATGACCGAACAGCGTGGCTTCGAGCATGTTGTCGGGGATCGCCGCGCAGTTGATCGCCACGAACGGCGCCGTCGCCCGTGGCGACTGCTGATGAATGAAGCGCGCCAGCACCTCCTTGCCGGTCCCCGACTCACCCGAGATCAACACGGTGGAGTCGCTGCGCGCGACCCGCGCCGCCAAGTCGAGCAATTGCAGGCTGGCCGGCTCGCAGGCGACGGGCCCCTCTTCCTCGCCCACCTCGAGATGACCCGCCGCGTGTCGCTCCACCAGACTGATCAGCGCCTTGGGCTCGAACGGCTTGACCAGGTAGTCGACCGCCCCCTGGCGCATGGCCTCGACCGCCCGCTCCACCGCGGCATGGGCCGTCATCAGCAGCACCGGAAGCTGTGGATGGTGGCGCCCCAGTTGCGCCAGCAACTGATGACCATCCATGCCCGGCATGTTCACATCACTGACCACCAGGCTGAACGGTTCGCGCGCGACCGCCTGCAACGCCTCCTCGGCCGAACCCACGGCAAGATGGGCGAAGCCGCCGATCTCCAGGGTGTCCGCCAGCGCCTGGCGCAAGGTACGGTCGTCCTCGACCAGGAGCACCTTGATATCCATCATTGCGCCCCCTTCGAGGCAGCAGCGATCAATGGCAGGATCACCTGGGCGCAGGTACCGCGCCCCGGCCTCGAACGCAGCCGCAAGGTGCCTTGGTGGGCACGCACCACAGCCTGGACCACCGCCAGGCCCAACCCGGTACCCGTCGACTTGGTGGTGAGGAATGGCTCGCCCAGCCGCGACAGGAGCTCGGCATCGATGCCGCTGCCGGCATCACTGACGCACAAGTGCAGGTACTGGTCGCGCCGGTAGAGGTGAACCTTGAGCCGCACCGCCCCTTCGCTGGCCTGCACGGCGTTATCGATCAGGTTGAGCAAGGCGCCCACCAGGGTGTCGCGATTGCACAACAACTCGCCAAGGTGCACATCGCATTGCCAGCGCACCGACTGCCCCTGGACATGGACCTGCGCAGCCTGCTGCAGCGCCTGGAACAACGCCTTGGGGGTCAGCCGATCGCTCAGCGGCAGCTCGCCACGGGCAAACACCAGCATGTCGCGCACCTGGTGCTCCAGTTCGTGCAGGCGCTCCTTCAGGCTCCCCGCAAAGCGCTGCCGGGTATCGTCCGACAAGGTTTTTTCGCTGTCGGCCAGATGACCGGCATAGAGCATCGCCGCCGACAATGGAGTACGGATCTGGTGCGCCAGCGAGGCCACCATGCGGCCGAGCGACGACAGGCGCTCATGGCGCGAGAGTTGGTCTTGCAGGCGACGGGTCTCGGTGAGGTCGGTCAGCAGCACCAACTGCCCGGGCTCGGCATCCAGCGAGCGCGTGGCGATCGACAGGCGGCGACCGTCACGCAGCGATACCTCATGGCCGTCATCCTTGCGCGGCGCGAAGCTGCGCGCGATCACCTGGCGCCAGAGTTCACCAACCAACGGCTCGCCCAGCAAGTCGCACGCAGCAGGGTTGGCCTCGCGCACATAGCCCTGCGCATCGATCACGATCACCCCGCCCGGCAGCAGGTCCAGCAGGTTCTGCAAACGATTGGCCACCCGCTCCTTCTCGCCCAGCTCCGCCATGCGCTGGGCACTGACCACCGCCAGCTCACCCTTGAGCTCACTGACGCGCGCCTCGAGCATGCTGTACGACTCGCTGAGCTGGGAAGAAACCTGATTGAACAGGGCGAACGCCTGCTCAAGACCCTGTCGGCTTTCCTGCTCGACCGGGGTGCGCCCCTGCGGATCGGGGACTCGGGACATGTGGGCGGCCTGGGGCATCGTGCTCTCTCGCGTGGCTGACCGTCAAAAACGGTGTATTGCCAGCGATATAGCAATACGCGTGCCGGAGGTGGCGAGAGACAACCGGGGAGCATTCGCAGAGACGGCCGCGAGACCGCTGATCATGGGGCTTTGCACCCCTTCGAAAGGTAGGGACATTACATCCGCGGGGCTGTCCATAGCCCTCGACGGATACCGCAGGCGTCAATCCTCCGCCTGTTCCTCGCCACCTTGACGGCTCATGCCGTACTTGCGCATCTTCTCCACCAGTGTGGTGCGGCGGATACGCAACCGCTCCGCGGCCCGGGCAACGATGCCATTGGCGTCATCCAGCGCCTGCTGGATCAGCCCCTGCTCAAGGCCACCGAGATAGTCCTTCAGGTCGAGCCCCTCCGGCGGCAGCATGGCATGGCTGGCGAAGTTCGGCGTGTTACCGTTGATCGCCACGCGCTCCTCGAGATCGCTGCGCAGGCTGTCTACCAATTGCTCGTCCTCGTCATCGACGTAGCGGAATTTCTTCGGAAGCTCCGACACGCCGATCACCCCGTAAGGGTGCATGATCGCCATGCGCTCGACCAGGTTGGCCAGCTCACGCACGTTGCCCGGCCAACCATGCCGGCACAGCGACATGATCGCCGCCGAATTGAAGCGGATCGAACCACGCTTCTCGTGCTCCATGCGCGAGATCAGCTCGTTCATCAGCAGCGGGATATCCTCGACACGCTCGCGCAGGGGCGCCATCTCGATGGGGAAGACATTCAACCGGTAGTAGAGGTCTTCGCGGAAGGTCCCATCCTCGATCATGCTCTCGAGGTTCTTGTGGGTCGCGGCGATGATGCGCACATCGATGCTCTGGGTTTTGTTGCTGCCCACCCGCTCGAAGGTACGCTCTTGCAGCACGCGCAGCAGCTTGACCTGCATCGGTAGCGGCATGTCGCCGATCTCGTCGAGGAACAGCGTGCCGCCGTTGGCCAGCTCGAAACGCCCGGCGCGGCTGGTGATCGCCCCGGTGAACGCGCCCTTCTCGTGGCCGAACAGCTCGCTCTCGAGCAACTCCGCCGGGATCGCCCCGCAGTTGACCGGCACGAACGGCGCCTCGCGACGCTTGGAGTGGTAGTGCAGGTTGCGCGCCACCACCTCCTTGCCAGTACCGGACTCACCCAGTATCAGCACGCTGGCGTCGGTATCGGCCACTTGCTGCATCATCTGCCGTACATGCTGGATGGCACGGCTGGTGCCCACCAGGCTGCGGAACAGGTTGGGCTCGCGTTGACGCCCCCGCTCACGGGCCTGGTCGTACATCTCGCGATAGACCTGGGCACGGTGTAGCGAGTCAAGCAACTGGCTGTAGCTTGGGGGCATTTCGAGGTTGGAGAGCACCCGACGACGCAGGTCTTCGGGGAACTCGGCAGAAGAAATTTCACCCAAAAGCAGAACCGGAAGGAACTCATCCCACCCAGCCACTGTCTTAAGGAGCCCCAGCACACTGGCTGGAGCATTCACGGTACCGATCAGTACGCACAACACTTCACGGCTCGAGCTCAACGACTCGACGGCTTGCTGCCAGTCCTGACTGGAACAGGACAGGTTTTCTTCGCCGAGGAAGTTCAGCACCACTGCCAGATCGCGGCGGCGGGCGCTGTCGTCATCGATCAGGAGGATTTTGGTTTCACGCCACATGCAATAGCAACTTCCCTAGTCATATCGGCGCCCTGAGGGCATGCTCGAGATCATTCCGACTGAATGGTCAGTGTTCGGACGTCTGAAATTCGAAAACAGCCACTAGTAAAGTCAAAAAACCGCACACAGTCAAATTTATGGCGCGCTGGTTTTTACATCATCTGTGGTCAAGAGAACAGATGGTATACCTTTGCGGCATTTTCCGCCTGACGGATCTGCGTCATCTCGTCGACTATTGATTGACGCTCGCCACTTGCAATCTCGATCAGTTGCCGATAAACCCCCAGCAACTGCTCCAGGCTGCCGCGCACCTCATCTTCGTTGATCGCCGCCTCCGCCACGATATCCTCGACGCAGACACGGCACTCCAGATCGAGCTCGCCGATGGCATCCCAGTCACGACTGGCCAGCGCGGCCAGCAAGGCCTCGCGGGTCTGTTCGATACGCTCGACTACCTCGCTCATGACATCTCTCCCGATTCAGGGCGTCGGCTGTTGATCGCCGATCGCATCCCAGCCTTCCTTGACGGTGATCAGCAGGCGCGCCACTTCATCGATGATCGCCGGATCGCTCTTTACGTTCGCCTCGACCAGACGGCGGCTCATGTAGGTGTACAGGTTGTCCAGGTCCGCCAGGCTGTCGGCATGGTTTTCCAGGTCCAGCCCTTCACGCAGGCCGCCGATGATATCGATGGCCTTGCCGATCAGAATGCCGCGCTGGGCAATGTCATTGCGCGCGATCGCGCCCTTGGCCTGGGCCAGGCGGTCAAGGCCGCCCTGCATGAGCATCTGCACCAGGCGGTGCGGGCTGGCCTCGGACGTCTGCGCCGCGCCATTGACTTTCTGGTACTGCCGAAGGGCCAACATCGGGTTCATGGATCTACCTCGTTGCAGCGAAAAAGGTGCATATACCCCTGTATCGCCGTCACGTCAAAAAACTTTAGCCGTCAAACGATGAAGCCCGGGGCACCTGTTCGGTGCCGCCGGGCTTCTGTCACCAGCGATCGATTACTTCTTCGCCTGGGCGTTGATCGCCTCGAAGATGGAAACGATCTGCTCGCCCTGCTTCTTCACCTTCGCCAGCGCCGCATCCAGGGCCGCGTACTTCTTGGTCAGCGACTCGGTCAGGGTCGCAGTGCGACGATCCAGGGCCGCCTGCTGGTCGAGCAGGCTCTTGGCCGCCTTGTCGAGGTTGCTCTTGCGCGAATCCAGCGACCCACCCGTCGAGTTGTACGGGTCGATAGCCTTGTTCATGCGCTCGAACAAGCCGTTGGTGCCGGTGAACAGCTGTTGAATATCCGGGCCGAGCTTCTTGTCGTTCAATGCCGTGGAGAACTTGGTGCTGTTGAACTCCAGCGTACCGTCCTTCTGGGTGTTGATACCCAGCTGGCTCAGCGTGGTCAGCCTGTCGCCGTTACCGACTTCGGCCAGCACCTTGCGCACATCACCCAGCAACGAACGGGTGGTCGGGTCGCCAGTCAACGGACCGAGGCTGGTCACTTTGCCACCGGAGTCCTTGGTCGGCGTGGTCAACGCCGAGACCGCCTTTTGCAGCGTGTTGTAGGCATCGACGAACGACTGCACCGACTTGCGCAGCCCATCGTTGTCCAGCGCCACGGTCACCTTGGTCCCGGTAGTCGCCCCAGCGGGGGTGGCGCCGGTGAGTTCCAGGGTCAGGCCGCTGATCGCGTTGTCGACCGTATTCTTGGGGCTGGTCAGCTTCAGACCGTCGATCGTGAACTCGGCGTCCTGCGCTTTGGCAGAGATGTAACCGGCACCAGAACCGGCGATCGGCTGAGTACCATCGATGGCCAGTTCAGGGATACCGCTCACGGAAATATCGCTGCCAGCGCCGGTGGTGGTGGAGCCGAACACCAGGCGCGAACCACCCGCCTCATTGATGATGTTGGCGGTGATGCCCTTGGCGCTCATTTCCTTGTTGATCTGGTCACGCACGCTCTGCAGCGTGGCACCGCTGGCAACGGTGATCTTGTAGTCCTTGCCGCCCTGGCTGATGGTCATCTCACCGGCACTGATCGCCGAAGAGGCACCGCCGGCGAACTGCTGGCTGGCGACCTTGGAAGAGGTGGCAAGCTTGTCGACCTTGATATCGTAGGTGCCAGGCACCGCGGTATTGCCCGACTTGATCTTGACCACATTTTCATTCGCGGAGGTACCCGCGAAGGCGTTGAAGGAGGGAGCATCCTTGTCGTTGAGCTTCTTCATGGCATCCTGGAATGCCGTCAACGCGCTACGCAGGGAGCCGATACCCGAGAGCATCGCCGAGTTGTTGCTCGACTGCCGGGCAATCTGATTGGACTTGGCCGAGGTGTCGGCCTTCACCAACACATCGACAATCTTGCCAATCTCGAGCCCGTAGCCCTGGCCCGTGCTTGGAATAATGGGGCTTGCCATGCTGTTGTCCCTCTCATCAACGCGTCAGCCCCACTCCTGCAAGGCTGACATGATTCACATCATTGGGTGTTCGCCGCCGGTCAGACCTTGGCGTCGAACAGAACACTTTTGACATCGCTGAGGCTGTGGGCGATACGCAGGGCTTCTTCCGAAGGAAGTTGCCGGATCAACTCACCGGTCTCGCTGGCGATGACTTTGACCACGATCTTGCCAGATTCTTCGTCAGTGACGAACTCCAGATTGCGTCGGGTCTCTTTCAGGAATTTCTCGATCTCCGAGACGGCGTCCTTGACCTTGTCGGTGGCATTCACCTTGACCGGGTCTTTTTTCTGCTCGCCATCCGGGGAAACCTCGGTCGACCGGGTAACCGGTTTCTCGGCAACCTGCTCGGCCGTACGTGCGGCCGGGTAGGACAGGTTCAGCTTGAGGCTCATGTCCATGTCTACCACCTCACAATGAAAAGGCGGGGAAGCGCCCGAAGGGCACTCCCCCGCCGCAAGCTACAAGGCAGATTAGCCCAGCAGCTTCAGGACTGCCGATGGCAGCTGGTTGGCTTGAGCCAGAACCGAGGTCGAAGCTTGCTGCAGGGTCTGCTGCTTGGTCAGCTGGGCAGTTTCAGCAGCGAAGTCGGTGTCCTGTACACGGCCACGAGCGGCTTCGGCGTTCTCGTTGATGTTCTGCAGGTTGTTGATGGTGCTGGTCAGACGGTTCTGGTTGGCACCCAGGTCGGCACGGGTGGCGTTGATCGCGTCCAGAGCGCTACCGATAGCGTCCATGGCGGCGCTGAAGGTGGCTTCGGCGGCGGTGCTGTTGGCACCGGTGATGCTCTTGCCAGCCAGGGCGGTCAGGGCAGCGCCTGCACCGGTGGTCTTCATGGCAGCGCTGAGGGTGATGGTGATCTGGTTGGCGGTACCGGTGTTGGAACCAACCTGGAAGGTCATGGCGCCAGCGGAACCGTCCAGCAGGTTCTTGCCGTTCAGCTGGGTGCTGTCAGCGATACGGTCGATCTCTTTCAGCATCGACTGGAACTCTTTGTCCAGAGCGTCACGGTCGGTCTGGCTGTTGGAGTCGTTTCGCGATTGCAGGGCCAGTTCGCGCATACGCTGCAGGATGTTGGTCTGCTCTTGCATCGCGCCTTCAGCGGTCTGGGCGATGGAGATACCGTCGTTGGCGTTCTTGATAGCCATGGTCTGACCGCGGATCTGCGAGGTCATGCGGGTAGCGATCTGCAGGCCGGCGGCGTCGTCTTTGGCGCTGTTGATTTTCAGGCCGGAGGACAGACGGGTCATCGAAGTGCTCAGTGCGTCGGAAGCACGGTTCAGGTTCTTCTGAACGCCCAGAGAGGTGGTGTTGGTGTTTACAGTCAAAGCCATGACGAATTCCTCGTTGGATTGGGTACTACGGCTTCCGGCCTTGGCAATTCGCCGGTTATGTGGCCTAGAGAACCTTCGTAATGGTTATCGTCGTCGGGGCAGTTTGCTTTAGCGCCTTTTGCGAATTTTTTTACTGGCACCCTGCCACCTCAATGAAATCAAGGCTTTGACGCCAGAAATCCACCACCCGAAAGGCCTTGCGGTAGAGCGGCCAACCTCTGGATCACAGGCACAAAAAAAGCGCCGGCCGGTTTCCGGCGGGCGCTTTCTCTTATAGCGGCACAGGTCAGTCGGTGCGCTCGATGATCGCCGAACCCCACGACAGGCCGACGCCGAAGCCACTGAGCGCCACACGCTTGTGCTGCGAGCCGAGCACGTGTTTCTCCAACAACAGCGGGATGCTCGACGACACGGTATTGCCGGTTTCGAGCATGTCCTTGACGAATTTCGCCCGGTGCGCACCGTCATCGAATCGCTGGGAGACGGCGTCGACGATCGCCGCGCTGCCCTGGTGCAGGCAGAACAGGTCCACCTCCTCGGCCCGCAGTTGGCTGACATCGAGCAACTGCTGCAGGTGCGCAGGCACCTTGACCAGGGCGAAGTTGTAGACCTGACGGCCGTTCATGAAGAACTTGCCACCGGTGGTGCGCAGGTGTTCGGCACCGGCACCATCGCTGCCGAACAGCGACTTGCCCAACTGCCAGGCAGCGCCCTCGCCCATCCAGGTCGCGGTGGCGGCATCGCCGAACAACATGGTGGTGTTGCGATCCTCAGGGTCGACGATCTTCGAATAGGGGTCGGCGGTGATCAACAGTCCATTCTTGAGACCAGCGGCCTCCATGAACCCCTTCATCGCATATAGACCATAAACATAGCCGGAGCAGCCCAGCGAGATATCGAAAGCGGCGACAGCGGTCGACAGCCCCAGCTTGTGCTGGACGATCGCCGCAGTGTGCGGCAGGCCTTCGGCGTCACCATTCTGGGTGACGACGATCACCACATCGATGGACGCAGGATCAAACGCCGGATTGATAGCGAACAATGCCCGGGCGGCTGCGACACTCAGGTCGGAGGTTTCCTGCGCCCCCTCCTTGCGCGGCAAGAAGGTCGAACCGATCTTGCCGAAGATGAAATCCTGGTCCTTGCCGAACTTCGCACCCTGGGCGTAGTTGTCGACACCCTCTACAGGTACGTAACTGGCGATGCTTTTGATGCCAATCATTGTGGCTTCCCGATGGATATGGCGAAAATTCACGGGCGTTACGACAAGGCCACAGGCCCTGCATGTCGCGTCGACGTGGCCGCCCGCTGATTCAATAGATTAGAGATGCACGTTTCGACTGCCAAGTCACGCCATCATGCATCGCACAGCATCGGGTCGACAAATCTTCTCGTCCGATCACCCAGGCGCCCTCCACCCTGAGCACAGGGCAAAGCTCCGCACATTCCAGGCACATATCTTGCCTGCTCAGGAGTGCTCAGGAGACTTGCTCTGAGCAACGATACAACGCCCTGCCCCGTGGCAGGGCCGTCATCAATAATGAAGGACACCCCAATGAAGGTCTGCCACACCTATCGAGAAAACCTATACCAGCTGCTCGGTGCGATCTTTCAAGTCATGGACAAACGTCCGGTTGTCGCTGAACTGGGAGTACTTCGTGGTGAAAATGCACTGAAGATCCACTCAGCCCTAGCGCCGGAAAAGATGGTGCTGATCGATAGCTGGAGCAAGGCCGCCAATGACGCCTACAGCCCCTTCGACGATCTGCCACCCTGGGTCGTGCCTGTCGACACCTATGATTACTACTATGGCGGCTCGCTGCATGATCAGCTGACCTGGGACAGGCTCTACGAGGAGTGCCAGGCGCGATTCGCGCAACTGCCCGAGGTGACAATTATCCGCTCCGAAACCATCGGCGCCATCGACAAGGTCCGACAGGAAACTGACATCGACAAGTTCGACTTGGTGTATATCGACGCCAATCACCAGTACGAATACATCCTGCGCGACCTGATGTACTACCAGGACCTGGTGGCCGAAGACGGTTTCATCATGCTCAACGATTGCTGCCACAGCCCTAACGGAATCAAGCAGAACCTGGGCGTGCTCGAAGCCCTGGGCAGCTTCCTCAAGCGTTCGGACTTCATCCCGGTCGCCATGACCAACACCGACTGGTCGGATGTGATCCTGGTTCGCAAGAACTCCATGCTTGTCCAACTGATGGACATGGCCCTGAGCAACTCGGACGTCCCTTACGTCGAAATCCCCTACCAATTGATCACCGCGGCACGCGTGGTCTACGGAAACCAGCGGCACAACATCAGCTTCACCTGAGGCAGCCCCCGCAAAAAGACAAAGGCGCTCCACGGAGCGCCTTTGTCGTTGACTGCCTGAAACCCTCGCGCTGCCGATCAGTCCGCCAGCCAGGCGCGGCGCCAGCCCTCCAGCCGCTGCCCTTCGAGCAACCAGTCGCTGCGCACAATGGCTTGCTGAGCATCACCCAGCGCCGCAGAAGCATCAAGGTCCTCCAGGTGCAGGCGGATCGCATGGACCCAGTCGACAGCCTGGTTGCCCACCCGCGACAACGGCAAGACATCCCCCCCGGCAAAGCCGGCAACCCGACTGCAGATGACCGCCTGGCCGCATGCCGCGTGCTGGAGCACGCGTATATCGCCGGAACATGCATTGACCAAGGTTTCAGCCATGGGCACCAGGGCAATGTCCAGATCCAGGGCTGCCAGATTGCCCCCCAGGTACTGCACATCCGTGACAGGATGATGCTCTTTCAGGTACGGTCGCAGGGCTGCCGGGCAATCACCCAGAACCACCCAGTCGACTTCAGCGGCCAACATGGGGACAACCTCGGCAAGCAAGTACGCATCATGACAGCCCATCCAGCCCACGCGCGGCCTTTGCCCTGCACGACGCTTCCCTTGCAGGCGCCCCCACGAAGCAGGCAACACATTTTCAAGCACCCGGATATCATCATGCCGCCCCTGCACCAGCTCAGCCAGCGCGGCGGTAGCAACCAGTACCCTGTCGGCCTGCATCATGCCGAAATGCATACGCCGCAGCAGATCTTCGCCAGCCCCCGATCCACCTTCGTAGACCTGTGGGTAACAGTCCAGGTCGTAGACCTTGAATGCCTGTGAAAAAGCACGCAAGCGACGCAACGTCAACAAACCGGCATCAGCCAATGGGCGCTGCAACACGATGCTTGAAGGCTTGAAGCGCTCGATCTCCACCAGCGACGGCACTCCGGCGATCACCGCACCATCAATATGCCCTGCGTCGCGCAAAGTCTCCATCGGACCGAGCAGGCGCGAGTGCACCGCCCCCTCCTGATCGGCTGCGCAGGCAAGCACGCCAGGTACCACCCCCTGCAATGGCCGCCAGCTCATATCGCACCCTTGAACAGCAAATTCCTCGCCAGCACTCAGCGAGAAATTGACGTTATATGCCGGGTCACTGGCCAATTGAGGCAACCAGCGCGCATACAGTGCATCTTCCTGATCGTCACTGGCCGGCGCGTCCTGCGAAGCATCCAGCAAAAGCCGGGTATGCGGCGTCCAGACATTCAGGTAACCGGCTTGTAGCAGCCTGAGGCACAGGTCCACCGCCACCCAGCGGGAAAACAGCGGATCGGTGTCGAAGCCTCCAAGCTCGATGAACAGCGAGCGACGTACCATCAGGCACTCACCGCCGACCGCCGAACAATTCTGCTCCAATCCGAGCCGCCCCATGTAACCGGAGTCCTGCGCCGACCGACCCGCGAAGGCGCGCCCGACTTCACCCCCAAGCCCCAACACCAGGGCCGCTTGGCGCACAGTGCCGTCCAGGGTCAGCAGCTTGCAACCAACGCCCCCCACCTCTGGGCGCTGTGCATGGTTGAGCAACACTTGCAGCCAATCGCCATCGACGACGACGGTGCCGACATCCAGCCATAGCAGGTATTCACCCCTGGCCTCCTCCACGGCCGCATTGCACATTTGCGCACGGACGTAACCAGGCTCGAAGCGCAGTATCCTGAATCGTCCCTCCCCCATCTGCCCGACCATCGCAAGCCAATCGAGCAACAAGGGATCATCACTGCCCGGCTCGACCAGCAACACCTCATAGTCGCCATAGGCGGTCTGCGCCAACAAGCTTTCGAGGCAGCGCTGGAAGTGCAACAGTTGCCCCTCGAGAAAAAGGACGATACTGATCGACGCCGGTCGCTGGTGCGCATAGTCGATACGGTAGCGCCCCGGCGCCGTTGCCAAAGGCAGCGTCTGCGCGGCGACAAATCCACGGTCTTGCAAATGCGCGTCGATCACTGCGCATTCATCGGTGCATGCCTGCAGCCGCAGGGCATTGCCAATCAGTAACGGCTCACTGACATGCCCCACACACCCGAGCCCCCGCGCACTGATCAAGCGCAGCTGGTAATCAAGCTCGAAAGCTCGGCCGACCGCCTGATTGAAGCCACCGAGCTCGCGCCAGGCATCGCATCGGTACAACCAATGCCGCGACAGATAACCAGGGAAGGCCAGCAACATGTCCAGGTTCAGGTCGGGGCGCAACGCACTATCGACCACCCCCTGCTCCTGACGCACGGCCTCATCCGCATAGACAGCCACGCACTCCATGGGGGCTCGGGTCAACTCCAGTGCAATCTGCAACAAACCACTGGCGGTGAACTCGCTGCCAGCGTCCACCAGCATGAACCAATCGCCGCACCCACTTGCCAGGCTGGTGTCGATTGCCGCAACTGACCGGTCGGGATCACAATGCGCCCACCTGACGCCGTCCCGCCGAGGGCTCTCCCCCCCCAACACGCAAACCTGCACACCAGGACACAGACTGCGATCCAGGCTGTCCAGGGTGATCTCCAGCGCCACGGGATCACCGTGATCGACCACCAGTACGACAATACGCACATCTGCAGCATCGGCCAGCCGGCCTTCGATCACCTTCATCTGCTGCGGCCGAGGATAACGCTGTCGCAGCCAATCTCGCATTCCCAGCTGGTTGCCCACCGCCTCGCGGCGAGCCGCCGCCTGGGTCTTCTCGATGAATACCTCCAACTGGCCCCAGAACGGCGCCGTTCGTTCGACGTAGCGTTGCAATGCGCCATCCACGCCGGCCTGTGCATGGGCCAGCGCATCCTCGCGATCCATCATTGCGAAACCTGCGCTACCGACGAAGCTGGCATCGAGGAAGGCCTGGTCAATGCCATGCCCGGGAATAAAGATGACCGGACACCCACAGAGCACCGCAATCACGCAAGTCATCGACCATTCATGGGTGTACATCACCTGCGCGCGCTGAAGCAACTGCGCCAATTCCGGCAGCGTCAGGGCATTGGCCATGCTCAGCAGGCGAATATCCTCAGGCAGTTGCGAGTAGTCGATAGCGTCGAGGGGAAAGCGATTCTGGTACAGGTAGCGACCTTCACGCCGAGCGTGCGACCGCCCGGCACAGAACAGGTCGATATCGATGGTAGGCAAGCACAGCAAGTCACCATTCGGGCGGCCGTGATCTTCGGCAATCAGTTTTCCCGAGTAGAACAACAGATCGCTGGGAGCGGCCTCCATGCTCCGACCATTGATGAAGCCCTCAAAGTTCAACAGGAAACGGGCCACGACAGAACTGCCGAACGGATTGCCTGTTGTAACTTCCGGATAGACTGCGATTGGCACCCGACCCGCAAGGGCGTGACGCTGGCTGGCCGCGTCGTCAAGCAGTGGCGTCTTCAACTCCGGGTTCACCACCGTGCCACCCAGAATGTAGGCTTCCCGTCCATTCAGGTTGAGCAAGTGGCACAGGTAATGAAGCGAGGCGATCCCCGACGAGGTCTCCCGGTAATCCGGCGCCATGATGTAGTACGGGTGCTCCGGCCGGGCATACATCAACCGCAGACACTTCATGGCCTGCTCCAGGCCAGCGCCGGCCTGTACGGAAATCGACATGGGGTGAAAACTCCAGAAATCAGCTGAACACTCGCCGAGCGGAGGCAGTCACGCCTGCCGCGCACCTGCGAAGAATTGGAAGATAGCGGCACAGACCTGCGCGACCTGGCGGATGCTCATATCGGAGTAGAGCGGCAGACGAAGCAGGCATGCGGAAACCTCCTGCGTGACGGACAGCTCTCCGACACTGCGCGCATAGCGCAATCCAGCGGGCGAGTCATGCAGGGGTACATAGTGGAACACGGCGTAGATGCCCCGCTCGCGGAGAAACTCGATCAGTTCACCGCGCTCTTGGTTACTGCGCATCAGCAGATAGAAGATATGCGCGTTGGCCGGCTTGCCGCCCTGGGTACGGGGCAAGGTGAAATAACCATCCACCTCCAGGGGCGCCAACTGGTGAAAATACGATTCGTACAACGCCCGACGATGCGTATTGATGCTTTCCCCCTGCTCCAGCTGCGCATAGAGGAAAGCAGCCGTCAACTCGCTGGGAAGGAAGGACGAGCCCACATCGACCCAGGTGTACTTACTCACCTCACCACGGGAAAAGGCTTTGCGGTTGGTGCCTTTCTGCCAGACTATTTCAGCTCGCTCGATCAACTTGGGGTCATTGATCAGCAGTGCGCCACCCTCACCGCTGATCACGTTCTTCGTTTCGTGAAAACTCAGGCAGCCCAGGTGGCCTATGGTCCCCAGCGCGCGGGTTTTCTCACGGGCGAGAATCGCCTGGGCAGCATCCTCGATGAGGATCAGGCCATGCTTGTCGCACAACCGCAACAAGGCGTCCATATCACAGGGTTGCCCCGCGTAATGCACCGCGACAATTGCCTTGGTCTTCTCGGTGATAGCCGACTCCACCAGGCGCTCGTCCAGGTTCAGCGTATCCTTTCGCACATCCACGAAAACCGGCACCGCGCCGCGCAGAACGAAGGCGTTGGCCGTTGACACGAAGGTGAACGAAGGCATGATGACTTCGTCCCCCGGCCCGATTTCGGCCAGGATCGCAGCCATCTCGAGGGCTGACGTGCACGAGTGCGTCAACAGCGCCTTGGGGCACCCCAGATTGACCTCCAGCCATTCCTGGCACAAGCGCGTGAATTGCCCATCGCCAGCAATACCGCCGTTCATCACCGCCTGCGCAATGTAGAACAACTCTTTGCCAACGACGAAGGGCTTATTGAAAGGAATGATCTGCTTGCTCACGTTCGTGTCTCCGGCGCTCAGGCTTCAGGCAAAGTCCGACAAGGAAAGATAACCACCCAACAACGCATCCAAGAAATCCACCTGAATGGTCTGCTTGAGCTCATGCTTGTCGAAGAAGGCACGCGCACGCTGGTAGTAGTACTGCTCCAGGGCCTGGTCAGCGTCGGTATGCCCGGCATCGAAACCATGCTGCGACAACGCCGAGCATTTCACCGCCGCATACTTGCGACAGCACGCCTCAACCGACTGATCGAGCCACGCGCTACGTTGGGGGCGGGTGAACTCGAAATACGCCTTGGCAGGTGCAGAGATCGGCTTGTCCAACAGCAATGCGGCCAGGTTGTCAGCCAGCCATGGCGCAAAATGGTAGCCATCCCTGCGGGTTCCGGAGGCGATGAAGGTGTTGTCGTTGAGCTGGCCGATAACCGGATAGCCATCCAAGCTCAGCGGGCGATAGCCGAAGTTGTAGCGAATGAACCCACTGGTACGGTGCAGGTGGTTGACCTGGTTGATGGCACCATTTATCAGCGCCGCCACCGACTCGGCCCGCGGGTAGTGTTCGTCAGCGGTTGTCACAAGGTTGGTCGCCCCGACGACGAACTGATCGTCCTGGTAAGGCGCATGGTAGATACCACAAGCGCCACCACGATTGGGGGTGCGCAGCACATAGCGACCCTTGATACCAGGGTTTTTCAGTACCACCGTGGCACCGACGCCGTTGATCACCCGTATGCAGCCTTCCTCGCCCCACAGCCGCGTGGCCATGCTGCCATTGGCCAGCACGACGCGTTCGGCCCCCAGCACTCGCCCATCTTCCAGGGTCACGCCACGGGTGCGGCCGTTGATCTTGTCCAGTGACTTCACGACACCATCGACAAAACGCACACCGCGTTTCTCCAGTGTCGCCTGCAGGGCATGGATCACACCATCCGGATTGAGCACACCCTCGCGCGGCAAGAACAGCGCCTGGCGCGTGCGATAGTTGGCCCCAGGCACATAGGCCGGTTCCAGATGCGGGTCAACACGCTCATAAGGCTCGGAGAATTCGTCAAGGTAACCGGCGATCGCATCGAATGCGTCATCCTCGAAACGGTTGGATGCATTGTTGTTCACCACTACCGTGCCTAGACGATAGTGTTCGGCAGGTATCTCGAACTCTTCGACAAAGTTCTCCCAAAGACGGGCTGAAGCCTGGCTCAACTCGAACTTCAGACGGTCACGTGGATGATCGAGTGCGCCAGGCTCAAGCTCGGCGAAGGAATTGAGCATGGCCGCCGCAGCCATGGATGCGCTGTAGGGACGCGCGGCCGGCCCGACCACCTGGATGCGCTCTCCTGGAACGCTACGCGACAGACCTGCGGCGATAGCCAGGGCGACCATGCCATTACCAACAATCAGAAACATGGTGCGCTCCTTACAGCAGCTTGACGATGCACAGGGATGGATAGGTTTCCGAGCGCTTGATCTCGTGACGCACCTTCCCCAGCACCTGGGCGACATAGGCATAGCCCTCGCCCGGCAGGAAATCGCGCTGCAGCTGGAAGAACACCAGCAATGACCCAGGCACGCAGCGCGGCAGAATCTGTTCCAGGGCGAACCGGGTCGGCCCCTCCAGGTTCATGTCGAAGAACGCGAGGGCCACCAGCAGGTTGCGTTGCTGCTCGATGAACGCTGGCAAGGTGTCCTTGATGTCCCCCTCCACCACCTGATGCCCGCCCGGCACCTGAGGCAAGGCATTGATGCCTTCATGCAGGGCCAGCAGGTGTCGCAGGTAATCCGCATAGCCATTGCCAGTGTCGTAGCAACCGTCCTGGAAATGCGCATTGGTGACTTGCCCGTCGCCAGCATGGGATTTGTAACCGGCGAAGGTATCGAAGGCGGCGATCCGGCGTTGTTTGTTGAACGGCTCGAAAATTGCCCGAAGGTTTTCACAAAGTACGGCGTTCTGCCCACGCCACGTACCAAAGTCCAGCACAGAACCAGGTAACCGGACGATCTCGCGATAGAGATCGGAAATCGCCAGCATCCGCGCCAACGATGCAGAACGGATAAACAAGCCAAGATTACGTTCTTTCTCGGCATCATCCAGCGGTGAATTGCTGAAAGCCTGCCAGAGCTGCTCACGTGCCTCGAGCTGGCTATCGCTGGACTGTGTGACGGAAGTGGAACCTTTTTTGAGCATGGTGTTCTCCAGGCAAGAGAGTGATAGGACAGTTCGTCAAGAAGCCTTGCGCACGAGCAAGGTGAACTCGTACAGACCGTAGTCATGCAAGAGTGCCACCTCTCTGGAGTAGGTTCTTTTGCACAGATCAAAATAGAAACAGGGATCACCGTAATACAGGTAATCGCGCATGAAGGGAGGGTCCGAGTACGAGGTGAGGCAGTTGAAGGCAAAGCCCTTGCGACTACAGGCATCCATGGCATGCAGCACATCGGCGATGTAGGCCTCCCAAACGTCGCGGGCGGTACCCTGGCACACATTGAAAATGCCACTGGCCACTGCATAGTCCGCCTGTCGCGATGCGCGCTGAGCTACTTCGAAACGCACCACATCGTCATCCGGATGCTGCTGCCTGGCCGCGGCGATCATCTGCTCGGACACATCGTAGCCATGGTAGTCCACCGCCAGGCCGCGCTCGCGAAGCCAGGTCAGCAGCGCGCCATAACCACAGCCGACATCAATCAGGCTGAACCCCTCTCGCTGCTCGTCGACGGGTACCAGTTTCAGCAACTGGGCAAAACGCTGCTGCTGGGAGGTGCTGCCATTCCAGTCAACGCCCTCGGGGGTTGCACCGTGCGCAAGCACACGCGACGAGTAGTAATCCGCCACACCTTGCAAGAGGTCTGTAGTCATGGATGCCGCTCCAGAAAGTTTGATGCTTCGCTACCGGTGTTGAACAACAGATCGACGACACTGACCGCATGTTCGAACGCGCCGAACAACTGTGGATATTCTGGATAACCCGCATAACTCATGTACGAGACGTCAAGACCGGCGGCGGCGAACGCCGCTTCATCCAGGTAGCTGCTGGCTGCCGGACCCGATAGATACTCAGTGGCGCCCAAGGCCTGGCACAGGTGTATCAGCCTCTCGTTCTTACCCGCTTCGCTACGCCCGAGGTGCTCGGAGCGATACAGCGGTGTGTGGATGTTGAGCAACGCGCACAGCCCGGTGATGAATAGCTGATTGATGGCCGACAGGTCGGCAAGCTCGGCGGCTTGCTCGTAGAGGGTGCGAACCGGAAGCTCCATCTGATTGAAACAGGCCGCTCGTCGGTAGTTCATCTCGATTGTCTTCCAGTGCCTGGCCGCCCAATCCGGCTCACTGACCTGCACCTCATTGATCAACTGCTCGTATCGCCCCCGGTTTTTTACCGGTACGCTCAACCAGTGCTCTCCCTGAGCCGTTTTGATCTTGTTGCGATTACGCCAGTCGCGCCGGGTGTACTGGACATCGTCATAAAGAACAAACGCGTCGACACTGCGAATCAAATCGAAGTAGCCCTTCCAAGGGATATAGTTCGATTGCACCACCGCCACTTTCTTTTGCATCGCGGATCCCATAAGCACAGCGCAGGTATTGCCCCGCCTGTCAATAAATCGCCACCGGGCATGAAAAAGCCGGGCTTGTAACCCGGCTTTTGCAAATCCCGCGCCAGCTCCCGCAAAAGCGCTGGTCAAACGGCCATGAAGGGTCCTGGGTAGCTGTTGTGCGTCGGAGGACGACGCAGCCCGAGGCAGTGACGGCGAAATTCCGCGCCCACGAGAATCATGCTATCGCAGGAGCGGCATGGCCGACGGGCAAGATGCCAAGAGTGCCTGAGCGCCCGCCCGATGAAGGACGTGACGCTCAATCGGCGTGCCAATCAAGCCAACTGTTGGATCCAGGTGATGGACGACGGGCCGGCATCGTCGGACAGGTGATCCAGCGCCTTGCGACCATGGAAGACACCAGGCCACTGAGCATCCAGCACGTAGGCAGCTTCACCGTCCAGCGCTGGCAGATCAGTGACGAGCAACTGCGCGCGGGGCGTCCAGACCACCATCAATCCTGCCTGGGCTACAGCCAAGCTCAAGCCGATACCGACATCTCCAACAAGCGGCAGCCCCCCCACATGCTTGACAGTTTCACGGCTCACCATCAGACAGCCATCGGATACCGCGGCACAGCTGCGCACGGAAAGTGGCCAGCGTGCCTTGGTGGCATCCTCGAGCGACAGACGCTGCCAGGGTGCATGCACCCTGGGGCCGGCCAGCAATTCGAAACCTGCATGGGAAAGTGTTCCGTCAAGCGCCCACAGACCGGCACCGACAACCCCAATTTCAGGCCTCTGCGCCTCGTTCAGCAGCGACTCGATCCACGCTGGCGTGATCACCTGGCAGTTCGTCGACAATAACACCAGGTAATCACCGCGAGCCTCGTTGGCTGCCAACCCAAGCAGTTGCTGCCGGGTAGCACCCGCCTCGCCGATCACGACCCGCAGGCGGCTGCCAAACACCTGGAACGCCTCGGCCTGGGCAGCCGCAGACTGCTCGGGAAGAGCCAGCAAAACCTCATAGCGCGGATAGCGGGTCCGCTGGAAAAGATCGGTAATCCATGCCGGATCGAACTCACCCGCAAGCACGATACTCACCAACGGTGTGGCGCTATGGCGGAAATTGATCGCCAGTCCTCCCGCCCCCTGATCACTTATCTGGGCGCGATAGCCCAGCTGGGTGAGGTGGCGATTGAGAGTCTTGCGCGCCTCATCGGTGAATGCCGCGCACGGTTGCTGGCTGACCACCAGGTAGTCGTCCATGTGCGCCAGGCTGGCGACACCGCGATGCTCGACCAGGCGCAGCAACAGGTCATACTCCATGGCCTGCAGGGTAGCGCCATCATATCCCTCCAGCTCGAGCACAGCCTGGCGTCGCACCAGCCAGTGGCGGGCCATCAACCCCGGCTGAC
The DNA here is from genome assembly GCF_018417595.1 of Pseudomonas entomophila. Lineage (NCBI taxonomy): Bacteria > Pseudomonadati > Pseudomonadota > Gammaproteobacteria > Pseudomonadales > Pseudomonadaceae > Pseudomonas > Pseudomonas entomophila. Next base: position 4,197,763 of record NZ_CP070982.1, read on the forward strand.
TACGCAGCAGGTCCAGATCACTGCCCGGTCGACGCACAGCGAACAGGCGCCCTTCGTCGTCACGCTGGACTTCGTCGGCGGCGATGGCCTGGCAGGCCGGCGCCTGGCCCAGTTCGACCGACAGGCGCAGCAAGCCGCCGGCCAGCAGCACGTCGCCCGCCTCGAGCAACATCAGCCACTCGCTCGGCAATTGCCGCACGACCTGGTTCAGGTGCGTTGCCCAGTTGCTTGCGGTGACCTGGATAAAATGCAGAGTATCGCGCGGCGTGGTGATCGCCGGCGGCTTGCCCGCCTTGAGCACGACCAGCTTGAAATTGCGCACGCCACTGGCCAGCAGGCTGTCGAACGTCGCCTGCAGGGCCATGTTGTCGTTTTCCAGGTCAAGCACGACGAAGGCGATCTGCGGCGCCGGGTGGCTGGCCAGATGGCCCAGCACTCGTTGGCGCGCGGCTTGGTCCGGCGTGGCCGCATCGATCGCGGCGAGCACGCGACCCGATGGAGTCTTGCCCAACTGGTCGCGTGTTTCGATACCGGGCACCTCGATCAGGCGGGCTATCCAGTCGCGCAGTTCCCGGGCCTGATTGGCGTTATCGGCGGCGGTCAGCGTCGACACAAGGCGCTGGCACACCTCGAAATTGAACAGCCCCAGGCTCATTGCCTGCCAGTAACGCATCTGCAGCGTCTCTTCAGTGTCGTTGGGGTGCACCATCAACAGGTCGCGCTGGCGAACCCAAGTGCCCTCCATTGCATGCTGATGGCGCTCGCCGGTCGGCCAGGCATGGCAAAAGAATTCCAGCTCGGTCAGGCGTTCGAACAGCGGGCCATTGTAGTAAGGCATTTGCACGCACTGGCGTGGCTCGAACACGCGCTGCGGATCGTCGCTGATGCTTTTCCACGGCGAGGTGAACAGCAACGGCAGCGCCCCTTGGCTCCAGGTTTCGCGCACGAAGCGATTGAGCGCGGTGAAGCCGTCGTCACTGGCAAAGGCCCCCTGCTGCTCGCCATCCCACTGGCGCAGAATCCGCACCACCTGCACCAGGCGCTCTTCGCGGTCGGCCTGGGTCAGGGTGTCGGACACCGCCTCGCAGACCACGTCGGTCTGGTCGAGGTGGGCGACCTCGCCCTGCAGCAGGATGGCGCAGGCCAAGGCCACACGCCATCCCGCAGGGTCCAGGCCTTGCGGCAACCCGGCCAGCGCCGCCTGCAGGGTCGAGACACGCAGCACCGCGCGCCAGGCCTGCTGTTCGGCGCTGGCGTAATGGCGCAGGCGCTCCAGCGCACCCTGCCCGGCCTGCGCGGCGAACGGCGTGCCAACCTGGTGATAGCTCAGCTCACCGTTGCCGACCGTATAGGCCAGGGCATGCCCCTGCGCGGCTAAGGCCTGCGGCTGGGCCTTCAGGCAGCGGGCGGCGTTGTCCAGCGCTGCCGCCAGGACGAAGTCGGCATCCAGGGCCAGGCACACGAACGGCGTGCCGATCTGCGCCACGGCCGACAGCAGGCGCTCGCCCAGTTGGGCGCCCGACTCGCTGCCCTGCACCGGCTCCAGGCCAAGGCAAGGCACACCGGCCTGGCGATAGTAGTGGAGCGCGCGGGCGCGGTGATCTGCCTGGTCATGCCCCAGCAGGACAACGGTCACTTCGTTACGCGAGCCGATTGCAGTTTCGGTCATAAGGCACCTGTTCAGATTGTCGGTTTCAGTCAGCCAGCCAGGCGTTGGCCCAGTGCTGCAGATGGTGTTCGTTCAATACGTAGTCGCGCAGCACGGCTTCGCGCAGCGCATCCCCCTGGCGGTAGCTGGCCAGCGGATCGCTCAGGTGCATGCGGATCGCCTCCAGCCATTGCTCGGTGGTGTTTTCGCGCACCCGGGTGCACGGCAGGTAGCCGGCATAGGCCTTGGTGTCGGTGCAAATCACCGGGAAACCGCACGCCCCGTACTCGAGCAGGCGCAGGTTGCTCTTGCAGTCGTTGAACAGGTTCTGCTCCAGCGGCGCCAGCGCCAGGTCGAGGTTGAGGCTGGCCAGCTTGCGCGGGTAATCGGTGAACGAGATGCCCGCATGGAACTCCTTGACGTAGGGCCGCAGGATCTCCGGGCACATGCCGAAGAACACCCAGTCGACCTCCCCGGCCAGGGTCTTGATCACTTCCAGCAGCAGCTCCAGGTCACCGCGGTGGCTGGTGCCCCCCGCCCAGCCGACCCGTGGCCGCGCGCTGCTCTGGCGCTGGCTGACCAGCCCCGTCCACAACGGCGCGGCGAGCATGTTGGGCACCACGCGGATGTCCTGGTGCATGCTCGACAGGGCGTCGGCCAACGGCTCGGTGGACACCACCACCCGGTCGCACAGGGAAATGGCGCGGCCGACCAGTTCACGTATGTTGCTCGGCATGTTGCGCGCGTGGTCGTTCTTCTTCGGTGGCTCGATGATGTAGTCATCCAGCTCGTAGATGCGCCGCGCGTTGGAGAAACGTTTGTACTGCTCGATATCCTTGACGTTCGCCGGCGTGTAGCGGCACTGCAGGATCATCACGTCGGGCTTTTCCCGCTCGAGCTCGACCAGCCCCGGGGCGCTGAAGTCGATTCGCCCCTGGATCCATCCCCCCTGCTCCAGGTCGGTGAACGGCTGAACCACACGATATTGCCCGGTCGCGTTGGTGCTGCTGGGCAGCGCCAGTACCGACGGCATGGCGCGGGCGATGAACGGGTCCCAGCCACCACGCAGGCCTGGCTCGAAATTGAAGTTCGGCAGTTTCAGGCTGAGGTGGCGGTTGTAGGCCGGGTCGAGCGCGATCCACGCCATCCAGCGCTCGTGCAGCAGGTCGCGGTCTGCTTGCAGGTCCGGCTTCGTGGCCTGCTCGACCGGGGGCGCCGGCAAGCGGGCCACCCGCGAGAACGGCGTCCACACCGAGAGGTAGCCCGCCGTGCGCGCGCGCAGGCACAGGTCGGCATCGAACAGCGAGCCTTGCAGGTTGGCCGCGTCCAGCCCACCCAGCTCGGCGAACAGGTCACGCCGCACCAGCAGGCAGTCGAGGCTCAGCGCGCTCCAGTTCTGCACCAGGCGCAGGCGATTCATGTAGCCATCCGCGCTCGTCGCACAACCGAGGAACGGGCTGCCTGCCGTCCCTTGCATGCCCAGCACCAGGCCGGCGGAAACGATCGTGCCTTTGTCGTCGAACAGCTTGGGGCCAACCAAGCCGACCTCCGGACGCTGCCCCAGGTGCATCAGCTCGGCGAGCCACTGGTCGTCGAACAGCACGCAGCCGGCATCCAGCAGCAGCAGGTAGTCGCCACGGGCCTGCAGGCTGCCTTCGTTGAGGCTCTGGGCCAGCCCCTGGGCGGCCACCTCGACCACTCGCAGTTGATCGCTGCCCAACCCTTGCAACCCGGCCAGCCAGCCACGCACCTCGGCCGGAGTGTCGGCACTGGCGATCAGCAGCACCTCGAAGTCACGGTACGCCGTGCTCGCGAGCAGCGACTCGACGCAGCGTGTCAGCACCGCCAGGTCGGCACCGGCATGGATGAGGATCGACACACCGGCGGCCTGCGCATGGTGATAGGTGACCCGGGTCATCATGCTGCCTTCGATGCCGGCCACTTCGGCCTCCACGCCCAGGCGCCGCAGGTGGGCCTCCACCACACGCGGTGCCTGGGCGTGCCCACTCGGCTCGGCGAGCCAGTCGGCGTAGCTGCACTGGCACTGCACGAGCACTTCGGCGATATGGTCCACCACCTGCAGGCCATGGGCCTCGACCAGCCGCCACAGCAGATCGTGGGGCGCCAGGCCGTCGAAACCCACGTCGAAACCACCCAGCTCGCGCAACGCCGCGCACTTGAACGCCAGCAAGCGGCCGACGTAGGGCAGGCTGCGCATCAGGTCGAGGTTGAAGTCCGGCTTGAAGATCGGCGCCGAGGGCGCGAGGTTGTCGTTGCTGCCCTCATCGAGGTACAGGCACAGGCCCTCGCCCCGCAGCGCCATGCGCTCGGCCATGATCACCAGGGCGTGGGTGTGCAGGCGATCCCCCGCCTGCAACAGGAACAGCCAATCAGCCTGGCCATCAGCGACAAGCCACTGGTTGAGCAGGTCGAAACCGGCGCCGCGACGCGTCAGGTAGCGCACGTTGTCCCGCACCACCGGCTCGAAGCCCTCGGGCACGAGCACCAGGATGCAGCGGGCCGGGAAGGATTGCTGGGCGAGGCTGTCCAGGGTGACGCGCAAGGCCTTTTCATCGCCGTCCCGGCAGGACACCACCGCCGCGATGCGCGGCTGGCTGGGCCATTGTTCGATGCGCTTGGGCAGCAGGCGCTCCTGCCCCGCAGACAGGCGACGGTACTCCAGCCACTCGGCGTACAGCTCGTCGAAACTCAGGCTGAGGGTGCCGACCTGCTGGTTGAAGTTGGCCATCTGCGCGGTGAACAGTCGGCGAAGATCGAGTTCGTCCCATTTCTGCCCCGGGTCGGCGACGTAGTCGGCCAACGGCAGGTAGCGTACCCAGCCCTCGGCCGGCGCGGCCTCGCCGGTACGCCCCTGGAGCATCTGCAGCAGCCAGTCGGTCTCGGCATCGAACACCTTGACCATGCTGCTCTGGTGGCTCAGGCGCCCTGGGTGCACGCGCTCCAGGCTCAACACCTGGTCCAGGCTGCACAAGTGCCCGCGGCGCAGCAGGCAGGCGTAGAGCGCCAGGTCCAGGCGTGCGGCAAACCCCTGCCCCTCCTGTACCAGGGTCGGCAAGTACGCCTCGACCTGCGCGCGACGCAGCAGTGCGTGGCTGAGCCCACCGAACAGATTGACGCCGTTGTCGGAGATACCTTCCAGCAAGTCGTTGCCGTTGAGCACCGCACTGCACATGGAGATGACGAAGTTCAGCGAGCGCGACGGCAACAGGACGTCATCGGCGGCGCACAGCAGACGCTGGCAGATGACCATGCTGACCTGCGGCAAGTCGCCCAGCATCGCGGCCTGCTGGCTGATGCACGCTCCGAACAGCGTGTCGTCGTCACAGAGGAACTTGATGAACTCGCCGGACGACTGCTCCAGGCACGCCAGCAGGTTGCGGGCAAACCCTTGCCGCACCGGGTTGCGCACGTAACGCACAGGCACCGTGGTGGCGGCACGCAGTTCGTCGCAGATCGCCTCGACCTGCGCATCCGGGCTGTCGTCGCAGACGATGACCTCCAGGCTCGCGTAGTCCTGGGCAATCGCGCTGGCCAGCGTGCTGCGGAAGAATTCGGGGTTGTACGCAGGGATGGCGATACTGACGAGGGGTTGGGCGCTCACGGGTACTCACTCAAAGCAATTGATCGATGCCGCCTGGCTCGCCCCTGCCCCGGTCCGGCATCCTGCCATGGCCGGTGCCATGGCCGAGCCGCCTCGCCTACCAGCAGGGAGCGAGGCGACCCTTGCGGGTGATCACCCCGCTTGGCACGGCATCGTGAATCAGATGTAGTTGACCAGCGACAGGCCGGCGATCTTGGCGTAGGACTGCATGGAGGCCTGGAGCATGTTGGTCTGCATCTGCAGGCGCAACATCACGGTCGCCGGGTCGACTTCGCGGATCGAGCTCTGGGTCTTGGTGTTCTCGGTACCCAACGCCTCGTTGGTCTCGGCCTGGATGTCCAAGGCCTGGCCACGGCCACCGATGGCGCTGATCGACGAGGTCACCTGGTTGGTCGCACTGGCGACGTTGCCGATTGCTGAGTCCAGCGAGGCCAGGAAGTTCTGGCGAGCTGCCGGGTCCTTGTCCATCGGCACCGACAGCGCGGTGCGCAGCTGGCTGATGGTCTGCAGGATGTTCTGGGTCTGGTGGGTGTCCACCTGGACGCCGAACGAGTCGCCCGCGGCCGGCGCGCCGGACAGCTGGAAGCTCACCCCGGATGCCGTGGCCGTGGTGCCGGACAGCGTGCCGGTGGAGATCGGCCGGCTGTTGGCCGACATCGGCGCCGAGTACAGCTCGAAGTCGGTCGGGCTGGTGAACTTGAGCACCGCGCCACCGCCCGGGAACGAGGCGTTGTATTGGGTCTGGTTGGTGATGCTGGCGCCGCTGACCTGGGTCGACGAGCTGTTGCCCGGGCTGCGGCTGCCGGTAATGGTGTCAGGCTTGGACCCCAGCGAGAACGAGTGGCCGGCGATGGCGGCGTCCGGGTTGGCTTCGTCGCCCGGTTTGAAATCGATCTTCAGACGCAGGTCGACGCCACGGAAGGAAATCGAGGTGTTCACGCCTTTCGGGTCGAAGTTACCGCCCTGGCTGGCCTCCAGCGTCACGTCGTTGCCACTGGCGTCGAGGATCTTGTACTGGGTGCTGCTGGTGAACTGGACACTGTACGGCTCGCCACTGCGGAAGCGGTCGTTGTAGGCGACACTGCCGGACACCTGGCCATTGGACAGGCTGACACGGCCATCGTCCACGGCGGGCGAAGTGAGCTTGGTCTGGCTGCGGCTGGTGTTCAGTGCCTGCTCGAACGCGTCGTAGCCGGTCTCGTTGGCCGCCAGGCTGAGCATGTCACCCACCTGCAGTTTCAGCTGGCTCTGGTCGCCCTGGTAGCTGTAGGAACCATCACTGTTGCGCACATACGGCTGGGTATCGCCCTTGGAGCCGGAGAACAGGTACTTGCCGTTCTCGTCCTTGCTGTTCATCAACGAGAACAGCTGCTCTTCCAGCGCCGCCAGCTCGGAGGCGTTGGCCTTGCGGTCGGCGTCGGTGAAGCCGGCGTTGCCGGAGGTAACCGCCAGCTCGTTGACCCGCTGCATCACGGCGCCGATCGCGTTGAGCGTGCTTTCGCTGGTGCCCAGGGCGTTGCGCACGTTGGTGATGTTGCCCTTGTACTGGTCGAGCATGTTCTGCTGCTGCTCGAGCTGCAGCAGGCGCGCGGCCCCCACCGGATCGTCGGCGGCGGTACGCACGCGGATGCCGTCGCTGGACTGCTCCTGGCTCTTGACTGTGTTGGCGAGGCCGCGCTGGTAGTTGGCGCTGCTGCTGTTGTAGAACTGCGAAGTGGAGATGCGCATGATCTACGGCTCCTTAAAGACTGTTGATCAAAGTGGCGAAGGTTTCCTGGGCCGCCTTGATGATCTGCGACGACGCGGTGTAGTACTGCTGGAACTTGACCAGGTTGCCGACCTCTTCGTCGACCGACACACCGGACGCGGTATTGCGGCTGTTCAACGCCGAGGATTGCAGGGCATTGGTGGCATCGGCGTCCATGGTGGCCTGGGAGGCCTTGCCACCGACATTCGACACCAGCTTGGCGTAGGCATCGGTCATGCTGATGCCCTTGCCGTCGGCACCCACCTCGACCGTGGACTTGGTCTGCAGGCCGATCACCGATTGAGCGTTGCGGTTGTCCGCCGAGCCGGAACCGGTCAACGAGACGGTGAAGCTGTCACCGTTCTTCGGTGCGCCGGCAATGTCCATCTCGAAATTGAATTTCTTCTGGACGCCAGCGCCGTCATTGATCGGGTTGCCGCTGCCATCGACCATTGGCACGGACAGCTGCAGCTTGTTGTTCTGGCCGGGAATGATGGTGCCGCTGCCGATGTTGTTGCCCTGGGCGTCGTACATCGTGTAGGCCTGGGGCGACGTCTCGTTGCCGAACACCAGCTTGACCGGGGTCGAGTACTTCAGGCCAGTCTGCAGCTCGCTGCGCTGGGCAGCGTTGTAGATGTCCAGCTTGGACGTCAGCGTGGGCTGGGTGATTTGCCCCGTGCCCTTGTTACCCGAACCGCTGACGGCGGTCAGGGGTGCGGCGAATGCCAGGCGCTTGGGGTCGGTGAGCGTCGATTCGATGGTCCCGGCGGCGTTGCGCGTCGGGGTGATCTTGAAGCTGTCGCCGACACTGGGGGCGCCGCCATTGAGCGCCAGGCTGAAACCATCGATCACCGGCGGTGGGTTGGTGCTGAGGTCGAAGTTGCCCATGTCGGTGCCGTCAGGCAGCCGACGCACGTTGTAGCCGGTGGCGCTGGTGAAGGTCACCTGGTAGTCGTTGGTCGACAGCTTGCCGGTGTCCTTGATGGTCACGTTGAGGTTGCCGGTGGCCGGGTTGTTGCCCAGCTTGGGCACGCTGCGCTCGCTGATGGCCTTGGCACTGTTGATGTCGCCGAACAGCAGCGCACCGAACTCACCGTTCTTGTCGATACCCTGGGCCAGCTGGCTGTTGATGGCGTCGGACACCACCAGGGCCACCCGCCCCAGTTCGTTCAGGGCCGGGTCGAGGGTGTCCTTGCGGTAGCGGATCAGGCCGCCCATCTCGCCACCGGTGGCGCTGTTGGTGATGTCCATCTTGGTGCTGCCGCGGTTGAGCACCAGGCTCATGCGCGTCGGGTCAGTCGGGCTGGGCGCCGTTTCCAACGTCTGTGTGCCGGTACCCAGCACCAGCGACTGGCCGTTCTTCAGGTAGATGTCGTAGTTGCCTTCACGCTCGACCACGTCCACGCCGATCAGCTTGTTCAACTCGCGCACCGCACCGTCGCGCTGGTCCAGCAGGTCGTTGGGCTGGCCGGTGATGGCGCTCATCTTCACGATCTGCTGGTTGTAGTCAGCGATGGTGGAAGTGAGCTTGTTCACCTGGTCGGCGATCGACTTCATGTTCGAATTGATGTTGCTGTTCTGCTGGTTCATCTGCGCCGACAAGGCGTTGAAGCGCTTGGCGAGGGTCTGCGCGCTGGTCAGCAGCAACTGGCGGGAAGCATCTTCGGTGGGCTTGGCCGAAGCGTCCTGGGCGGCGGTGAAGAAGCTCTTCAACGCGGCGGTGATGCCGGTATCGTTACCGTACAGGGCCTTGTCCAGCGGCGTGACCTGGTCGAGATACGAGGAGGCATCGGCGGACAGCGAGGTGGTGGTACGCAGCTGGTTCTCGAGGAACGAGTTGTACACCCGGCGCACGTCGGCCAGCGTGGTGCCAGTGCCGATGAACACCTGGCCGGTCTGTTGGCTACCCTTGGTCTTCTGGACGATCTGCTGGCGAGAGTAGCTTTCGACATCGGCGTTGGCGATGTTGTTACCCAGGGTGTACATCCCGGACTGGGCGGCACCCAGGCCCGACATACCGATATTGATCAAACTCGCCATGGTTCCCTGCCCTTAAAGTTGCGTGGTGGTACCGAGCATTGCGTAGCTCTGTTCCGACTTCATCTGTCTTGCGATCTGCGAGATCTTGCTGGCGTAGTTCGGGTCGGTGGCATAACCGGCCTTCTGCAGCTCTCGCACGAATTGTTCTGGTTTATCGGCAGCCTTCACCGCATCTTGATAGCGCGAATTGTTCTGCAACAGGCTGACCAGGTCGTGGAAGCTGTCCTGGTAACTGTCGTAGGAGCGGAACGCCGCCGTCTCCTTGACGAACTGGCCGTTGCGGAACTCGCTGGTGATCGCCCGCGCCTCGCCGCCCTGCCAGCTGCCGGTGGCCTTGATGCCGAACAGGTTGTGGCTGCTGCTGCCATCGGGGTTGCGCATGACCGACTTGCCCCAGCCGGTTTCCAGCGCGGCCTGGGCCACGAGGTAGCGCGGGTCGATACCGATGCGCTTGGCAGCCTGCTCGGCCATCGGCAGCATGGTGGCGACGAAGGCATCGCTGTCGGCGAAGGCTTTTTTCGGTGCCAACGGCGGCTGCGCGCGACCGAGGATCTGCAGCTTGGCGTCCGGCGCGGCGAACGTGCGCGCCGGCGCCCAGTCACGCATGGCCACGCCACCGGCCGGAATATCGGCGCGGCGCGGCAAGGCGCTGTTGGTGGTCGACGCGGCACTGCCGGCGGACGGCACGATGCCGGCCAGCAAGCGATCGGTGAGTTTGCCCGGCAAGGCCAGGCGGCGCGAATTCAGCGCGGCCACATCGTTGCGCGTGGCAGCATCCTCGGCGGCGCGCTCCGGCGCCGCCACCTTCGAGGCCCACAGCGCCGGCGCCGCCCCCTCGATACGCGGGAACGGGCTGGTGTTGGGGTGCACGGCCTTGTTCTTCGACAGCTGGCGCACCAGCACGTCCTGCAGGCCGATACCACCCCCCTCGCGGGACATGCTCACGGCCAGCTGCTGGTCGTACATGTCGCGGTACTGCTTGACCGTGTCGCTGTTCATCGGGTCGTCTTCGGAGGCCATCACATCGGTGGCCTTGCGCGACGCCTTGAGCATCTCGCTGACGAACAGCGACTCGAACTCCTTGGCCACCTTGCGCACGTTGGCGTCGCTGTCGCGATCACCGTACTTGAGCGAGCTCAGGCGACTGAGGTCGGTGTAGGCACCGCTGTCGGCGGGCGTGGACACCAGGCTCTTCGAATTCATCCGTGGCGTCCTCAGATCACGATCAGGTCGGCTTGCAACGCGCCGGCCTGCTTCAGGGCTTCGAGAATCGCCATCAGGTCGCTCGGCGCCGCGCCGACCTGGTTCACCGCGCGCACGATCTCATCCAGCGTGGTGCCCGGGCCGAACTTGAACATCGGCTTGGCTTCCTGCTGGGCGTTGACCCGCGAGCGCGGCACCACGGCGGTCTGGCCATTGGAGAACGGCCCCGGCTGGCTGACGATCGGGTCTTCGGTGATGGTCACGGTCAGGCTGCCGTGGGTGACCGCCGCCGGCGACACCTTGACGTTCTGGCCGATGACGATGGTGCCGGTGCGCGAGTTGATGATGACCTTGGCCACCGCCTGGCCCGGATCGATCTCCAGGTTCTCGAGGATCGACAGGTAGTCGACGCGCTGGCTCGGGTCCATCGGCGCGGTGACCCGCACCGAACCACCGTCGACCGCCTGGGCCACACCAGGACCGAGCAGCTCGTTGACCTTGTCGACGATGCGCTTGGCGGTGGTGAAATCCGGGCGATTGAGGTTGAGGGTGAGGCTGTTGCCCTGGTTGAAGCCGCTTGGTACCGCGCGCTCGACGGAAGCACCGCCTGGGATACGACCGGCCGACGGAACGTTGACGGTGATCTTCGAACCGTCGCGGCCCTCGGCGTCGAAGCCGCCGACCACCAGGTTGCCCTGGGCGATCGCATAGACGTTGCCGTCGATACCCTTGAGCGGGGTCATCAGCAGGCTGCCGCCGCGCAGGCTCTTGGAGTTGCCGATCGACGACACGGTGATGTCGACCACCTGGCCCGGCTTGGCGAACGGCGGCAGGTCGGCATGCACCGACACCGCGGCGACGTTCTTCAGCTGCACATTGCCAGACCCCGGCGGCACCTTGATGCCGAACTGCGAGAGCATGTTGTTGAAGGTCTGCAGGGTGAACGGCGTCTGGGTGGTCTGGTCACCCGTGCCGTTGAGCCCCACCACCAGGCCGTAGCCGATCAGCTGGTTGGCGCGCACGCCGGAAATGCTGGCGATATCCTTCAAGCGCTCGGCGTGGGCACCGAACGCGCAGGACATCAGGAGTGTCGCGGCAATCAACCGCCTAGCGTTGAACATGGTCATCCGTACTCAGAAGGGCCAGAGCGGGCTGATGAAGAAACGGTCCAGCCAACCGGGCTGGCTGGCATCGGCGAACGAGCCGGTGCCCGAATAGGTGATGCGCGCGTCGGCCACACGGGTGGACGGCACGGTGTTGTCGGTGGCGATGTCGTCGGCGCGAACCAGGCCGGCGATGCGCACCAGCTCCTCGCCGGTGTTCAGGGTCATCCACTTCTCGCCGCGCACGGCGATGATGCCGTTGGGCAGCACTTCAGCCACGGTGACGGTGATCGAGCCGGTCAGGGTGTTGCCCTGGGTGGCCTTGCTGTCGCCCTTGGTGGTGCGGTCGCCGCTGTAGCCGGCCTCCAGCGACAGGTCGCCGCTGCCGAACGGGTTGTTGGTGTTCGGAGAACTACCGAACAGCGAAGTCAGGCCGATGTCGGCCTTGCTGTTCTTCTGGATCTGCGAGCCGGCGTTCTTGCTGGCCGAGGTCCGCTCGTTGAGGGTGATGGTGATGATGTCACCGACCCGGAACGCCTTGCGGTCGGTGTACAGGCTCTGCTCGAAACCAGCCTGGTAGATCGAACCGTTGTTGGCCGCTGCCGGCAGCGGGGTGCGCGGCAGGACCGGCGCGTAGTACGGATCGTTGGGCTTGGGCGTCGGCGCGACGCAACCGGCCAGCAACACCGCTCCCCCCAGGGCGAAAACGGACAACGAATGTTTCATGACGCTTACCTCACGGTGGAACAGGCGCTGCAACAGCGAGCGGATGGTCAGTGGCCCGCGCCAGGCGGGCCACCCGGGCTTACAGCTGCTGGGTGACGAACGACAGCATCTTGTCGGCGGCGGAGATGACCTTGGAGTTCATCTCGTAGGCACGCTGGGTGGTGATCATGTTCACCAGCTCTTCCACGGTGCTGACGTTGGAGTTTTCCAAGGTCTTCTGCAGGGTCAGACCAAAGCCGTTCAGGCCTGGGGTGCCGACCTGCGGCGCGCCACTGGCGGCGGTCTCGAGGAACAGGTTGTTGCCAATCGCCTGCAGGCCGGCCGGGTTGATGAAGTCGGCGGTCTGGATGTTGCCGATGACCTGGGCGGCCGGGTTGCCGGCAGTGGTGATCGACACGGTGCCGTCCTGGCCGACGGTGAAGGTCTGCGCCTCTGGCGGCACGACGATGGCCGGTTCCAGGGCGAAGCCGTTGGCGGTGACGATCTGGCCGTCGGAGTTCAGGTGGAAGGTACCGTCACGGGTGTACGAGACGGTGCCGTCCGGCTGCAGGATCTGGAAGAAGCCACGACCGTTGACCGCCATGTCCAACGGGTTCTCGGTGTTCTGCAGGCCGCCGGTCTGGAAGTTTTTCTGGGTGCCGACGACACGCACACCGGTACCGACCTGCAGGCCCGAAGGCAGCTCGCTGTCCTGGGTGGACTGCGCGCCAGGCTGGCGCTTGATCTGGTACAGGAGGTCCTGGAACTCGGCGCGATCACGCTTGAAGCCGGTGGTCGAGACGTTGGCCAGGTTGTTCGAGATGACCGTCAGGTTGGTGTCCTGGGCGGACAGGCCGGTTTTAGCGACCCAAAGAGCCGGAAGCATTTAGTGTTCTCCTCGTGCGCCTGTTTTACGGCACCCGTTCAAATGTGATTAGCCGATTTGCAAAACCCGAGCCATGGCTTGATCGCCTTCCTCGGCCGCTTTCATCATCTTGACGTGCAACTCGAACTGGCGGGACAGCGCCAGCACCGAAGTCATTTCTTCCACGGCGTTGACGTTGCTGCCTTCCAGGAAGCCCGACACCACGCGCACGTTGACATCGGCGTCGGCCGGCTGGCCGTTCTTGGTGTGGATCAGCCCGTCCGGGCCCTTGACCATGTTCTTGATGTCGGGGTTGACCAGCTTGATGCGGTCGACCTCGGCCATCACCCGCGGGTCCTCGCCCATGGCGCGGATGCTGATGGTGCCGTCGTCACCCACCTCGACCTTCTGCTCCGGCGGAATCGCGATCGGGCCACCGTTGCCCATCACCGCCATGCCATTGCCGGCGCGCAGCACGCCCAGGGCGTCAATGTTCAGGCTGCCGGTGCGCACGTAAGCTTCGCTGCCGTCCGGGGCCTGCACGGCCATGAAGCCATCGCCGGTGACTGCCACGTCCAGCTCGCGGCCGGTCTCGACCATGGGGCCGGCACTGAAGTCGGTGGCCGGGCGCTCGCTCATGGCAAACGCACGCGCCGGAAAGCTGTCGCCGAACACCGGCATCGAACGCGCCTGCTCGAGGTCGCGCTGGAAACCGTTGGTGGAAACGTTCGCCAGGTTGTTGGCGTGGGCCTTCTGCGCCAGCGCGTTCTGGCTGGCGCCGGTCATGGCCACGTAAAGCATCTTGTCCACAGTCATCCTCCGCTGCACGGGCGGTCGATTGCCGCTCGCCGTGGCTTTGCGGTGCTTGGAGCAAGTTTCGCGCCAAGTGCTGCAGAAATGACAAAGGCCCCGTGTTTGCGGGGCCTTTGCTGAAACAGCCGCCGCGCGAGAGACAAAATCTCGGCGGCGGACTGCCGTCAACGGCAAGGGCTGGCCGCCCCGCCGTCATCGATCGTCACTTCGCTGTCAGGTGATGGTGAAGGTGTCTCCGTTGTTGGTCTGGAACGACTCGATGGTGTTGGCGCCGGCATACCAGTCGACCAGTTTGACCCCCGAGTCGACCTTGCCGGTTTCCCAGTTGGCCTTGGTGAACAGGTAGGCATCGTCGCCCAGGCGGCTGAGCACGACATCGCTGAAGGTTTCGAATTTCTTCAGGATGACCTTGTCGGTGCCGACGGTGCCCGTGTCCTGGATCGAGACCTGCGCCCAGGAGTCGACGGTGTAGGTGTCGCCACCCTCGCCGCCATCGCCAAAGCCGGCAGCATTCATGGCCAGTTGATCCGCGCCGGCACCACCGAACAGCTTGTAGCCGACGCCATTGCCCGCCAGGCGGTCATTGCCATCATCCCCATAAGCCGTACCTCTTGCGGTCAGGATGAAGTCGTTGCCCGCATCGCCATGATGGATGCCGCCGAGGTCGTTGCCGCCACCATAGATGGTGTCATCGCCATCGCCGCCATTGATGATGTCGGCCTGGGCGATCAGATGGGTATCGGTGCGGGCGAACGTGCCGAAATCGCCATAATAGATCCCGTCACCATAGAGGAAGTCGTTACCCGCGCCACCATTGATGACGTCATTGCCCTCGGCACCGAAGATCGTGTTAGCGCCAACGTCCCCATTGAGCACATCGTCGTAGGCCGAACCCGCCAGCCCTTCGATACCGACCAGCACATCACCTTCGGCGTCGCCGCCGGTATTGACACCCGTGGCGAGGTTGACCGACACGCCGGCCGAGCTGTTGACATACCAGGCGAAGTCCTTGCCCGCGCCGCCATTGATGCTGTCGGCACCGGCACCGCCCACGAAGTTTTCGTCGCGCGAGGTGCCGATCAGGGTGTCGTTGAAGGCCGAGCCTTCGAAGCTCTCGATGTTGAGGTAGGTGTCAGCGCCCGTTGCATTGAGGTTCAGGGTGATGCCAGCACCTTCGCTGGCGAACGTCAACAGATCGACACCCCCTGCGCCATCGATGTAGTTGGCGTCGTCGTTGACGACAAACACATCACTGGCACCTGAGCCAGAGAAGCGCTCGATGCTGTCGAACGTATCGCCCGCCGCCACACCGGTATGCACCCCGGTCTTGAAGTTCAGGGTAACGCCCATCGCACTGTCGCCGTACGACACAGTATCCAGGCCCGCACCACCAATGAAGCGGTCGGCGCCACCAGCTCCCGCATAGAACGTGTCATTGCCAACACCACCGGTGATGATGTTGTCGCTGGCACTGTCATAGGCCACGAAGTTGCCGGTGCCCAGGTAGGTCAGCGCCTCGACTTCGTTGGTCAGGCGGTAGCTGCCCAGGGTGGTGCGCACTTCGTCGTAGCCGCCACCCGCCTCCTCGAACACCGTCGCATTGCCATTGATGAAATACACATCATCACCCGCCCCACCACGAAACGCCGTGGCAGCGGATGCAGTGGTGAAGGTATCGGCGAACGCCGTACCGGTCACCGTGGCAAAGCCGGTGAATACATCACCCTGGGCATCGCCACCGACGCCAGTGCCACGGCCGGTGTTATCGACGTTGATGGTGATCGCCTGGGCGGATGTCGAGTAGTCCAAGGTATCAGCGCCACCGCCCCCTTCGAAGAGGTGCGCGGTGCCGTCGCTCACGAAGACATCGGCAAAGGTCGAGCCCCTGAAGACTTCGATGCTGTCGAAGGTATCGCCCGCGGCAATGCCGCCATGCACGCCGGTCTTGAAGTTCAAGGTGACCCCGGCCCCGCCAGTGGCATCGCCGTACGAAACGGTGTCGTTGCCCGCGCCGCCGACGAAGCGGTCCGCGCCCGCGCCACCGTACAGCGTGTCGCTGCCGACGCCACCGGTGATGACGTTGTCGCTGGCGTTGCCATAGCCGACGAAGTTGCCCGACCCCTGATAAGTCAAGACTTCGACATCGCTGGTCAGGCGATAGCTGGCCAAGGTCGTGCGCACTTCGTCGTAGCCACCACCCGCGGCCTCGATCACTGTCGCGTTTGCATTGAGGTAGTAGATGTCGTTGCCTTCACCACCGCGCAGCGAAGTGGTGGCCGCCCAGGTGGTAAAGGTGTCGTCGAATGTCGAACCGGCAACAGTGGCAATGCCGGTGAACACGTCCCCTGCGGCATCGCCGCCGACACCGGTACCGCGCCCGGCATTGTCAACCGTGATGGCAATGGCCTGGCCGGAGCCCGAGTAGTCCAGCGTGTCCGCACCGCCGCCACCTTCGAAGGTGTGGGCAGTGGCGTCACTGATGAAGGTGTCGGCAGCGGCCGAGCCACGGAACACCTCGATCCCTTCGAAGGTGTCCCCGGAGGCGATTCCAGCGTGTTGACCGGTCTTGAAATCAAGGGTGATGCCTGTGCCGCTATCGGCATAAGACACCGTGTCGACCCCCGCACCACCGACGAAGCGGTCGCCACCAGCGCCACCGAACAGCAGGTCGTTGCCGGCGCCACCGGTAATCACGTTGGCGCTGGCATTGCCGTAGCCGGTGAAGCTGCCACTGCCGATATAGGTCAGCGCCTCGACTTCATTGGTCAGGCGATAACTGGCCAAGGTCGTGCGCACTTCATCGTAGCCGCCACCGACCTGCTCGAGCACGCTCGCGTTGCCATGCAGGATGTACACATCGTCACCGGCGCCACCTTGCAGGTAGGACGAAGTCGACGACGTGAAGGTGTCGTTCTGCGACGACCCCATCACCGTGGTGATGCCCGTGAACACATCGCCCTGGGCGTCACCGCCCACGCCCGTGCCACGGTTGGCGCTGTCGATGGTGACGGTGATCGCTTGCGCGGAGCCCGAATAGTCCAGCACATCGAGGCCGCCGCCACCTTCGAAGGTGTGCGCCGTGGCATCGCTGACGAAACGGTCGGCCGCAGCCGTGCCACGGAACACCTCGATGCCCTCGAAGGTGTCACCCGCCGCGAAGCCGGTGTGCACGCCGCTCTTGAAGTCGAGGGTGATGCCCGTGCTGCTGTCGGCATAGGACACGGTGTCGATCCCCGCGCCACCGACGAAGCGGTCGCCGCCGTCACCACCGAGCAGCAGGTCGTTGCCGGCACCGCCAGTGATCACGTTGGCGCTGGCGTTGCCGTAGCCGGTGAAGTTGCCGGTACCAACGAAAGTCAGCGCCTCGACGTCATTGGTCAGGCGATAGGTGGCCTGGTTGGTGCGTACTTCGTCGTAGCCGCCACCGGCCAGCTCGTATACGCCCACGCCACCGTACACGTAGTACACATCGTCACCCATGCCGCCCTGCAGCGTGAGCGAGGCTGTCGAGGTCAGGGTGTCGTTGAGCGCCGTACCGATCACCGTGGAAATACCGGTGAACACGTCGCCCTGGGCATCGCCGCCCACGCCCGTGCCACGGCCGAGGTTGTCGATGGTGATGTTGACCGCTTGCGCGGAGCCCGAGTAGTCCAGCACATCGAGGCCGCCGCCACCTTCGAAGGTGTGCGCCGTGGCATCGCTGACGAAACGGTCGCCCACGGCCGTGCCACGGAAGACTTCGACACCCTCGAAAGTGTCACCCGCCGCAATCCCGGTGTGCTGGCCGGTCTTGAAGTCGAGGGTGATGCCGGTGCTGCTGTCGGCATAGGATACGGTGTCGACCCCCGCGCCACCGACGAAGCGATCGCCACCGGCACCGCCGAACAGCAGGTCGTTGCCGGCACCACCAGTGATCACGTTGGCGCTGGCGTTGCCATAGCCGGTGAAGTTGCCGGTACCAACGAAAGTCAGCGCCTCGACTTCGTTGGTCAGGCGATAGGTGGTCTGGTTGGTGCGTACCTCGTCATAGCCGCCACCGGCCAGTTCGTACACAGCCGCGCCACCGTACAGGTAGTACACATCGTCGCCCGCGCCACCCTGCAGGGTGAGCGAGGCCGTCGAGGTCAAGGTGTCGTTCAACGCCGAGCCCATCACCGTGGTGAAGCCGGTGAACACATCGCCCTGGGCATCGCCACCCACACCGGTGCCCCGACCGAGGTTGTCGATGGTGATGCTGACCGCCTGCGCGGAGCCCGAGTAGTCCAGCACATCGAGGCCGCCGCCACCTTCGAAGGTGTGCGCCGTGGCATCGCTGACGAAACGGTCGCCCACGGCCGTGCCACGGAAGACTTCGATACCCTCGAAGGTGTCACCCGCCGCAATCCCGCTGTGCTGGCCGGTCTTGAAGTCGAGGGTGATGCCGGTGCTGCTGTCGGCATAGGATACGGTGTCGACCCCCGCGCCACCGACGAAGCGATCGCCACCGGCACCGCCGAACAGCAGGTCGTTGCCGGCACCACCAGTGATCACGTTGGCGCTGGCGTTGCCGTAGCCGGTGAAGTTGCCAGTGCCGACGAAAGTCAGCGCCTCGACTTCGCTGGTCAGGCGATAGGTGGTCTGGTTGGTGCGTACCTCGTCATAGCCGCCACCGGCCAGTTCGTACACAGCCGCGCCACCGTACAGGTAGTACACATCGTCGCCCGCGCCACCCTGCAGGGTGAGCGAGGCCGTCGAGGTCAAGGTGTCGTTCAACGCCGAGCCCATCACCGTGGTGAAGCCGGTGAACACATCGCCCTGGGCATCGCCACCCACACCGGTGCCACGGCCGAGGTTGTCGATGGTGATGCTGACCGCCTGCGCGGAGCCCGAATAGTCCAGCACATCGAGGCCGCCGCCACCTTCGAAGGTGTGCGCCGTGGCATCGCTGACGAAACGGTCGCCCACGGCCGTGCCACGGAAGACTTCGACACCCTCGAAAGTGTCACCCGCCGCAATCCCGGTGTGCTGGCCGGTCTTGAAGTCGAGGGTGATGCCGGTGCTGCTGTCGGCATAGGATACGGTATCGACACCGGCACCACCGACGAAGCGATCGCCACCGGCACCGCCGAACAGCAGGTCGTTGCCGGCGCCACCGGTGATCACGTTATCGCTGGCGTTGCCGTAGCCGGTGAAGTTGCCGGTGCCAACGAAAGTCAGCGCCTCGACCTCATTGGTCAGGCGATAGGTGATCTGGTTGGTGCGCACCTCGTCGTAGCCGCCACCGGCCAACTCGTACACACCCGCATTGCCATACACGTAGTACACGTCGTTACCCGCACCACCCTGCAACGTAAGCGAGGCCGACGAGGTGAACGTGTCGTTGAGCGTCGAACCGATCACCGTGGAGATACCGGTGAACACGTCGCCCTGGGCATCGCCGCCAACACCGGTGCCACGACCGGTGTTGTCGATGGTGATGTTGACCGCCTGCGCGGAGCCCGAGTAGTCCAGCACATCAAGGCCGCCGCCACCCTCGAAGGTGTGCGCCGTGGCATCGCTGACAAAGCGGTCACCCACGGCCGTGCCGCGGAAGACCTCGATGCCTTCGAAGGTGTCGCCAGCGGCGAACCCGGTATGCACACCGGTCTTGAAATCAAGCGTGATGCCCGTGGTCGAGTCGGCATAGGACACCGTGTCGATCCCCGCCCCACCGATCAGTCGGTCGGCGCCATCACCACCGAACAGCGTATCGTTACCCGCCCCACCATCGATCACATCGTTGCCGGCGCGCCCATATATCTGGTCATCCGCGGCGGTACCAACCAGGTTGTCGGCCCCTGCGGTTCCTTGAATAACAGCCATCGCAACTCCTTCCTTGCTCCAATATTGAACGTCCCTGTGCTGACGCCAATCCTTCGATGGCGCTCACCCTTCCCTGAATGCCCGTTGCGCGTGGTCGCCTACTGGCTTGAGCAGATAGGACAGCACGGTGCGACGACCCGTCTGGATCATCGACTCCACCGGCATGCCCGGCACCAGCGTGAGGCCGTCGAGCTTGCGCTGCTCGGCCTTGTCGATATGTATACCGGCGCGGTAGTAGCCGAGCCCGGTCTGCGGGTCGCTCACCAGGTCGGCGGAAAGCCGCACCACCCGCCCCATGACTTCCGGGGTGGTGGCGCGATTGAAGGCACTGAAGCGCAGCAAGGCGTCCTGGCCGAGCATCACCTGGTCGATGTCCTGCGGGCTGACCCGCGCCTCGACCAGCAGCTCGTCATCAATCGGCACGATCTGCATCAGGGTTTCGGCCGGCGAGATCACGCCGCCCACGGTATGCACGGCCAGTTGCTGGACGCGCCCGGCACTGGGCGCCAGCACATCGACGCGCTTGAGCTGGTCGGCGGCGGCAACCTCACGCTCCACCCACTCCCCTTGCCGGGCCATGAGGTCGCGCAGCTCTTCGGAAACCTGCTCGCGGAAGCGTTGATCGACCTGCAGCAATTCCAGCTGGGTCTCGGCAATGCGTGCGCGGGCTTCGGCAATGGAGGCGATCAACTGGCCGCGCTCGCCCTGCAGGCGGGCGATGCCGCGCGCCAGGGCGTTGACCCGATCGAGGGTCATCAGGCCTTTTTTCTGCAGCGTCTTGACCGCCTGGTACTCCTCGTCGATCAGACGGATCTCCTCGGCTTTGGTACGCTGCTGCAGGTCGTGGCCGCCAATGGTCTGCTTGAGCTGCTCGATGCGCTCGCGCAGTTGCGACTTCTGCCCCTCGCGGGACTGCCGGCGATCGGCAAACAGCTGCCGCTCGCTGGCCATGACCGCCTGCACTTGTTCATCCGCTTGGCGCGACACCAGGCGCGCAGGCATCTCCACCTGCGTCTTGCCGTCACGCTCGGCCTCCAGCCTGGCCTGGCGCGCCAACGCCTGGTCCAGCGCCTTGGCAACGATGGCATGGCTGGCCTCCTGCACGGTGGCGTCCAGGCGCACCAGCACCTCGCCCGCCTGCACCGCCTGCCCCTCGCTTACCAGCAACTGCGCGACCACACCGCCATTGGGGTGTTGCACCTTCTTCACGCTGTCCTGCACGGCAACCATGCCCGGCGCGATGACCGCCCCGGCCAGTTCGGTGACGGCCGACCAAACCAGAGAGCCACCCAGCAGCACCACGACCACTGCGGCGCCCACCCAGAGGTGATTGCGCAACGACCCCAACAGCTGCTTTTCGTTATCGACAGCCTTCATGCCTGCGCCCCTCCCTTCACGGCCACCGGCCGCGCCAGCACCGTGTCCCGCGGCCCAAAGGCGGCCTGGGTGCCCTGCTCCAGCACCAGCACCTGGTCCATTACCGACAGCAACCCCGAGCGATGGGCGATGGCAACCACCACGCCACCGCGCGCCTTGACCCCCTGGATCGCCCGCGCAAGCGCTCGCTCGCCCTCGGCATCGAGGTTGGCATTGGGCTCGTCGAGCACCACCAGGAAGGGGTCGCCATACAACGCCCGGGCCAGGCCGACACGCTGACGTTGCCCGGCAGACAGGTTGGCGCCACCAGCACCGATCGGCGTGTCGTAGCCTTGCGGCAGTTGCAGGATCAGTTCATGCACACCGGCTTGCCGTGCGGCCGAGACAATGGCTGCGGCGTCGGCATCAGGGTCCAGGCGTGCGATGTTCTGCGCCACGGTCGCCTCGAACAGGTCGACGCTCTGCGGCAGGTAACCGGTCTGCGCCGCCCGCGTGGCATCCGGCCACAAGGTCAGCGCGGCGCCATCCATGCACACCTGGCCACGCGCCGTCGGCCAGGCCCCCACCAGCGCCCGTGCCAATGACGACTTGCCCGAAGCGCTCGGCCCGACCACGGCCATGGCACTACCGGCGGCCAGCGTGAAGTTGATGTTGTTCAATACCAGGCGCTGCCCACCAGGCGGCGCGACGCACAAGCCATCCACCTGCACCTGATGCCGCGCTGCCGGCAGCGCGGTCTTTTCGGCAGGCGCCGGGAAAAGCGACAGCACCTCTCGCAGTTGCTGCCAGGCCAGCCGCGCCGACACCAGGCTGCGCCAGGTACCGATGATCTGCTCGGCCGGCGCCAGTGTGCGGGCGACGATGATCGAGGCCGCCACGATGGCACCGCCACTGAGGTCGCCCTGGATCACCAGCCAGGCCCCCACGCCCAGCGACGCCGACTGCACCAGCTGGCGCAAGGCCTTGGTGATGCCACCGTAGAAACCACTCACGTCGGCGCTGCGCCGTTGCAAGGTGGCGTAGTGCGCCTGCAAGCCCTGCCAGCGCTCAGTGGCGCGCCCGGTCATGCCCATCGCGGCGAGCACCTCGGCACCGCCGTGGCCCTGCTGGGCCAAACGATTGCGCTGGCTTGCAAGCTCGGCAGCATCACGCATGTCCTGGCGGGTACCGCGATCGGTGAGCCAGGTCAGCAGCACCATCAGCACGATCATGCCCAACGCCAGCAACCCAAGGGAGGGATGGATATAGAAGCTGACCGCCAGGTACACCGGCATCCAGGGCAAATCGAAGAAGGCCATGAGA
Organism: Pseudomonas entomophila; assembly: GCF_018417595.1. Lineage (NCBI taxonomy): Bacteria > Pseudomonadati > Pseudomonadota > Gammaproteobacteria > Pseudomonadales > Pseudomonadaceae > Pseudomonas > Pseudomonas entomophila. Next base: position 4,220,029 of record NZ_CP070982.1, read on the forward strand.
CCAGGGCCTGCGATGAAAGCGCGGATCTGCTCCAGCTCATGGGCAGGCTTGAGCGGGTCATGACGCATGACGATCTTCAGCGGCGCCCCGGCGATGGCCCGGAACACTTGCGCCGACAGCGCGCTGTCGACAGACGCAGCCACCCGCGACATGACCCGGGCACGAATGATGTCGACCAGCGCGAACACCACGTAGACACCCAGCACCAGCAACCCCAGTGCCACCAGCGTGGGCAGGCTGCGGCTGGGGATGACCCGGTCGTAGACTTCGAGCATGAACAAGGGGCCGACCAACGCCAACAGGTTGATCACACCCGAGAACAGGGCCGCTCCGATCAAGCCCTTTTTCAAAGCCACGGACAGCCGTTCCGGCAGCACGCGTGCGCCAGCATCCTTACTGCTTTTCAAGTGTTCCGATCCTTGGAAGAGAAGCGTTGCGAGACACGCAAACGAATGGGTATGTCGCGGATCATACCCGAAGGAAATGCAGCAATCGATGGCCTCACGCCATCATTTTTTGCCTTGCGTCAAAGCTCCCGGCAGGCGGCATTGTCGAAGGGCCCGGCAAAGCGTTTCCAGCCATCACCCGGCGACCATTGCGAGCAGACCAGGCGCCCATCGGCCTGGCTTTCCCAACGCCACCAGGGCGCCATGGCGGCCTGGGCCTGGAGCAGGCAGAACGCCGCGGCGGCAGCGACGATCAGTGTTTTCATGAGCCAACCCTCAAAGACGACGAACCCCTTCGCGAGAAAGGGGTTCGTGTGGTTACGCGTAGCGCGGCGACCGGCCAGCGACCATCAGGTCATCTGGATGATGGTCTGCATGATGGTGCTTTCGGTGGAGATGGTCTTGGCGTTGGCCTGGTAGTTGCTCTGCGCCTTGATCAGCTCGACCAGCTCCTGGGTCAGGTTGACGTTGGACGCTTCCAGCGAGTTGGACTCGACGCTGCCCAGGGTGCCGGTCTTCGGCGCATCGATGCCCGGGATACCCGAAGCGAACGACTCTTTCCAGCGGGTGCCGCCGATCTGCTGCAGGCCCTGCGGGTTGGCGAAGCTGGCGATGGCGACCTGGCCGATGGCGCGGGACTGCTGGTTGCTGAAGCTGGCGAACATCACGCCGGTGGAGTCGATCGACAGGTTCGACAGGATACCGGTGGCGTAGCCGTCCTGGGACTGCGACATACGCGCGGTCTCGGTGTTGTAGGAGGTGGTGCTGTTCATCGACAGACGCATGCCATCGGCGTTGCCGACTGCGCCATTCGATCCCCAGTTGCCGGCGGAGTCCTTGGCGGCTGGCACCCAGCCTTTCATGGTGAAGATGTTGTTGGTGACGCTCCAGTCGAACTGCCCCGCCGGAGTGGTCGGCACACCGGTGGAGGCCGCCGTCATCGACTGCACGCTGCCATCAGGATTGAAGGTGATGGTGCCGGTCAGCGGCGTGGTGCCGGCAGGTGCGGCGGCACCCGGGGTGAACGGGTTGCGGCCGTCGACCAGAGAGTACACGGTCCACTGGTTGGTACCGGTCTTGCGGTAGAACTGCTCCATGACATGCTCGTTACCCTGGCTGTCGTACACCTTGGTCGGGAACGACTTGGTATAGGTGCTCTGGTCAGCCGGGTCGAACGGCTTGTTCGGCACCATTACTGGCGGCGTGCTGTTGTCCAGAACCTGCAGCGGGATATCGAGGGCCGACGAGTTCAGGTTGATGCCCTGGTCGACGAGGGTGGTGGCCTTGGGTGCCAGCGCCGAGGTGTCGATCTTAAGGTCGGTCAGCACGCCTTTCTGGATCTTGCCGTTGGCATCGGCGGCATAGCCCTGCAGGCGCATGCCGTCGGAGGTGACGACAAAGTTGTCCTTGTTGGTCTGGAACGCACCGGCACGGGTGTAGCTCAGCGAGCCGTTGTCGGACAGGACGAAGAAGCCCTGACCCTGGATACCCATGTCCAGCACGTTGCCGGTGTTGTTCACGTCACCCTGGCCGAACTGCTGCGACACGTTGGCCAGGCGCACGCCGTTGCCGACCTGGTTCTTGCCCACGCCCAGGCGGTTGGCGCCGGCGTAGACGTCGGCGAATTCGGCACGCGACGACTTGAAGCCGTTGGTGTTGACGTTGGCGATGTTGTTGCCGGTGACATCCAGTTGCTTGTTGGCTGCGTAAAGACCGCTAAGGCCGATATTGAAAGACATGTGTTCGCTCCTTCTGCCGTTCTAGCGGCCTTAGATTCCGATGGTTTGTACTTTGGAGATACCCAGCTTGCCGATCCCGGCAAGGTTGAGCATCATCTCGCCGCCGTTCTGGAAGCTGACGCTGTTCACCGTGGCCGGCAGCAGCGTGTACATGGTCGCCGCCTTGCCATCGACCATGGTGGTGGCGGTGAAGGTGTAGTTGCCCGGGCTGAGCTTCTCGCCCTTGTCGTTGGTGCCGTCCCAGATGAAGTCGGCGTTGCCCTTCTTCTGCTCGCCCAACTGGATGGTCTTGACCACGTTGCCATCCTTGTCCTTGATGGTGACCTTGCCCTCGGTGATGTTCTGCGGCACGACCACCTGGCCGGTGAAGCTCTTGGTGGTGTCGACCATGGCCTTCTCGTTCTGCACGATCACCGAGCGCCCGACCAGGGACGAGGCCTGCAGCGCCTGGGACGAGCCCATGCCGCTGATGATCGAGTTGACCGAGCTGTTGAGGGTCTGGATACCCTCCAGGCTGCTGAACTGCGCCAGCTGGGCCACGAACTCGCCGTTGTCCTGGGGATCCAGCGGGTTCTGGTGCTTCATCTGGGTGACCAGCAGCTGCAGGAACGCATCCTTGCCCAGGGCGTTCTTGTCGGTCTTCTCGGTGGTGGGCTTCTTGGTCGTGCCGTCGCTGACGCCCGAGTTCTTCAGGACATCATTGAGGTTCACGCCAGTTGTGCTTTCGACTGCCATGGTCCGGTATCCTTATCACTGACCCAGGGTCAGCACTTTCTGCATCATGGTCTTGGCGGTGTTCATCAGCTCGGCGTTGGTCTGGAACGCACGACTGGCGGAGATCATGTCAGCCATCTCCTCGACCACGTTGACATTGGGGTAGTAGACGTAGCCATCCTTGTTCGCTGCCGGATGGTTCGGCTCGTAGCGCGCCTCGAGGTTGCTCTGGTCCTCGATGATGCCCTTGACCTGCACACCCTGCCCCGCCTCGCCCTGGTCTTCGAACAGCGACTGGCCGACGCCGCCCTGGGCCTGCTGGAAGGTGGTGGCGAACACCGGGTGACGGGCGCGGTAGGTCTGGTCGAGGCTCGACGAGACGGTCTCGGCGTTGGCGATGTTCGAGGCAACGGTGTTCAGGCGCGTGTTCTGCGCGCTCATGCCGCTACCGGCGATATTGAAGACACTGGCAAGGGACATGGTCACTCTCCGCGCAGGGCTGCGACCAGCCCTTTGAATTTACTGTTGAGCAGGGTGAAGCTGGCCTGGAAGCCGACGGCGTTCTCGGCGTAGTTCGACTGCTCCATCTGGGCATCCACGGTGTTCTGGTCGATCGACGGCTGCATCGGCGTACGGTACTGCAGCGTGTCGTCGGCCATCGCCAGGCCTTCGGCCTCGATGTGACGGCTGTTGGTACGGTCGAGGGCGATGCGCCCCTTCTGCTGCTTGTCCGCCTCGGCGGCGAGCACCGACGAGAAGTCCATGTCACGCGCCTTGTAGTTGGGCGTGTCGGCGTTGGCGATGTTATTGGCCAGCACCTCGGCGCGCTGGGCGCGGAAGCCCAATGCCTTTTCGTGGATGCCGAGCGCTTTGTCGAAGCTGATGCTCATGTCGGGGAAACCTTCGAAGGTTGACCAGAATTTCGTTGGCAAAGCTTTAGCAAGGGTTGTGCCAACCAATAAATCCCCGATAAATACTGGCCTCTCGCCCTTTCTGTCGCCCGGCAGCTGCCAGAAAAGCGGCAAAGTGCTTCCGCCTCGTGGGGCGCGAGCGGCAAATGACAGGCGGCAAAAGCGGCAAATCAAAAAATTGACGTCAATAGAAGTGTCAATGTGCCACTACCTGGGATAGGATTCGCTCCCCGCGCAGAGGCGTGCCCGAAGGCCACTCCCGAGAGGATTGCAGACCTCCCGTCACGCATGGATGCGCGCCGCTTCCCAAGACGATTTCCAAGGAACGAAAACGTGCCTGCGCCCACCTTCCGCAAGACCCTGCTGGCCCTGACCATCGGCGCCAGCCCTCTGCCTGCCTTGGCAGTACCCGCCCCCCAGACCATCGTCCTGACGGATGCCGGCTATAGCAGCCAGCACCAGACCTACGGCGACGATCTCACATTCACCGGGAGTTCCACCGACATCTTCCGCACCGCCATCGACCTGGTCGATGCCAAGGTGCAGGGTGACCTGGCGTTCGATAGCGCGATCAACGCCAACAAAGGCAACACCTTCGGTTCGAAGAGCGGGGTCGACGGCATCCGTATTGCCGACAGCGAACTCAACGGCTACTTCTATAACCGCGGCATCGTGAAGACCACCAGCGCGCAAGGCTCCGCCCTGAAGATCAGCGCGACCGTGCTCGACGGCGACCTGGTCAACGAAGGACTGCTGCAGGCAGGCGGTGATATGACCTCGGGGCCTTTCGCCCCACCGAAGGCCGCCATCGACTTGAGCACTCACAATGGCGGTCGCACGGTCATCAATGGCGACCTGATCAATGCCAATGGCGCGCGCATCGTCAGCAACGGCACGCAATCGCGCGGTATCGACCTCGCTGGCGCGAGCCTTGAAGGGCGGGTCATCAACAATGGCGAAATCAATGTCGTCGGCCCCAGCGCAATCGGTATCGATGCCACCACCGGCAGCGTCCTGGCCGGCGTGACCAACACCGGCCTGCTGTACATCGGGGCGCAGGAATCGATCGGCATCAACCTGGACGGCACCACCCTGGTCGGCGGCATCGGCAACCATGTGGTCAACACCGGAAGGATCACTGCCGGCAACATCGCGATCAAGGTCGGCAATGTCGCCTATGACGGGCCGGGCCTGCAGCCGCAATACAAGGCCAACGGCGACCTGAACATCTTCAACAGCGGCCGGATCTGGTCCAGGGTGGCTGTCGATGCCACCACCAGCAACCGCCCGGTAGAGCTGATCATGCGCGAGGGCAGCGATATCCTGGGCGACCTCAATGGCCTGGCCAACATCGAAGTCGAGGGTAATGCCAGTTATGGCGCCTACTACCCCTCTCAGGGCAACATCCGCTTGCGCGATGGCGGCTGGCTCGAGGTCGGCAGCGCCGACGAGCCTCCGATCACCTTCAACCTGGACAGCCAACAGATTAACCTCGAAGGCAACCTGCGGGTTGCTGACCACTCTTCGCTGGGCCTGTACCTGAGCGAGGAGAGCAACCCAGCCCTGCCCGTGCTCAAGGTCAGCGGTATTGCCGAGTTCGGCCAGGATGCACGAATCGCGCTGGCCCCCGAGAGCGAAGACTACCTGCCCACTGGCGGGCGCTATCTGCTGCTCGAGGCCGGGCAGGTCCAGGTGCTCGACGCCAGCGGCCAGGCCGTAGACCCCAACGGCAAGCCCAAGGTGGTCAGCACATCGGCGCTGCTGAACGTGCGCACCAGCACCCTGGAAGACAATAAGGTCTATGTCGAGGTCAACACCAAGTCGGAACAGGCCATCGACCAGATGGTCCAGGAACAAGGCGGCGACAACAACGCCCAGCATGCCCTGAACGGGCTAACCGGTTCCGGCCTGCTGGCGCTATTGAGCAAGGACGACCCACTGCTGCGCATCGCCTCGCAAGCCGACGAAGCACAACTGACCAGACTGGCCGAGCAACTGGCCCCGGACGTCAGCGACGGCGCCCGCCAGGCCGCCACCGCCAGCCAGCGCCTGATCACCAACATCACCCTCAACCGCACCAGCGGCCTGCGCGGGGTCGCCTCGGGCGACACGCTCAAGGACACCGGCGTGTGGGTGCAGACCCTGTACAGCGACGCCACCCAGCAACGCCGCGACGGCATCGCCGGCTACAACGCCTACAGCCGCGGCATCGCCGTCGGTGCCGACGGCAAGCTCGACGACCAGTTGACCCTGGGCGTGGCGTACAGCTTCATCAATACCGACGTCAACGGCAAAAGCGGCAGCAAGACCGACGTCGAGGGCCACGCCTTCACCCTGTACGGCGGCTATGAGCTGGGCAACTACTTCGTCGACGGCAACCTCACCTACGGCTTCAACGACAACGAAGGCAAGCGCGACATCGCCAGCACCCGCGCCAAGTCCGACTACGACAGCAAGCAACTGGGCCTGAACCTGATCGCCGGCTACACCTGGCAGGCCAGCTCGCAATGGCTGGTCGAACCGCGCCTGGCCGCGCGCTACAACCGCGTCGACATCGATGGCTACAAGGAGAAAGGCTCGTCCGCCGCACTGAAGCTCGAAGACCAGCGCTACGAAGCCATCGAGCTGGGCGCCGGCGTGCGCCTGGCAGGTAGCTATGCCCTGGGTGCCGGCACCCTGGAACCGCAGTTCAAGCTGATGACCTATCACGACTTCGCCGCCGACAAGGTGCAGAACACCTCGACCTTCCTGGTGGGCGGCACACCGTTCGTGACCAACGGCGCCAGCACCGCGCGCAACAGCTACGAGGCCGGCGTGGGCGCCGACTACAAGCTGGGCGCGGTCACCGTCGGGTTGAACTACGACTACGTCGGCAAGTCAGGCTTCGATGCCGACGTGTTCTCGGCCAAGGTGCGCTACGACTTCTGAACCCATTGATGCAACGCCCCCTCTGTAGGAGCGGCTTCAGCCGCGATCACCCGCGAAGCGGGTGCCAGGCACCGCGTCGCCCGCATCGCGGCTAAAGCCGTTCCTACAGGCGAACCACCCGATTGGCCAATAAAAAAGGCCGGTATCGCGAGATACCGGCCTTTTTTTGCCTCATCCAGCCTTACTTGGCCTGGTAGATGATGCCCGGGCTGCACTGCACCATCTGGTAATGGTCCGGCAACCCGTTGAGCGCCTCGGAGGCACCCAGGAACAGGTACCCGCCCGGTTTCAGCGTGCTGTGAATACGCATCAGGATGTCCTTCTTGACCTGGGCCGAGAAGTAGATCAGCACGTTGCGGCAGAACACGATGTCGAACTTGCCCAGCGGCGCGTAGCTGTCGAGCAGGTTATAGGAGCGGAACTCGACGCGGCTGCGGATCGGCGGCTTGATCGCCCAGCGCCCAGGCCCCTTGGTGTCGAAGTAGCGCTGCAGGCGCTCCTGGGACAAGCCGCGGGCAATGGCCAGGCTGTCGTACTCGCCGGTCTTGCAGTTGTTGAGCATGGCACCGGAAAGGTCAGTGGCGACGATCTGCGCGCCCATCTTCAGCTGGCCGAGGTTGGTGCGCTCGAACTCATCGATCGACATCGAGATCGAATACGGCTCCTGCCCCGACGAACAGGCCGCCGACCAGATGCGCAGGCGCTGGCCCGGGTTGTTCTTGATGAACTCCGGGATCACCTTGTTCTTGAGCACTTCGAACGGATAGGTGTCGCGGAACCACAGCGTCTCGTTGGTGGTCATGGCATCGACCACCTGTTCGCGCAGGCCGCCCCGTGGCTGCGCCTGGATGCGCTGCACCAGCTCGCCAAGGGACTTGATGCCCTGCTGCTCCATCAGCTTGTTGAGACGGCTGGAGACCAGGTACTGCTTATTCTCGCCCAGCAGGATGCCACAGGCTTTCTCCAGGAAGACCCGGAACTGTTCGAAATCCAAATTACCCGTAGACAATGCTGCCGCCTCTTTCTAAATCGCTAGCGCCGGGGACAGGCCCCGGCCGTTTCAATGGGACGCCTTGATCCGGTCGACCACGCGCTGAGCGAGATCATCCGGCCTGAACTTGGCCAGGAAGTCATCGGCACCGACCTTCTTGACCATCGCCTGGTTGAATACCCCGGACAACGAAGTATGCAGGCAGATGTGCAGCTTTTGCATGCGCGGATCGCTGCGAATCTCAGCGGTCAGGGTATAGCCGTCCATCTCTGGCATTTCAATATCCGAGATCATCATGAGGAACTCATCCTCCGGACGCTTGCCCTCGTCCACCAGCTTACGCAGGTAGTCCAGGGCCTGGCGACCGTCGTTGAGCGCCACCACCTCGACCCCCACGGTCTGCAGGCAACGGCTGACCTGCTTGCGCGCCACCGACGAGTCGTCGACGGTCAGCACCCGCAGCATCACGGCCTTGTCCTGCACCTCGGCATCCACCACCCCCGCCGACACCGACTCGGACGACGGTGCCACTTCCGCCAGCACCTTCTCCACATCGATGATCTCGACCATGCGATTGTCGACCCGGGTCACAGCGGTGAGGTAGTGATCACGCCCGGTGCCCTTGGGTGGCGGGTGGATCTCTTCCCAGTTCATGTTGACGATGCGTTCGACCGAGTGCACCAGGAAGCCCTGGGTCTTGGTGTTGTACTCGGTGATGATCACGAAACTGTTGCGCGTTTCTTCCTGCAGCCCTGGCAGCCCGGTCGCCATCGACAGGTCCAGGATCGGGATGGTCGCCCCGCGAATATTGGCCACGCCGCGCACCACTGGGTGGGACCTGGGCAGCAGCGTCAGTTCCGGACACTGCAGCACTTCCCGGACCTTGAACACATTGATGCCGTAGAGCTGTTCGCCATTGAGGCGAAACAACAGCAGCTCCAGGCGATTCTGCCCCACCAGTTGCGTGCGCTGGTTGACCGAATCCATCACTCCAGCCATGCCAGTCTCCTTCAACGATTGCCTGTTTACCAAGTCGGCACGGGCTTTGCTTTTTTGAGCGTCATGTACACGAAAACGACATTTTTCCGACGACTGACGCACCTGCTGACCGGCTCGCTCGCCGCGATGTGCCTGCTGGCACCCGGCGTTCGCACGCTGGCGGATGCGTTTACCTTGCCTGAACAGCTTATCGGTGTCACCCAGGGGTTTCTTGAATTCACCGTAGAGGATTATCTGGCAACCACCCAGACCCAGGGCCGCTACGACATTCAGGTCAACACCCTCGACCCGCGCCTGCGCATGCCATTGTGCAGCCAACAGCTGGACGCTTCACTGGAGAGCCCGACACCGCTGGGGCGGGTCACGGTCAAGGTGCGTTGCGACGGCACCGCGCCCTGGACGGTATTCGTGCCGGCCCAAGTACGCCTGCTACGCGAAGTCGTGGTGATGACCCGCCCGCTCAAGCGTGAAAGCGTGATCGACCAGGGCGATGTCGCCCTGCGCGAGCGCGACGTGGGCACCCTGACGCAAGGTTACCTCACCCAGCTGGAACAGGCCGTGGGCATGAAGCTGGTGCGCCCCACCGTGCTCGACCAGGTGCTCACCCAGCAGCACATGGAGCAGGCCGATGTGATCCGCAAGGGCGACCAGGTGGTGATCGTCGCCCGCAGTGGCGGCCTCAGCGTGCGCATGCCCGGCGAAGCGCTGGACAGGGGCGGCTTGGAAGCGCAGATCCGGGTGCGCAACCTGAACTCCAAGCGGGTGGTCAAGGCGCGGGTGACCGGCCCCGGCCAGGTCGAGGTGGCCATGTAGGGGAAAAGGGCGACAGGAAGACGACAGAAAGCTGGCGGTGAGTAGGCACTCCCCCTAAACTGTGTCGGAAATCGGGTTACGCAAGCCAACTGACCGGCGGTGATGCATTCCTGCCTAAAGTTTCTTTCGGGTTGGCCGAAAACCAGGCATGCGTCCAAATACCCAGAGGTTCTGATCATGGTCATCGACTTCAGTCGTTTGAATAATTCTCCGTCCGTCACGGGCGGCGTGCGTGGCAATGCCGCGGCCGGCCAGGCTGACAAGGCCGGCGCCGCAAACGTCGCGCCCAAACAGGCCAATGCCAGCGGAGAAGCGGTACACCTCAGCCAAGAGGCACAGCAGTTGCAGAAGATCAGCGACAAGCTGCGCGATCAGCCGGCAGTCAACAGCGCCCGCGTGGCCGAGTTGAAACAGGCGATCGCCGACGGCAGCTACAAGGTCGATGCCGGCCGGGTCGCCAGCAAACTGCTCGATTTCGAAGCCCAGCGCTGACCTCCAGGCGCGCTGACTTCAAGGACGCAACAAGCCAAGAGTTAGCCATGCACGACATCACTCTGCTGCAATTGATCGAAGATGACATCGCACCCACGCAGGAACTGCTCGACCTTCTACAAAAGGAAGCGGTGGCCCTGCATGGCCGGGAAATGGGAATGCTGGAACAGATCCTGGCCCGCAAGCAGTCGTTGATCGTGTTGCTCGAGCAGCAGGGCCTGCGGCGCAACCAGCTGCTCGCCAGCCTCGGCCTCACCGCCGACCGCGCCGGTGTGCAGGCGGTGGCCGCACAGTCGCCCAACGGCGAGATCATCCTGCAACAACTCGATGTGCTCACCCAGTTGATGGATGCCTGCCAGAAGGTCAACGAGACCAATGGCCGGATCATCCAGGTACAGCAGTACGCCACGGCCAACCAGATCAGAATCCTCATGGGCGGCGATTCTCCGTCGCTCTACGACAGCCGTGGCACCACTTCGCCAATGGACAGGCCCCAGGCGCTTGGTCAGGTGTGATTAGTTCTATCAAGGCACGGAACATACTGGCAAAATGCCGTTACTTGCGTGTGTCGTTTTTGCCTGGAGATTGATAACCCGTGTTCAATGAATCCGATGCTCCCCAGCCGCCAAAGGTGCTCACCACGCCTCTGGAGATTGCGGCCAACCTGCGCCAGCTGCTGGAGAGCCACGACCCGCTGATCATCAGCTTCCACGAGCGCAGCCAGCGGTTCCAGAGCTACGTGGTGCACGTCGACCGGGACAGCAACGCCCTGGCGCTGGACGAAATGATCCCGCGCGACGGCGAAAAATACATCGAGAACGGCGAACCGTTCCGCGTCGAAGGCTTCCACGACGGTGTACGCATCGCCTGGGAATGCAACACCCCGCTGACCGTCAGCGCAATCGACGGTCACCGCTGCTACCGCGGCCCGCTGCCTGAAGAAGTCACCTACCACCAGCGCCGCAGTGCCTTCCGCGCCGCCTTGAAGCTTTCGCAACTGGTCGACATCGTCCTCGACGGCACCCACCTCAAGGGCAATGGCGCCCTGCGCGGCAAGCTGCTGGACATCTCCGCCACCGGTTGCAAGCTGCGCTTCGACGGCAATGTCGAAGATCGCCTGCAACTGGGCCAGGTCTACGAACGCTTCAAGGCCGGCAACCCGCTGGGCCTGAGCGACACCATGGTCGAGCTGCGCCACTTGCATTTCGAGGAGCGCATCAACACCACCTTCGCCGGTGTGCGCTTCCACAACCTCAATGGCCAGGCGCAGCGCAAGATCGAAAGCTTCGTGTACCAATTGCAGCGCGAGGCGCGGCGCTTCGATAAAGACGACTATTGATCGGCCGCTGAACGCAGAAACGCCACCCATCGGGTGGCGTTTTCATTTGCCCAGACCTCTGTAGGAACGGCTTTAGCCGCGATACAGGCGATGCGGTATCTGGCACCCGCTTCGCGGGTGATCGCGGCTGAAGCCGCTCCTACACCGAACCCTTGTCATCCTCTTCGGTATCTTCTGCCGCCACCGGCGCCTGCATCACCTCCTGCACCGTCTGCTCGTCGACCCGTGGATCGAGCGCCGCCGACAACGGCGAACCCGCCGCCGGCATGGCCACGTGCCCCAGCGGCGCGTCCTGCACCTGGTGCAACCCGGTGACCGCCTTGGGCCGGATACGCCAGACCAGCACCAGGGCAAAGAACAGGAAGAAGGCATACAGCATCTGCGGCCCCAGCAGCTTCATCAGCACCCCGGCCACCAAAGGCCCGATACAGGCCCCCACGCCGTAGGTGACCAGCAGCATGGCCGTGAGCGATACCCGTCGCTCGCTCTCCACATGGTCGTTGGAAAAGGCCACTGCCAGCGGATACAGGCAGAACTGCAACAGCGAAATGACGAAACCGATGGCAAACAACAGCTCCAACGGCACGCCTGGCAGGATCGCCAAGGGCGCCGAGGCCAGCGCCAGGCCAATGGCCGCGCCACGGATCAATACCGCGCGGTCATATCGGTCGGACAGCCAACCCAGCGGCCACTGCACCACCAACCCGGCAAAGATGCAGCTACCCATGAACAAGCCGATCTGCTCGGTGCTCAGCCCCTGGTTGGCTGCATACAACGGTGCCAGACCGTAGAAAGAACCCACGATAAGGCCCGAGCCAAGCACCGTGGACAGCGATTGCGGCACCCGCTTGATGAAGAACTTCGGTTCCATCGGTGCCGGGCGCAAGGGCGCGGGGTGGATGCGCCGGGTCATCGCCACCGGCACCAGGCACAGGGCGAAGCACATGGCCACCAGCATCAGCAGCTCCGGCCCCAGCTGCGGGTGCACGACGAGAATCAGCTGACCGAGCACCAACCCCAGATACGAGGCGATCATGTAGCCGCTGAATACCGCGCCACGGTGCTTGGCATCGGCCTGCTCGTTGAGCCAGCTCTCGATGACCATGTACTGGCACATCATCCCCAGGCCAACGATCATCCGCAGCCCGACCCAGGCCGGCAGCCAACTGGTCAGGCCATGCCCGAGCACCGCCGCGCCAACGATGCCGGCACAGGTGGCATAGGCACGGATATGCCCGACCCGACCGATCAACCGGTGCCCTACCTTGCCACCGACTGCCAGGCCGAAGTAGTTGGCCGCCATCAGCGCGCCGACCCACAGGCTGTCGACATGGTCCGCGGCCAGGCGCAGCGCCAGGTAGGTGCTGAGCAAGCCCGAGCCGATCAACATCATCAGGGCGGCAAAGTACAGCGACTGAAACGGCTTCCAGATGTTTCGCATACGTCCCGTCAAGCTCCTTGATCAGGTGGCGTTGGGTTGCAGCCAAGCATAAGGGCAAATCCGTCGCGACGCAGGCCCCCGGCGGTGAAAGTGGCCGCCGGGGGCGCATCCAGAGAGGGTCGTGTCGCGCTCAGGCCTGTGCCGCCAGCACGCGCCGCTCCCAGGGTGTGATCTCGTCGAAGAAATCGGTCAGCTCCAGGGTCTTGGTGGCGATGTAGCCTTCGATGAACTCCCGGCCGAACAATTCCCGCGCCAGCTCACTGCGCTTGAGGCGCTCCAACGCCGCATGCAAGGTGCAAGGCAGGCTCAGGTGCTCTGGCACCTCGAACTCACCCTGGATCGCCGCTGCCGGAGCGATCTGCCGCTCGATGCCATGCAAGCCCGCAGCCAGGCTGGCGGCGATGGCCAGGTAAGGGTTGGCGTCAGCGCCCGGCAAACGGTTCTCGACCCGTCGCGCCGCCGGCGAACTGGCCGGAATGCGCAACCCGGCCGCACGGTTGTCCTCGGACCAGCAGGCATTGTTGGGCGATGCGTAGGGGTGACACAGGCGCTGGTAAGAGTTGACGTTCGGCGCGAAGAGCACGGTGAAGTCGGCCAGGCACGCCTGCAAGCCGCCGATGAAATGGTGGAAGGTGTCGGTCGCCCTGCCCTGCTCGTCGCTGAACACATTGCGCCCGGTGGCGATGTCCACCAGGCTCTGGTGAATGTGCATCGAGCTGCCGGGGGTATGCGCCAGCGGCTTGGCCATGCACACCACGGTCAGCCCGTGACGCAGCGCCACCTCCTTGAGCAGGTGCTTGAACAGGAAGGTCTGGTCGGCCAGCAGCAGCGGGTCGCCGTGCAGCAGGTTGATCTCGAACTGGCTGACACCCATCTCGTGCATGAAGGTGTCGCGCGGCAGGCCCAACGCCGCCATACAGCGGTAGACCTCGTTGAAGAAGGGACGCAGACCATTGTTGGAACTGACGCTGAAGGCCGAGTGGCCCATTTCCCGGCGACCGTCCTTGCCCAGCGGCGGCTGGAAGGGCTGGCTCGGGTCGTGGTTCGGTGCGAAGACGAAGAACTCCAGCTCGGTGGCTACCACAGGCACCAACCCACGCTCGGCGTATCGGGCGATCACTGCCTTGAGCTGGCCGCGGCTGGACAGGCCAGACGGCGTGCCATCGAGTTCCACCGCGTCACAAATGGCCAGGGCGCGAGGCTCATCGCTCCAAGGCAGGCGATGAACCTGCTCAGGATCGGCCACCAGCGCCAGGTCACCGTCATCACTGCCGTAGAACCGCGCCGGTGGGTAACCACCCATGATGCACTGCAGCAGCACACCGCGCGCCATCTGCAGGCGGCGGCCCTCGAGAAAGCCTTCGGCGGTCATCACCTTGCCGCGTGGAACGCCATTGAGGTCCGGGGTGACACATTCGATCTCGTCGATGCCCTTCAGGTGCTCTGCCTGGTTGCGCGGGCCTTCGGTCGTCATGACGCTGTCCTTCTTGTTGTTTTCGCATGCCGGGAATGGCGACGAGCACAACATAGGCCTGGGGTGTTTAAAATATCAAGCACCCCGATTCCGTGGCGCACTATGCGCGGGTAAACCCGCGAAAGGGCCAGCCCAGGTTATTGCTCACGCAATGTCATGCCATTGGCCGGCAACGGTAATGCGGTCTTGTAACGCACCTGTTTCAAGGCAAAGCTGGAACGAATGTTGGCCACCCCCGGCAAGCGCGTCAGGTAATCGAGAAACCGCTCCAGCGCCTGGATGCTCGGCAGCAACACCCGCAGCAGGTAGTCCGGGTCGCCGGTCATCAGGTAGCACTCCATCACCTCCGGACGCTCGGCAATCTCCTCCTCGAAACGGTGCAGCGACTGCTCCACCTGCTTCTCCAGGCTGACATGGATGAACACATTCACGTCCAGCCCCAGCACCTCGGGCGCCAGCAACGTCACCTGCTGGCGGATCACCCCCAGCTCCTCCATGGCCTTGACCCGGTTGAAGCAGGGTGTGGGCGAGAGATTGACCGAACGCGCCAGCTCAGCGTTGGTGATCCGCGCGTTTTCCTGAAGGTTGTTGAGGATGCCGATATCGGTGCGATCCAGTTTGCGCATGAGACAAATTCACCTGGTTTTTGTGTTTATACGGAATGTTTATCTGCGCCGCCGAATAAACGCAACGAACTTGAGAGAAAAATTCTCCCGCCGTCCCCCTATGATGTAAAAGACGCTGACTTACCAGTCACAAGCCGGTACTCAGCGGCGGCCGCTTCAAAGCTCACAAAAACAACATTCGAGCGAGCGTAAAAAGCATGAACGAGTACGCCCCCCTGCGTCTGCATGTGCCCGAGCCTACAGGCCGGCCAGGCTGCCAGACCGATTTCTCCTACCTGCGCCTGAACGACGCGGGTCAAGTCCGCAAGCCCCCGATCGATGTCGAACCCGCCGATACCGCCGACCTCTCCGGCAGCCTCGTGCGCGTGCTCGACGAGCACGGCAATGCTGTCGGCCCCTGGGCCGAGGGCATCGCCCCCGAGGTGCTGCGCCAAGGCATGCGCGCCATGCTCAAGACGCGCATCTTCGACAGCCGCATGGTGGTCGCCCAGCGCCAGAAGAAAATGTCCTTCTACATGCAGAGCCTGGGCGAGGAGGCCATCGGCAGCGGCCAGGCCCTGGCCCTGAACCGCACCGACATGTGCTTCCCCACCTACCGCCAGCAGAGCATCCTGATGGCCCGCGAGGTGTCGCTGGTGGAGATGATCTGCCAGTTGCTGTCCAACACCCGCGACCCGCTCAAGGGCCGCCAGCTGCCGATCATGTACTCGGTGCGCGAGGCCGGTTTCTTCACCATCAGCGGCAACCTGGCCACCCAGTTCGTCCAGGCGGTCGGCTGGGCCATGGCCTCGGCGATCAAGGGCGACACGAAAATCGCTTCAGCGTGGATCGGCGACGGCGCCACCGCCGAGTCCGACTTCCACACCGCCCTGACCTTCGCCCACGTCTACCGCGCGCCGGTGATCCTCAACGTGGTCAACAACCAGTGGGCGATCTCCACCTTCCAGGCCATCGCCGGGGGCGAATCGACCACCTTCGCCGGCCGTGGCGTGGGTTGCGGCATCGCCTCGCTGCGGGTGGACGGCAACGACTTCATCGCGGTCTACGCCGCCTCGCGCTGGGCCGCCGAACGCGCCCGCCGCGGCCTGGGCCCGACGCTGATCGAGTGGGTCACCTACCGCGCCGGCCCGCACTCGACCTCGGACGACCCATCGAAGTACCGCCCCGCCGACGACTGGAGCCACTTCCCGCTGGGCGACCCGATCGCGCGCCTGAAGCAGCACCTGATCAAGGCCGGCCACTGGTCCGAAGAAGAGCACCAGGCGGTCAGCGCCGAGCTTGAGGCCGAGGTGATCAAGGCGCAGAAGGACGCCGAGCAGTTCGGTACCCTGAGCAATGGCCATATCCCCAGCGCCGCCTCGATGTTCGAGGATGTGTACAAGGAAATGCCCGACCACCTGCGCCGTCAGCGCCAGGAACTGGGGGTCTGAGATGAACGATCACAACAACAGCATCCATCTGGAAAACGCCATGTCCACCACCACCATGACCATGATCCAGGCCCTGCGCTCGGCCATGGATGTCATGCTCGAGCGCGATGACAACGTGGTGGTCTATGGCCAGGACGTTGGCTACTTCGGCGGTGTGTTCCGCTGTACCGAAGGCCTGCAGACCAAATACGGCAAGTCGCGCGTGTTCGACGCGCCGATCTCCGAGAGCGGCATCGTCGGCACCGCCGTGGGCATGGGCGCCTACGGCCTGCGCCCGGTGGTCGAGATCCAGTTCGCCGACTACTTCTACCCCGCCTCCGACCAGATCGTCTCGGAGATGGCCCGCCTGCGTTATCGCTCGGCCGGCGAGTTCATCTCCCCGCTCACGCTACGCATGCCTTGCGGTGGCGGTATCTATGGCGGCCAGACCCACAGCCAGAGCCCGGAGGCGATGTTCACCCAGGTCTGCGGCCTGCGCACCGTGATGCCCTCCAACCCTTACGACGCCAAGGGCCTGCTGATCGCCTCTATCGAATGCGACGACCCGGTGATCTTCCTCGAACCCAAGCGCCTCTACAACGGCCCGTTCGACGGCCATCACGACCGCCCGGTAACGCCGTGGTCCAAGCACCCGCACAGCGCCGTGCCGGATGGCTACTACAACGTGCCGCTGGACAAGGCGGCGATCACCCGCCCCGGCAATGACGTCACCGTGCTGACCTACGGCACCACCGTGTATGTCTCGCAGGTGGCCGCCGAAGAGTCCGGCGTCGACGCCGAGGTCATCGACCTGCGCAGCCTCTGGCCGCTGGACCTGGAGACCATCGTCGCGTCGGTGAAGAAGACCGGCCGCTGCGTGGTCGTGCACGAGGCCACCCGCACCTGCGGTTTCGGCGCCGAACTGGTGTCGCTGGTCCAGGAGCACTGCTTCCATCACCTCGAAGCGCCGATCGAGCGCGTCACCGGTTGGGACACCCCCTACCCCCACGCACAGGAATGGGCCTACTTCCCCGGCCCTTCGCGGGTAGGCGCGGCATTGAAACGGGTCATGGAGGTCTGAATGGGCACGCACGTCATCAAGATGCCGGACATCGGCGAAGGCATCGCGCAGGTCGAGTTGGTGGAATGGTTCGTCAAGGTCGGCGATGTGATCGCCGAGGACCAGGTGGTGGCCGATGTCATGACCGACAAGGCCACCGTGGAAATCCCTTCGCCGGTCAGCGGCAAGGTGCTGGCCCTGGGCGGCCAGCCAGGTGAAGTGATGGCGGTCGGCAGCGAGCTGATCCGCATCGAGGTCGAAGGCAGCGGCAACCATGTCGACACGCCTCAGGCCAAGCCGGCCGAGCCGGCACCCGCGCCGGTCAAGGCCGAAACCAAGCCCGAGGCGCGCCTTGAACCGCAGCCCTCGGCAAGCGCGAATCACACCGCCGCGCCCATCGTGCCACGCGAGGCCCACGACAAACCGCTGGCCTCCCCCGCCGTGCGCAAGCGTGCCCTGGATGCCGGCATCGAGCTGCGCTATGTGCATGGCAGCGGCCCGGCCGGGCGCATCCTGCACGAAGACCTCGACGCCTTCATCAGCAAGCCGCAGACCAGCGCCGGCCAGGCGCCAGGCGGTTATGGCAAGCGCACCGACAGCGAACAGGTGCCGGTGATCGGCCTGCGCCGCAAGATCGCCCAGCGCATGCAGGACGCCAAGCGCCGTGTCGCCCACTTCAGCTACGTCGAGGAAATCGACGTCACCAACCTGGAAGCCCTGCGCCAGCAGCTCAACGCCAAGCATGGCGAGAGCCGCGGCAAGCTGACCCTGCTGCCGTTCCTAGTACGCGCCATGGTCGTCGCCCTGCGCGACTTCCCGCAGATCAACGCCACCTACGATGACGAAGCCCAGGTCATCACCCGCCACGGCGCGGTGCATGTGGGCATCGCCACGCAAGGTGACAACGGCCTGATGGTGCCGGTGCTGCGCCACGCCGAAGCCGGCAGCCTGTGGAGCAACGCCAGCGAGATCGCCCGCGTCGCCCATGCCGCGCGCAACAACAAGGCCACCCGTGAAGAGCTGTCCGGTTCGACTATCACCCTGACCAGCCTTGGCGCGCTGGGTGGCATCGTCAGCACCCCGGTGGTCAATACCCCGGAAGTGGCGATCGTTGGTGTCAACCGCATGGTCGAACGGCCGGTGGTGATCGACGGCCAGATCGTCGTGCGCAAGATGATGAACCTGTCCAGCTCGTTCGACCACCGCGTGGTCGACGGCATGGACGCCGCCCTGTTCATCCAGGCCGTGCGCGGCCTGCTGGAACAACCCGCCTGCCTGTTCGTGGAGTGATCATGCAACCGATTATCAACACCACCCTGCTGATCATCGGCGGCGGCCCCGGCGGCTACGTGGCCGCCATCCGCGCCGGGCAACTGGGCATTCCCACCGTGCTGGTCGAAGGCCAGGCGCTGGGCGGCACCTGCCTGAACATCGGCTGCATCCCCTCCAAGGCGCTGATCCATGTGGCCGAGCAGTTCCACCAGGCCAGCCGCTTCACCGAACCGTCGCCGCTGGGTATCAGCGTGGCCTCGCCACGCCTGGACATCACCCGCAGCGTCGAGTGGAAGGACGGCATCGTCGACCGCCTCACCAGCGGTGTCGCCGCCCTGTTGAAGAAACACGGCGTGAAGGTGATCCACGGCTGGGCGAATATCCTCGACGGCAAGAGCGTCGAAGTCGATGGCCAACGCATCCAGTGCGAACACCTGCTGCTGGCCACAGGTTCCAGCAGCGTCGAACTGCCAATGCTGCCGATCGGCGGGCCGATCATCTCGTCCACCGAAGCCCTGGCGCCCAAGGCACTGCCCCAGCACCTGGTGGTGGTCGGCGGTGGCTATATCGGCCTGGAGCTGGGCATTGCCTACCGCAAGCTCGGCGCCAAGGTCAGCGTGGTGGAGGCACGCGAGCGCATCCTACCTAC